>NZ_KQ971079.1:0-1224 GCF_001580195.1 Akkermansia sp. KLE1798
CCGCCATGAAGATGAATTTGCCGGGCTTGCCCTGAACGGGCAGAACATAAGTGCTTTGGCCGCCGAAGGTGATGCCTGCCTTCGGTCCTACGCAGGGATTCTTGAGTTCCGTCCACGGGCCGGCAATGTGCTTGGCCACGGCGCTGCGGGCGGCGTTGGGCGCCCAGCCCGTACAGCCGGAAGCGATGAAGTAGTATTTGCCCTTGTGCTTGAAGATGGCGGGGGCTTCCATGAAACGTCCCGGGAAGACGCGTACGAATTTGCCCGTGTGCCCGGTGTAGTCCGGCGTGAGCTCCGCAATGTGCGTGGTGCTGTTTTCCTCGGAGGAATAAATGTGGTAGGCCTTGCCGTCGTCGTCCACAAAAATGGTCATGTCCCGGCTCATTTGGCCTTTTTCAAAATCCTTCTTGAACATGTCCTCGGAGCGGACTCCTTCCGGCAGGGCGCTGGAAGTAAGAGCGGGCACCCCCTTGAAGGTTTTCATGGTCTGGTCCTTCTTGTCCATGTTCGCAGGCCATTTGCCCGGATTGACGCGTCCGGCCTTCAGGAACGTGAACGGCCCGGTAGGCTTGGTGGCCGTAGCCACTCCCGCGTACGCGGCTCCGTAGCCTTTCCCCTTGAGTTCCAGGTGGAACCACATCACGTACTTTTTGGTCTTCTTGTTGTAAACCACTTTGGGGCGTTCCAGGATGCACCCCTTGGCGATGGGATGGGAATTGTCCCCTTCCACCACTTTCAGGGCGATTCCCTCGTCCTTCCAGTTGTACAGGTCCTTGGAGGAATAGCAGTGGACGCCCACCTGGGCGTAATTGCCCGCGTCGCCCTCCACCTTGTGTTCTCCGTACCAGTAGTAGGTCCCCTTGTCGTAGAGGATGCCGCCGCCGTGGGCGTTGATGTGAACGCCGTTGTTGTCCGTCCAGATTTCTCCGGGCTTGAAGGAAGTGTGCTTGACGGGGGTGTCCGCCACGGAAAGAGCGGCCGTGCCGCAAAACAGGCAGATGGAGAAAAAGGCGGTTGAAAGTGTTTTCTTCATATTCTTGAAATAGTTTTGAGACAGGTTGCGGATTCGCGTTCTTACAGGTCTTCCAATTTCCATTCGTCTTTCCATTCCAGCTTGATCTGATCGCCGTCAAACTGGATGGGCAGCCACAGGTAGCGTCCGTCGATGGCATTCTTGGGCCGCCAGATGTCCGCCATGAAGATGAATTTGCCGGGCTTGCCCTG
>NZ_KQ971080.1:0-498 GCF_001580195.1 Akkermansia sp. KLE1798
ATGAAAATACTGTCAAGGATGGAGCACCCGTAATGCTCATCACCGAGCAGAGGCAGGGCATGCCCGCTTTCCGGACGGAGCGGAAAGTGGAAGGCAACAATGTGACCATCACCCAGGGAGAAGGGGACGAGCGCATCGTACGGCGGATTGAGCGCAATTTCCTGCCCGGCGGCAAATGGGAAATGATTGAGAGCTACCGCAAGATCAACGAGGAAACGCCCGTATCCTGCGTACGCACCGTCCAGAAGAGCACGGAAGGCGGCTGGCTGACCATCAGCAGCACGGAGGGATACAATACCCCCTTGGCCCAAACAACGCTCTACACATATAACGACCAGTTCCGCGTGTCATTGGAAATCAAGCCCGACGGAGGCTACACCCGCTATGAGTACGACGACCAGGGCCGGATGGTTCTGGAAGCAACACCGTGGGCAGGGGGAGGGGAGAAAGGGACGCGCACCACCTACGCTGACCTGCGCTTCAATGATTTCAGGCCGG
>NZ_KQ971080.1:598-7493 GCF_001580195.1 Akkermansia sp. KLE1798
ACCTGCGCTTCAATGATTTCAGGCCGGCTACGGAGAAAGAGGTCATCATTGCCCAGGACGGAACGGAAACCGTTCTGAACCAAAGGAGCTACACTTATGAAGACAGCCCCGAAGTCAACCGAACCATAGTGACCGAAACAGCTTTGGGCTCCGACCAGGTTCACACAAGCGTCTCGGAGACTTATGGGGAAGCTGCACAGTACCCCTATGCCCGAGGTAGGCAGAAGATGAGCCAGGGCATCAACGGTGTTCAGACCGTCCATACCTATGAAGTCACAACGGATTATGGCGCTGTTCACAAGGTGACAACAACCGTTCAGGCAAATGGGACCATTGTTTCCGGCCAAAGTACCCGCAGCGTGCAATACATTGCTGAAGACGGCACCACCACCAGACAAGAGCAGTACGTTCACACGAGAGATGAATGGTCTCTGATTTCTTCCGAAGACTACCAATACGACGCCGAGCTCAAACTTGTCAAAACTACGAAGGCCAATGGCAGAACCAGTACCACAGAATGGATGTGCTGCGGGCCCTTGAGAGAAACCGACGAAGATGGCATCACAACCAGCTACGGATACAACACGGCCAAACAACTGGTGGAAACCATTCGATCGGCAACCGAAACCACTCCCGAAACCATCACCAGTTATATTTATGATGCCGCCGGAAGAATCATTTCCACGCGCCGGGATGTCGGGGCCATGACCACGGTTGAAAGTACGCAGTACGATGATCTGGGAAGAACCATTTCCACCACGGATATTCTTGGGAGGGTCACCAGGACCCAATACAGTGACGATCATCTCACTACAACCGTCACCCCTCCTTCAGGTGCTACTTTAATTACTCAAACTTATTATGACGGCACTACCATTCTGCAGACAGGAACCGGTCAGCGGGAAATGGAAACTCAACTTGAGTTGACACAAGAGGGTATCCTCACCACCACTCTGTCCCAGGGAATAATTCTTTCACGTTCCCTTTCCAACGGTTTTGGAGAAATCATCCGGCAGGAACAACCCAATACTCTGGGAGGCTTCATTACCACCAGCAACAGTTACAATGGTAAGGGACAGCTTGTGCATACCCGGACAGAAGACATGGCTCCTACAGTAACTGTCTACGACCAACTGGGCAGCACCGCAAGGCAGACTGTTCTTCTGGATGAACTTTATCCGCATGATCCCTCTAAAAACAGGATATCGGAAAACTCCTCCTGCTACCAGATACGGGAAGATGGCATTTATCAGGTACAAACCTCTACAACCTACAATACCGAAGGACTGCCTCTCACACAGACTACCGAAACCATGGTTTCGCAACTGGACCCTGTAGTGGAAAGCAAGACTCTTATCACTGACATGTACGGTCATCAGAGTGTTCAATGGACAGAATATACTGCCCCCTCCAAGCGTACCCAGTTCAGCCGTATTCCCTCTTCAGACATTGCAGCTGAATCTCTTGCAGTGGATGGTTTTACCATAAGACAAACCAATTATGCAGGAATCTGCTTCTCACAGCAACGTTCTTACTCCTCCACAGGCATGATCCTGAAGCAAACCGATGCCCGGGGCAATGTCACTACCATCGAAACCGACCTGGCCGAACGCGACATCAGGACAACCGACGCACAAGGCAATATCACTTCCACTGCCTATTCCCCCTGCTGTGACGCTCCTGCCTGCATCACCAACACCCTGGAGGGCACCATCTGTTATTGCTATGATATCCGCGGCCGGAAAACAGCCGAATACGGTACTGCTACACAACCTGTGTGCCTCGTCTATGATGAAGCTGATCATCTGATAGCTCTGACCACCTTCAGGGTGGACGAGGGAGACATTACCACCGATCCTTCCAGCCGTACCGACGGAGACATCACCAGGTGGCTCTACGATACAGCTACGGGACTGGAACTCAAGAAAACCTATGCCGATGGCTCCTGTGTTTCCAAAACCTACGACAGGCTCAACCGCCTGGAAACACTCACCAAGGCCAGAGGTATTGTTTCCTCCTATGCCTACGCTCCCCTTACCGGAGAGCTTGTTTCCGTCTCTCACAGCGACAACACCCAGCCATGGCTCTACTCCTACAATCACCTCGGACAGATGATCTCTGTTTCCGATGCCTCAGGAATCCGAGAATTCTCCTATGACGCCTATGGCAGGATGGTTCAGGACACTTCTTTTGGGATCGTAGAAAGCTGCCTCCAGGAAGAATACGATGCCTTTGGGCGTCCCTGCGGATACCGCCTGATGCTTGGTACCCGTACTGTGCAACACTCCCATCTTGACTATGACCACAAAAGTGCCATTATTGGGATGAATATGGAAGGATTGGAAGCTCCCTTTAGGTGGGAGTATGACGAAACCAGCGGCTTCCTCAACAAATTGTCCTATCCCAACGGCATGGTCCGCAGGAATACCTACCATCCCACGCTCAACCTCCTGGCCTCCATCAACTATGAGGATGCCGGGACTGGTAACATGTTGGCCGGACATGCCTATCAATACGATAACCTGATGCGCCCCACCCAGCGCCGGGACTCCTGGGATGCCCCTACAGCAGCGGCCACAAGAAACTTCACCTACAATGGTAGAAGTGAACTTATCAATGATGAGCTCCAGCAAAGAGGCAACTTTGCCTACCGGTACGACAACATCGGCAACCGCAAAATCTCCCGTGAGCTGGAAGAAGAAATATCCTACGGAGCCAACGAGCTCAACCAGTACACAAACATAATTCAGGCGGATGTTTCCTTTGACCCTCTCTATGATGCGGACGGCAACCAGACCAGGATGAAAACCTCAACAGGAATCTGGAATGTTTGCTACGATGCCAATGACAGACCTGTCTCATTCACCAGTGAAGATGGTCGCACCGTCGTCGCCTGCGGCTATGACTACCAAGGACGCCGCTTTGAAAAGAAAGTGACTATCAATGGAACAGCTATTAGCCATGCTTATTACCTGTATCGTGATTACCTGCAAGTAGCCAAATTAGATCTGATGTATCCCGAACCTATACTGGAGAAAAGCTATCTGTGGGATCCGGCAGAACCGATAACCACACGTATCCTGATGATGACATGTGGGAAAGAAAGGGTAACAGAAACTGGAAAACATTTCTACTTCATGCACGACGCCCTGAAGAACGTCACTTCCATTTTTGACGGTCAGCAGGTACGAAGAGCCCTCTACGAGTATGCTCCGTTCGGAGAACTTCTAAAGGTACAAGGAGAAATAGCCCAGAACAACAAGTTCCGTTTTTCTTGCGAGTACATGGATGATGAATTAGGGCTAATTTACTACAATTTCCGTCATCTTAACCCTACTGACGGCAGATGGATTAACCGTGACCTCATCCAAGAACAAGGTGGAAATAACCTCTATAGATTTGTTAAGAATTCTCCTTTTTTTCGTATTGATAAATTAGGACTTAACGAAATTGTTATTAGCGGTGGTTGCAATACAAATATTGGAGGAATTGAGTTTTCAACTATATATTTTGATCGTTTCCTTTCATATCTCGCTTTTTCTGCTATAAAAAAAATATCTGGTTATGGTTTTCATGATCGAAACTGGTCAAATTTTATAACCTCTGCCGAAGAACAAATCAAAAAACGTAAACGATTGATTAAGCCTGGCGAAAAAATAGAATGGCTAGTCGAATATGAAACTTATAGGATACGGGCTATGAATGACATGGAAGACTCTCAACATTACCTAAATCAAATTCGAAAAAAAGCTGCAGAATTAGATGTTGAATTGAGATTCTATAAAACTAAATCAGACTTAGCCTTTCTTGTAAATACAGTTCAGATCTATGAATTAGATAGTATTACAGGGACTGTAACTACAGCTTTCATGGAAAGGACAGGAGAAGACAGAATTTCCCGTTTCGTCTATTATGGCCACGGGTTGCCAGGAAGTTTAAATCCACGATACCCTTTCACAGACTACGGTGTGCCTGACAATAGTTTTTCCATTACTAACAATGATATTCAACAAGGTATCTTTAAGAAAGGAAGTTTTATAAAAGGGGCAATTGTCATTAGCTGTGGATGTAGGACGGCTACTTCACCAGGTCCAGGAAAACAATCTTTTACCCAAGTATGGGAAGGTTTTTTTGGGACAGTTATGTATGGGGTTGATGGGAGAACTGATTATGCAAATCCAAAGAAACCAGTCCCATCAAAAGAAGAAAAAGCAAAATACAAACCAGAAAACCCTCCTCTTTAATCAATGAAAATTAAATGACTAAAAACAATATAATTTATATCAAAAAAATATTTGCTTCAATATTAATCATTTTTTCTATTATTTTATTCACCATTATTTATTTAACATATATAAAAGGCATTATTTTTCTGTGGGAGAGACCCACAGAATATAGGGGAAAAACATTAGAATATCATCATTTCCAACTTATAGATGAAGGTTTTTCTTTTGTCGGATTTCATAAACAATCCGGTATTACTAGTTACCTATATAAAAAAAAAGAAGCCTTGGGGGTATGTAAATATATAGAGTTAGAGAAATATGAAAATTGCGGAATTGATGATGAAGTAGAATCGGCAACGAAATATTTTAAAAATCCTTTAAGAAAAAAAATTTTGGCGCGGTGCAGTATTGAACTAGCTGACGATCCGCCTATAAAAAATAAAGAATTTGAAAATATATATCATAAAGAAACCAATGAATTCGATTCTTCCTTGCTCAATAATCGTTAAGGATGATAGAATTTTTATTGATTATTCTGTTTGCCGTATATTTACCGATAGCAATCAGCAAAATACTTTGCCATTTAATAATCTCTTTTTTTAAATAATGTTACTACACCCTATAGACAATCCTAACATTTGCTATTCCTGTTTCTGATTTTTGGAGCGCTGATTATAATCTTTTTATCAAGATATATATTAAAAAAATCAATACTGTAGAATTCTTATTGAATAATATTTAAATATTTTCTTGTTTCTATCTATAAAACTAACTTATAAAAATTGTGAAAGAATACCATCCATCAGAAAAGGATGAAAATCATCTTCCTGCATCTGGCTTCTGTGATTTCTTCCCCCGCTCTGTGCTTGTGGTGCTAATCCATTGTGAAAAGATACACCATGCTGATGGAAACAGGCAAACTTCAGAATAGTAAACATCCGCAACACGTACTATTTACAGCCGGATTTTAATAACCCTGTGTGGTCTGCAAATATTCCGAATCATCCTTTTATGGGGAGGAACCTTATAGAAAGATGGAGACAAGATGAAAAGGGAAAGAAATAGAGAACCAAAACATTTATTTCATGGATGCGTCAATTTTGAGAAAGGTGTATCCTTTTTCCTTCATCTGTCGCCTTTACCGCGTTCATGATGGTTCATGCCATCTGATTACCCCACGTAAAAATGTATAACCCCCCATTCCCCGAAATGAGAGGGTTTTTCCGGTACAAGGCTGTTCAAAAACGGAATAGAACCTTTCAATCTTCCGGCGCAACGGCCGTGAGGGGGCATTATCCTTGATCCCCTGTCTTTTCCTTTGCGTCGAGGGCCTCAAAACGGGCCAGAACCCAGCAGAGCTCGGACAGGCGGCTCAGGAACAGGGCGATCAACATCTATACGGGTTCCTTGGAAATAATTCTTTAATAAATATTGAAATAACAGGAAAAATATTTTTTTGGTAAAGATATTGTTATCAATGTCACACCTGATATAAAATCAAAATCAGATGCTGAAAGAACAATTAAAGAATACACTTTTAAAGGTATCATTAATGAAATTGATGATGAAGTAAATTGTTTTTGCTGCATCGAGAATCTTACTCTTATTATGCACGGAAACCCTGGTGAAATGGCAATTGTTCCAAAACCAGGAGAAACGATAATTTGGAATAACAGTACAGATCCAAAAAAAGCTAATAGAATTTATGAAGGAAATGTTACTGAAATGGTAAAAGCTCTTAAAAATGAAGAGACATTCTGCAGTAAATGTTTTATCTATTTAGTATCTTGCGAGGTGGGATTGGGAGTATTACCTCAAAAAATAGCTAATGAAAGTAAGTGCACTGTTTACGCTCCAAATGGTTATGCTGCTATTGGAGAAGACGACAATCCGCTACATTCAAAGGTTTTTACAAAAAAATTACCAAAATAATAAATGGAAAAAGTGTCGATGTTGGTGATCCAACCTCTTTATTACCGCAAGGAATTGGTTCAGGGTTATCATTTTCAGAATTTAAACCTCAATCTTAATCTTTATGAAAAAAATTATATCTATCATTTTTAGTTGTTTTATTTGTCACGTGGGTTATTCAGAAAATAACCTTGAGTATATTATCCAACTTAACGAAGCATTATACAATGCACTCCATGAAAAAGACCAGAGAATATCTGGGTTCTTTTTCCCCGGTAAAAAAGAAGATACCTTTCATTTTACACCAGTAGAAAAAAAACTAATCGTCAATGCATTAAAAAAACAGGTCGCAATGTATATGAAGAAAGGAAAAACTGATAGTTTTAGAACGGAGCTTACCCAAGCACCTAGTGCTGTTTTGTATATTGGTGAATGCCAATTGTATTGGTATGGACAACCTGGTAATAAAGAAGGAGCGGACATGTTAATATACCAAGGAATTTTATTTAAAGTAAATAGAATTGACAAAATATTGTCAGATAAGAAAAATTCTAAAAAATAAATCGTAACGCCAGTTGAAAATAATGAATCAAGCAAAGAATTAACTAATTATTTTACTCAAATAAAAAAGAGACGTCCTACCAGATTGGCCGGACGTCTCTTTAAAAATTTGGTACTCCATCACGGGCTGGAACCGTGGACAAATTGATTAAGAGTCAACTATTCTACCAACTGAGCTAACGAGGCGTTTGATGATG
>NZ_KQ971080.1:7593-149548 GCF_001580195.1 Akkermansia sp. KLE1798
ACTGAGCTAACGAGGCGTTTGATGATGTGCGTTCTCTATGAGAGCAACCGGATGGTACTCCGTCAAAGCCATCGATCCGGCGGGCACCACCACCGCCTATCTTCCCTGGTTTGTGATACCTCAGGAATTCGGGAAATCTCCTATGACGCCTATGGAAAAATGATCCAGGACACTTCCTTTGGGAACCAAATATCTAATAATTCTAGTTTAGATGTATGCATATTAGTAAAAAACACGTGAAGTAGCAGAAAAAAGATTGAAACAAGATTCTAGTGCTGTTAAAGCTAAATCCTTTGCAAGAATTATAGATGCATGACAGTGAAATTCACGAATCCAAAACGCTGGTCGTGATCTCCATGGCCCAACAGGCAACGAAAAACAGGCGCGATAGAGTTTCTAAATATTTGATTCAATCCCAACGTTATTACTTTGAATATCAGATTATAATATAATATATACAAAATTTAAACTTCATCAAAATATGATTAAATATATATTATATCTTTTCTATTTCTCCACATGCTCAATAGGGGCTGCAGAACTCAATACACTAGGTGATATACAAATTCGAGAAGAAGAAAATTCACAACCTTTCAGACTGGTTCTCGACGATTTCTACGATTGGAAAAATGATTTTTTCAACCCCACCGAAAAGGAAAGTAATGTCTATAACCTCCTTGACAACGCAAATATTCCTGTAAATAAAATTGTAGAAACCCTCCAATCTCTGGAGAAAACAGGAAACGATTGTGCGGCTCGTGCATTGGCCGGCATCTATTTACAAGGAACACAAGTCCCATATAACCGTGTTGAAGCCCTCAAAATCCTGCAAAAGGCAGCAATACGGGGAGACAAGATCGCCAAACGAATCACAGGACAACTGCTTCTTGACCCTCAATATACGGATTATTCCCCTCAACTTGCATTTTCCTATTTACAGGAAGCAAAAGAAGGGGGAGATGAAGAAGCCGGTGTTTTTCTTGCTGTCACACGCATCTTAGAGCTCCATCCCCAGAAAAATTCTGTAGCAGGACTTCAGGAGCTAACAGCACTGTCCAAGAAAGGGAACCCATTGGCCCAGATGTACCTGCTTCTTACAAACAGAGCTCTTCTCATGCAAGCGGGAAAAGACACGGAGAAGACGGATGCAGAAATGAACCAACTGGCTTCCTCATCCTCCCGCCTGACTTATATTGCAGCTCTGAACCAGAGCGGCGAACACCGGAAGGAGTACCAGGAAAAGCTTGCAAAGGCCAATCACCCCCTTGGAATAATTTTAAAAGCCAAATATTATATAGAAGAAGGGGATTGGAACATGGGGGCTTTCATGCTGTCCAAGCCACCTGTCGACAAAATACCGGAAGCTCAAAATCAATTGGGGGGATTTCTGTTTCTCTGCTTCATGAATCAACCCGACCCGGATCTTAAAGAACATCTGGGCAGGGAATTTATCTCTTTGTTTCAAGCCGCTTCTGCTCAGCATCATCAGAGATCAGAGTATAGACTTGCTTCCTTACTAATATTTGCAGGGCCATCTTTCATTAAAAACTATTCAGACCAGGAAAAATTGCGGATGCTTGAAATTTTAAAACGAGCAGCTCGTACAGATGACGCCGAGGCCCTGAACAATTATGGTTACCAGTACCTGATAGGTTTTTATACAAAGAAGGATTTGAAAGAAGGCGAAAAATGGCTGTTAAAATCAGCTGAAAAAAATTATGCCCCTGCTTTAACAAATCTGGCATTACTTTATTCAGGAGAATTAAATGACGAGGCAGGAGAAGCCACCCCCATTGATTACGAAAAATCAATAGAATTATTGGAAAGAGCAAAAAAACTGGGGGATGCTGACGCGCAAAGGCAAATCGACTATCTCAAAGAAATTTCTCTCAAACAGAATAAGGAAATACCTGAAAATTGACAAAATCAAAATCTTAACATACTTGCCAATCAGATCATTTTATTCATAAATATCCTTCAATATCATGTATTGATAGAAATAGGCGTAGCGGTAAAATGCACAGACCAGAAAGCTGGTCTTGATTTCCATTGTTCAACGCGTAGCGGAAAAACCAGGTAAGATGGTAATATAGTAGGCGCACATGGATGAAGTTTGTCTTCTTTATAAAATAACCTGTAATGAACCTCATCTACGTCACAATATTAATTGCATACATTTATACAACTGCATGCGATGAAGGCAATAAGGTGCCACCCTTAACTTTGGAAGAGCGTTCCAGGAACCTTCCTGAAACAGGAACGGCATTACACAATCATTCGGAGCTCCACAGTTTTCCCTCATCCTCTAAAATCTGGATTGACAAGGAGCTCACGACTCTGGAAGAACATAACATAAGTTCCAGCCGTCTCGGGTATTCCATACGAACCAAGTATCCTGAAATTCAGGAGAAAGTGAAAGGAGTTTTTGCTCACTCGCCGAACCGTATCTTCCCTCCGGGAAAGCACATTGAATTAAAAATAAGACCGCAAGATAGTGACAATTCCAAAGAGCAGATTGATCGTATTTTAAAAAGAATCAATTCAGTCTACCAGTGGTTGAATTATCCGATAATTTATCCGGATGATATAGAAGCATGGTGGCAAGATACGGAGTGGAAAGAAAAAGAAGGAATGCCGTATGACCGATATAGTATTAATGCCTTGATTCTAAAGAACGGATTTACCTTATTCATTTTTGACCGGCGTCCTGTACTGACTGAAAAAGACATTCGCCACTGGTAAGATTGTAGAATTATCTATATTTGTTGTTTCAGAATCTTTTCCACTGTCATAAAAAGATTTTTAGTATTCCTGTCTCTAAAATTTCTAGAGGAAATATTCTTGAATAAAAATCCAAATTATACTCCGCTCATACCCTGTTTTTATCTACCAGTATAAATCTGTATTATGAATTATTTGAGTGCAATTTATTTAATTATTGCTTTCACCATTATATTTATTTAAAAGGGTGGAAGAAAGGTACCGTTTTAGGATTTAGTACACTTGTTTTCATGATTTTATTATCTTGGGCTGAGGATGTCCTTTTTAATGACTATGCCATAATTACTGTTATGGTATTGCTTATACTGAGTTTTTTATATCAATATATAGAGAAATATATTAAATCAAATTATATTAATAAAGCCCGTGCCGAAATTCCGAATCCTCGCCGGCGTGAATTTTCAAATTCTCGATTTCTACATAGAGACCCCTATCATGCATTTTTCAGAAAAAAAATAATTGCCGCAAAGGATTGCAACGGCAAAAAAAGAATGTTCCTAATAAAAGTGATGCATCATGGCCTGAATAATTTAGAAATTACCATGTCCTTGTAATTTCATTTAAAAGCATGAGGGAGAGCGACTCCTATTCATTTCTCCCAACAGCCGTCATATCGGCAATCTTTTGACATCATGAAATAATAGCCTTAGACACCTCTCAGGGATTCATCTGTTTTTTCAAATGTTCCAGTAAACCGGAGCAGGCATCTTCCAGAAGTTTCACGACGTGTTCAAATCCTTCCCGGTCGCCATAATAGGGATCCGGTACCTCTTCATCCAGAAAATGGGTTGCGAAAAAGCACATGGGCACGATTTTTCGTTCTGCGAGCCCATTCTTGTCCATCTTCTTCAAATCGCGCAGGTTTTCCCGGTCCATACCCACAATCAGATCAAACTCTTCCAAGTCATTCTTCCGCACGGGGCGTGATTTGAGTCCCGGATTGTTGTAGCCGTATTTTTCCAGGGCTTCCAGCATCCGGGCATCGGGAGGGCATCCCCGATGGTAGCCGATCATGCCGGCGGAGTCGCTTTCAATCCTTCCATCCAGCCCCTGCTTTTTTACCATGGTCTTGAAAATGATTTCCGCAGCGGGAGAACGGCAAATGTTGCCGAGACAGACGAAAAGGATACGCCAGGGTCTGAAGGTATCCGTCGGGAACAACTCATTTTCCATCGGCGTTTCATAACCATGCGTACTATTTAAATCAAGCTAAAATTTTCCTTATTCCAAACAAAGATAAGAACAGTTCGTCCCTTTGTAAATTATATGCGCGGATTTACAATCCGGCTGACATTTTCATAAGAATAATTGAATCCTTCATCAATTGAGGTGACATCTTATGATTCGCCGCATTGATGATGCATTTCATCATCAATAATACTCATATATTATTAACAATAAGTGATTTTATTATTATAAAATCTAAAGAAAGAATGGAAGAATTTCTTCTGTATTGCACTTGAGGATTAATTTAATTCCAAACTAGAAAGGCCCCATTCCTCCGTAATATGGAATTCGTACAAATAAGAGCGAAAATTATCTCAAATGTTTTTTCCTTAGAACTGTAGCTTGACTCCGGATTGTAAATCCGTTAGCATTGCTCCCGCTTCACAAATTTTATTCCATTTCGAAACAAGAATAGGGTCCTTCCATATTCACTAACTGTCAGTTTAAACTCACCTTATGGATGCTCTCATCGGTCATACAGGTTTTGTTGGAAGCAATCTCCGGAAGCAGCACGAGTTCGATGTATTCTTTAATTCCCGGAATATTGAAGAAATTAAAGGAGGGGAATTTGACCTGCTCGTATGCGCCGGAGTAAATGCCGTCAAATGGTATGCCAATTTACACCCGGAGGAAGACAAGGCGGCCATTCAAATACTGATGGACTGCCTTTCCACGGTAAAAGCCAAACACTTCATTCTCATTTCCACGATTGATGTGTATTCCTCCTTCATTCCCTCTCCGGATGAATCTTCAATTCCTGACGAAACACGCCAGGACGCCTACGGAAAAAACCGCTACCGGCTCGAATGCTGGGTGAAAAAACATTTCCCCTCTTCATTAATCGTTCGCCTTCCGGCCCTCTTCGCCAACGGGTTAAAGAAAAACTTCATCTTTGATTTGATGCATCCTCTTCCCAGCATGATTTCCGCCGGCAAATGGATGGAACTGGTATCCTCCCTCAAGGATGAAGAGGTGAAACGGCTGGAAGCTGTCTATGAGGAAGAAGGGGACCACAACCATATCATCAACAGAGAATCTCCAGCAACTGAACAAAAAGTGGCTCTCGACATACTCAAAAGGTCTAATTTCACGGCATGGCACCTTACAGACAGCCGCAGTGTCTTTCCTTTTTTGGATATTTCAGATATCTGGCCATTAATCAAACGCGGTCTGGCAGAAGATTGGAAGATACTTAACATCGCCGTCGAACCACTTTCCTGTGCAGAAGTGGCGGAGGAATGTCTGGGACTTACCCTGCACAATCACATTCCCGGAAAAAAACCTGTTTATTATAACATGAAAAGCCGCCATGTGGAAGGAGGCTACTTTCAAGACCGTGAAAACGTTCTGAGGAGGCTGAAAGCCTTCCTTCATCAGCAGTCGGAACACGTCCACAACACAAAAGGAGGAATCGCATGAAACTGGCGGTCTCCAATATAGCGTGGAAGGAGCAGCACGATGAGGCGGTTTATGCCCTTATGAGACATTACGGCTTCACTGGGCTGGAGATTGCGCCAACCCGTTTTTTCCCTGAAGTCCCCTACTCCCAGCTTATTCCGATGCAAAAACTTGCTGCCCGGCTGCGGGAGCTCGGATTCACTTTGCCAAGCATGCAGTCATTACTAGCAGGACATCCGGAACTACGATTGTTTGAAGGAACAGAAAAACGGGAGGCACTGCTTGCCTACCTCAAACAGGCCGTACTTTTTGCTGAAGCAGGGGGTATCCGCAACCTTGTCTTCGGCAGTCCTAAAAATAGAATTTCCCACAATGAAAAAGACTGGGAGACTGCTATTGATTTTTTCACTAAGCTGGCCCATTTCGCTTCAGCCCATGGGTGCGTGATCGGCATGGAACCTAACCCGGGCATTTATGGCGGCAACTTCGTAACCTCCGTAAAAGAAGCCATTCATCTCTGCCAGGCAATCGCACATCCCGGCTTTAAATTGAATTTGGATATGGGCTGCGTAATTGCCAACGGAGAACTGCTCAGCCTGGTCGCGGATAAGGTCCATATGATCAGCCATGTTCATCTCAGCGAACCCATGCTTGCTCCCCTTACCCCGCGTAAAAGACTGCTGACAGATTTAAAGCGAATTCTGGAAGATGGGGGATACGAGCACTTTGTTTCCATTGAAATGAGCTGCCCGGCAAAAGGAGATCCTATCCAGAACATGGAAAACAGCCTCTCTCTTGTTGCCGGTATCTGGAACCAAACCCCATGAAAAAGGACATATACGACAGTATCATCATCGGAGGAGGGTTTTACGGGCTTTATATTGCTGATTTTATTGCCTCTCAGGGCAAGAGAGTCTTGTTGTGCGAGTACGAAGACTCATGCATGACGCATGCCAGTTACAATAACCAGGCTCGCATCCATTCAGGATATCATTACCCGCGCAGTCTTCTGACCGGCATGCGTTCATGCCTTTCCTTTCCACGTTTCATCAAGGAATTCCCAGATTGCGTCATTGATGATTTTGCAAAATATTACGCCATTGGCCGGATTTTAGGTAAAGTGACGGCTCAGCAGTTTCAAAACTTCTGCCAGCACATCGGAGCTCCCTGCCAGCCGGCTCCCTCAAACATTTGCAGATTGTTCAACTCCCATTACATTGAAGCGGTTTTCGATGCCCGGGAATTTGCTTTTGATGCCACTATTCTCCGTGACAATATTCTTCAGCGCTGCGCTTCAAACGGCGTAGAAATCTGTACAGGCACGCAGGTTCTGGAATTCCGCCAGATCGCAGGGGGAGGCTTGGAGACAGACATTACATCAAAAAAAGAAGGTGGACTTTTTACCGTCCGCTGCCGCAATCTCTATAATTGCACCTACGCCCGCATCAATAAACTGAATGCCGCCTCGGGAATCAGGCTAATTCCCCTCAAGCATGAAATGACTGAAATGGCCCTCGTCGAAGTACCGGAAGAAATTCAAAACCGGGGATTTACTGTCATGTGCGGACCATTCTTTTCCATCATGCCCTTTCCCAGTCGTCAGTTATATACCCTGAGCCATGTACGGTATACACCTCATTATGAATGGTATGATAAAGACGAAAACGACATTTATACCGACGCCTACCGGATATTGGCTGAAGATCCAAAACACAGTTCCTACCAAGCCATGGTACATGATGCCGCCCGTTACATGCCCAGCATCGGCAAAACCGTATACCGTGATTCTCTGTGGGAGGTCAAAACCGTCCTTCCCATAAGCGAAGTAGATGACAGCCGCCCCATTCTCTTTAAATCCAATTACGCAGGCATTTCCGGCTACCACTGCATCATGGGCGGAAAAATAGACAATATCTATGACTGTATGGATTTCATCCGCCAGATTGAACGGAGCCGGCCCCTCCTCTAGCTAACATCATGAAAAAAGACATTTTCATCTCCCTTGTTTTCAATGTGACCCGTCCGATGCAAACAGAAGAATTTCTTCTTCTATCGGATTTTCTCAATGCCCGCTATACGAACTCTGAAATCGTCATCTGCGATCCGCGCCGTCTGCTCAGCCGCAGCATATCGGAAACACTTTCTACCGTTCCCAGGCTGAGATACCTTCTTTTTTCCCACCGTCTTGCCGACGACATTTCTCTCGCGGCCGGCATGGAAAATGCTATTGGCGACATTGTCATTCTGGCCGACAATGAAAATTTTTCCACGGACGCACTGGAACGGGGAGTAGATATCTGCTGTCAGGGAAGCGACATCGTCTGTGGATGTGCAGATGTAAGGAAAAATACCTGCTACAGAATAGGATCATTCATCTTCCGCAAGATTTTCGGCCATATCGTCAAATATGAAATCCCCCCAAACGATACCGGTTTCCGAGTCATCAGCCGCCGGGCAGTCAATGCCGTCATGGAAGCTTTCTATTTCCATCACATGCTCTCTTACTGCCTCTTCCGCACAGGGTACCCCACCAATATTGTAGAATACACATTGCCCGCAGCCATCAGTCGTCAGGAAGGCATTATCGACGGGTATATGAAGGGGATGAACATCATCATTTACAACTCCACGCGCCTTCTGCGGGCAGTCAACATTCTCGCATTGTTCACAAGTTTCATAGCTTTTCTCGTCGCCGTTTATTCTATTGCCATTCGCTTTTTTTCCGATCATGTCGTTGAAGGCTGGACCACGCTGATGCTTACCTTGTCCATCTTCTTCATCAGCCTTTTCCTTATTCTTACCATCCTGGGGGAATACATACTCAGGCTCGTCATCCTCAATGCCAATGCAGCCGCATACCATATCGTCCAGGAAAGACACTCCTCCGTCATGTTGGACATGCAGGCGCTCAATGTCAGGGAAGAAAGCCAAGGCAGCCATAACAATAAAGTTCAAACCGGCCGCGACCGCTAATCAACCTTCCAAGAATCAATATATCCCTCCTTACCGGCTCCGGAAAACTGCCTCCCATCTCATGCGGCAGAAATCAACCGTTCTCCTTCAGCCAACCCAGTTACAAAAGCCATGACCAGTTCTTCAGACCCGGAAAACACTCCAGACGACTCTATATCAGTTCATTCTTCCATACCGGGAGTCCCCGCTTTTACGGTTCAAAGCTATCAGACCAAACAAAGCAAGTACTGCATTCTCATCCCTATTATCAATGAAGGAGAACGCATCCATCACGAACTGGAAAGAGCCACGAACGCAAGGATTCCATCTTTTGGGGACATAATCATTTGTGATGGGGGGTCCACAGACGGATCTACGGAAGAACACCTTCTGCGTCAATACGGTGTCAACACGCTTCTTGTCAAAACAGGCCCCGGCAAGCAGGGAGCTCAATTGCGCATGGGACTTTGGTGGGCTCTGCAACGCGGTTACGACGGATTCATTACCATTGACGGAAATGACAAGGACAGCATCGAAGACGTACCTAAATTCATATCCAAGCTTCAGGAAGGTTTCGACTTCATTCAGGGCTCGCGTTTTAGGAGGGGGGGGAAGGCTATCAACACGCCTGTCATCCGCCACGTCGCCCTGAAATTCATGCACGCCCCTCTCATTTCCCTGAGCGCGGGTCAATGGTTTACCGATACAACCAACGCCTACCGGGCTTATTCCCGTCATTATCTCGAGCACCCCGGAGTACAGCCCTTCAGGGATATATTCCAAACCTACGAACTGCTTGCCTATCTTTCCGTACGTGCCTCACAGCTTGGCTTGAAAGCCTGTGAAATACCCGTTACCCGCGCCTATCCTCCCAAAGGAAAGGTCCCCACCAAAATCAGTTTCTTCAAAGGCAACTTCAATCTGTTTGCCACCCTGGTGAAGAATCTTTTCCGGAAGTACCACCCATAAAAATCAGCCCCCTTGTAAATCATGGCTTCTACTTATCCCGCAAACGGCCAATTCGCCAAAAGTATATGCCGCTACTTCTTTGCATTCGCCGTCATTTGGGGCCTTCTCCTTTCCCTGTTCATTCATGAACTTCCCGTCCAAGGATATATAGCCATTTCCTTCATTGCTTTTCTTGCCGCGCATCAGATACATAAACGCTATCCGGCATTCATTGAAACTTCTTTTATTCCTTCCCTTTGGGGGGCGGTAGCTTTGGCTGCCTTCCCCTTCTTTCCTTCTTCGCTTCCCCTTTTCCAGGTATTCATCGTTCCCCTATGGCTGGCTGCCTACTACTTGAAGCAACATGCCCCTCTTAAAAAAATCATACCGTTTTCGGCACTGTCCTTTTTATGGGTCTTTTTCATTTCTGCGCTTTATGGACAGAATGTCAATTTCGATATATGGCAATTGTTTGATCTCTCAAAGTCATTTGAGAATGAATTTTACAAAATAAACTATATACGGCAAAATATTTATCCGACTTTCCAGGCAATCGGATTTCCTCCTCTTTACCCATTTCTCCTTTATATATTCAATCTTGTTTTTGAACAGCAAATCAACTCCTACCTGTACGTCAACTTTATATCCGTTTTCCTCTTTGCCTATTTCATACGGAAAATTTGTATTCTAAATGCCAACGACTCCTCCCTGTGGGGAATCCTTGTTTTGGCTATTTTCTGTTTCAGTCAATTTTCCCTGGAAGTCTGCGGCGGAGGCACCACCTCCTGGAGCCTCGTTTATATTTTAGGTACATTTTATTTTTATCTTGATAACCGGCTCAACGGATTTAACCTTAGGAATTCTTTTTTCACAGGCTTATTCCTTGGTCTTGGCGTCATGAACCGGTTTGACTTTATCGGATTCGCCGGATTAATCATCATCTACTATTTGTTCGTCTGCCTCAAAAAAAGAAATATCAAAGCAATATCAGTACTTTCCCTGACTTTTCTTCTGACCATTTCCCCATGGATTTATTATTCCATACATCATTTTGATGTTCTTTTCGTTACAGACAACGCCAGACGAATCTGGACCATTGAAGATACACGCCCTTCCACATTTTTCTGTGATAGCTGCCCTGCGCACACCATTCGCGACAATTTTTCCCTGTGGATGCAGGCTTTTCTGGTCCGCATGAAAAGTTCATGCACATCGCTGGTACACATGATCATCCCCGCGGCTTTTCTTCTCCTGGTATTCTATATTGGCTCCTTATTTTTGAGAAAATCAAAAACTTATATAGAACCATCCCCCATCCCTTCCGGAATATGGATCTTTTTCTGCATCATCCTCCTTTCCCTTGCTCCGATTATCATTACCGGATACCCCGACTCCCGTTATCATGTTCCCTGGATTTATACGGTTCTCATTACCATTATTCTCTTCCGTTTCCGCTTAGCCTCGGGGGAAAAGGACAACAAATTTCAAACAACAAATATCTTAATCGCACTCATCATCGCCATCGCTGCACTTTATATCAATAGAGGGCAGTTGCGCTCCCTCCTGTCGCCCTTTGACAGAGCTGAATTAATGACCATCCCGGAACCTGTCGCCCGGCAAATGGACACTTATCTGAAAGGCAATAATCCTGAAAACAAAGTACTCATGATGGACAGAAACTCGGCAATGAGTATCGCCAGATTCGCCTCTCTCTCAGGAATCCCCTTCACTCTTTCCCCTTCCAATCTCGGAAAGAAAAACGCCCTTCCCTTCTTTAAGGAATACAATGTCGGATATATCTATTTGGAAAACCCCGAAATCCTCCACGTCCTGCAGGAAGAATGCGACATGGAGAAGACCCCTGTTCCTGGCCTGTGGCGCATCATGCCGCAACGTTGATTCACCATTTCCGCGGCGCGGCGTTATCTCAAAAAAACAAACGCCCCTCTTGTGTTTCGGCTTGCGTCAGAGGGCATTTGACTGTAGATTGTCGCATGGCAGATTTCCCTCTTGGATTAAGTTTTGACGACGTGCTCCTGCTGCCCCGCCTGAGCGCGATTCTTCCCGGTGATGCGGACATCAGTTCCCAGCTCGTTCCCGGATTCAACATGAAAATCCCCGTGCTTTCTGCGGCCATGGACACCGTTTCCGAATCGGAACTGGCCATTGCCCTGGCACGTGAAGGCGGCCTCGCCGTCATCCACCGCAACAATCCTATCGACATTCAGGCGGCCATGGTGTCCCGCGTAAAGCGTTTTGAGAATGCCGTCATCCCGAACCCCGTCACGGTGAGCAAGGACATGACGCTTGAAGAAGTCCATCACGTCATGATGGACCAGGGTTACTCCGGCTTCCCCGTGGTGGACGCCAACCGAAAGCTGGAAGGCATCGTCACCGGCCGCGATATGCGCGGAGTGGACGATTACGAACACGTGCTGGTGAAGGATGTGATGACCCCTCTTTCCCGCCTGATTACCGCCGCCCCCAGCACCACTATTGAAGAAGCCCGCCACATCCTTTACACGCACCGCATTGAAAAACTCCCCCTCGTGGATGAAAACGGCGTTCTTGCCGGCCTGATCACGGAAACGGACATCCAGAAGCGCGCCATGTTTGCGGACGCCTCCAAGGACGACCACGGCCATCTGCGCTGCGGCGCTGCCGTAGGCGTAGGCCCCGACTACCTGGACCGGGCCAAGGCCCTGGTCGCCGCAGGGGCTGATGCCCTGTTCATCGACGCCGCCACAGGCCATACCACACGCGTGATGGATGTGGTTTCCAATCTCCGCAAGCTGACGGACCGCCCCATCGTGGCCGGCAACGTAGTCACTGCGGAAGGCGCTTCCGACCTGATCAAGGCGGGCGTTCAGGCTATCAAGGTGGGCGTGGGTCCCGGCTCCATCTGCACCACCCGCGTCATTTCCGGCGTGGGGATGCCCCAGTTCACCGCCATTAAGGAAGTAGCTTCCGTGGCCCGCCCCGCAGGCGTGACCGTCATTGCGGACGGCGGTATCCGTTATTCCGGAGACATCGTGAAGGCCCTGGCGGCCGGCGCCGACCTGGTGATGCTGGGCGGCCTGCTGGCAGGCACGGAGGAAAGCCCCGGCAAGGTGGTCCATTACCAGGGCCGCCACTTCAAGCAATACCGCGGCATGGGTTCCCTCGGAGCCATGCGCCGCGGCTCCGGCGACCGGTACGGGCAGAACAGTTCCGGCAAGCTCGTTGCGGAGGGCGTGGAAGCCCGCGTCCCGTACAAGGGCATGCTGGCGGACGTCGTCTTCCAGCTCATGGGCGGCCTGCGTTCCGGCATGGGCTACCTGGGCGCCCACAACCTCCGGGAGCTCAGGGAAAAGGCCCGGTTCGTCCAGATCACGTCCGGCGGCCTGAAGGAAAGCCACCCCCACGACATCACCATCACGGAAGAACCTATCAACTATTCCTGCTAAAACCTCTCTCATGGACGACAAACATCTCGTAGCCGTCATCGACTTCGGCTCCCAATACACCCAGCTCATCGTGCGCCGCGTGCGCGAATTGGGCTACATGGCCAAACTGTACGCTCTGGAAGACCTGGACCAGATCCACGAACCCGGAGCCGTCATCCTTTCCGGCGGTCCCAAAAGTACGACGGACGCAGACGCGCCGGATATCGACTTCAACTGGCTCCAGAGCCTGAACGTTCCCGTTCTGGGCGTATGCTACGGCATGCAGCTTCTCAACATCAAGCATGGGGGAAGCGTCAAAGCCAGCAACAAGCGGGAATACGGCCCCGCCGCCCTCATTCCGGAATCCTGCACGGGCCTGTATCAGGACATGTCCCCTTCCTCCCAAGTATGGATGAGCCATTCGGACACGGTGGACCATCTGGCGGAAGGCTGCCGGGTGATCGCCCGCAATGCGGAAGGAATTCCGGTCTCCCTGCAATGGGGGGAAACCACCTTCGGCATCCAGTTCCATCCGGAAGTGACCCACTCTCATGAAGGACGGACCATTCTGCGCAACTTCCTCTCCTGCACCGCCAATCTGAAAAAATTCGACATCGGCGACTTCAAGAGGGAACTCATCCGTGAAATCCGCGAACGCGTGGGCGACAAGCAGGTCGTCTGCGGCGTTTCCGGCGGCGTGGACAGCACGGTGCTGGCCGTTCTGCTGCATGAAGCCGGGGTAAACACGCGCGCCATCTTCGTGGACAACGGCCTTCTGCGGAAAAACGAGGCGGATGAAGTCCGCGCCAACTTCGCACGCATGGGCGTCAAGATTGAAACGGTAGACGCCTCCGAACGCTTCCTGACGGCCCTGGCCGGAGAGGGAGACCCGGAAAAGAAGCGCCGCATCATCGGCGGACTGTTCATTGACGTATTCTGGGATGCCGTAGGCAATGCGGAAATGCTTGCCCAGGGAACCCTGTATCCGGACGTGATTGAAAGCGCCTCCAACGCCAAATCCAAGGCTTCCGTCATCAAGACGCACCACAACCGTGTGGAACGCGTGCTGGAGCTTCAGGCGCAGGGGAAGGTACTGGAACCCCTGGCGGAACTGTTCAAGGACGAGGTACGCGAACTGGGAGCCTCCATGGGCATCCCCCACGACATTCTGTGGCGCCACCCCTTCCCCGGCCCCGGCCTGGCCGTGCGCTGCCCCGGCGTGGTCACCAAGGACCGGCTGGACATCATCCGGGAATGCGACGCCATCTTCATCGGCAACCTGAAAAAATACGGCTGGTATGAAAAAGTCTGGCAGGCCTATGCCGGCCTCATTCCCATCAAAACGGTGGGTGTCAAGGGGGATGAACGTTCCTACGAATGGGCCACCAATCTGCGCGCCATCGTGTCGGAAGACGCCATGACGGCGGACTGGGTGGAACTGCCTGCCGCCCTGCTGCGTGAAACCAGCAACCGCATCCTCAATGAAGTAAAGGGCATCAACCGCGTCCTTTACGATATTTCCACGAAGCCTCCGGCTTCCATCGAGTGGGAATAAAGACTCTCCTGCCCTGCCGCCGCCCGTGCGGCAGGGTGCAGCCCCTCTCTTCAACCAGACAATCATGAAACTGACATGAAGACCGAATTGGAAAAATGCATGGCGGGTGAATGGTATGATTGCCATGACAAGGTGTTTCTCGAATTCAAGAGCAAGACGCACCGCCTGTTGATGAAGTACAACTCCCTGCCTTATGACCGGAAGGAGGAAAAATACGAGGTACTGAAGGAAATGTTCGGCAGCATCGGAACCAAAGTCTCCATCGGCCACTCGTTCATCTGCGACTACGGCTGCAACATCCACATCGGGAACAACGTCACGGTCAATACGGGATGCACCTTCGTGGACTGCAACAAAATCACCATCGGGAACAATGTCCTGATAGCCCCGAACGTCCAAATATATACGGCTACGCATCCCGTTGATCTGAATGAACGCCTCGCCCCTGTTGAAACGGATGACGGCGTTGACTACATACGCCGTACATTCGCCCTCCCGGTGACGATAGAAGACGGCTGCTGGATCGGGGGCGGCGTCATTATTCTGCCCGGAATCACGATTGGAAAAGGCAGCGTCATCGGCGCCGGCAGCGTGGTCACCAAAAACATTCCGCCCGACAGCCTGGCCGCCGGGAATCCCTGCAAAGTTATCCGTAAAATCAACGGGAACCCCGGACAATGATTAAATTGATAGCATTTGATCTGGACGGCACGATCGGGGAAACAATCCCCATGTGCATCAAGGCGTTCAAGCAGGCGGTTTCACCATACGCGGGCCATGTGCTGAGCGAACGGGAAATTGTGCAGACCTTCGGCTTGAATGAAGCGGGAATGATCAAAATGGTTGCCGGAGAAAAATGGCAGGAGGCGCTTCATGACTTTTATCCGATTTATGAAAGGATGCATGAGGAATGCCCCAAACCCTATGAGGGCATTTGTGAATTGATAGAAACGCTGCAGGCCGCTGGAATACTGGTTGCCCTGATCACGGGCAAGGGAGAAAAAAGCTGCATGATCACGCTTGAAAAATTCGGCATGCAGAACCTGTTCTGTTCCATCAAGACAGGATCGGAAGACAAGCCGAACAAGGCGGAAGCCATCACGGAACTGCTGCACTTTTACCAACTCAATGAAGAGGAATTCTGTTATGTGGGAGACACAGTCTCCGATGTCGCCGCATGCAGAACCGCGGGCGTGACCTGCCTGTCCGCCGCCTGGGGTGCAGGCGCAGACGTTGCCGCCTTGAAAGAGGCCAACCCTTCCAAGGTATTTTCCAGTGTCAAAGACCTGTTGCATTTTTTGTGTTGAATGCCGGATGATGTGTCGTTAAACCATCCCCCGACGCCAGTTTCCGTCCATTTCCCCCACAAAAATCCCCGCCATGGACACCAGCTCCATCATCGTCGCCTCCTTTCTCTCCACTATTCCCGTTTACCTCTTCTTTGCCACGGGGTTTTACCTGCGGCACAAGCAGGTTATCCAGGCGGACCACGACGCTCCCATCATGCGGCTGGCCATGGACGTAGCCTACCCGTGCCTGGTCTTCCACAGCATCATGAAATACATGGTGCTCTCCGGCAATGAAACGCTCAGCAGCGTCTCCTTCTCCCTCCAGGCCATAGGTGCGGGCGCTTTGGAGCTCCTGCTCGGCATTGCGGCGGCATGGCTGGTAGCCAAAATGCTCCGCATGCGCATCGGCACCGGTCTGCGCACCTTCACCCTGACGGCAGGGGTGCAAAACTACGCCTTCTTCGTCATCCCCATCATCCAGATGCTGTTCACGGCCAGCAATGACCCCACACTGGGCGTTCTCTTCGTCCACAACGTGGGGTGTGAACTGGTGGTTTGGAGCATTGGCGTCATCATCATTGCCGGAGGTCCGGGCAACCTGAACATGGGCGTCTTCTTCCGCGGCCCCCTGCTGGCTGTCATCGTAGGCCTGACACTCGCATGGTCCGGCCTGGGAGCCTACGTCGCCCAGGCGCCCCTGATGAAAGCCCTGGAAATGATCGGCAACTGCGCCACCCCCCTCTGCCTGATCCTGTTCGGCTGTTCCATGCGGGACCTGTGGCACAACATGAAATGGGAGCCCAAGCCTATCGTCTGCGGCCTTCTGACGCGCCTGGGACTGGCACCGGCCCTGCTCCTGCTCATGGCGTACTTCCTTCCGGTTGACGACTACATCAAGCGGGTAATCGTCATCCAGGCAGCCATTCCCTCCGCCGTCATTCCGGTCATTCTGGCTAAACGTTTCGGCGGCCATCCGGACCTGGGCACGCAAATCCTGCTGACCACCACCGTAGCCTCCTTCCTGACACTGCCCTGCTGGCTCACCCTGGGGTCCATTCTGGTGGTTCCCTTATATTGATCCTGCCGGGGGTGGACGGTACTCACCATTCCCGTGCCGCCATCCGGGATATTGTTCGCCTTTCAACCTTCAATTCCCCGTCCGGCTCTGTAAACCGCCTCCAGTCCGGCGCCACTGACCGCCTGTCACGTTCGGAACGGGAGCGGCACCCGGCGGAACGGAAAAACCGTCCCAATTCCCTCTATCCGCAAACCATGGCACGGAGGGAGCCCTACCTTTGTGTTGACTCTCCAGGCGGATATGTATTGAATGTGCTTCATGAGATTCCCTGCCCCCTTTTGTGTCGCGGCCACGGTTCCGCTTCTGTTTTCCTGTGCAGGGAAAATCACCAGGATTGAACACGTGAGAGAAGTGCCTTTGAAAACTACGTCACTCCCGTCGGAGGACATAGGCATGCACCGTTCCCAGGCTACTTTTTTGCTGTACGGGGCCGTCTCGAACAAGGAACGCGTCCAGCGCCAGGGCCAGTACTACTTCGTCACCTGGTATGATGCGGATCCGGACCAGGCGGTCACGCTGGTCATGATGTACCGCCAGGGAAAAACGGGATCCAAAATCCTGACCAAATCCATTTCCTACCCTGCCGGGCGGAAAGGCGGCACGCAATCCCCCGTCTTTGAATTCATTGGGGACGATGCCAGGGAAAACGGCCAGATACTGGCGTGGAAACTGCTCCTGAAGGACCAAAACGGCAAAACCCTGTCGGAACGCCATTCCTACCTTTGGAACGATAAAGTTTAACCCTTCGGCTTCCCGCCGAAGGGTTAATAATAAAACTGGAATCGGAACGGCCTCTCCGTCAAAAGACGAAAAACTGCCGGCTCTCTCCGGCTTTTGCCGTTCTCCCGCCTCTTTTCATCCTGCCGCGGGAGGCATCAGGCTTCCTGACGCTTCGCGCGGCGCGTACGGACGGCGGCGGCGAGGTTTTCCAATACTTCCACCGTCGTGTCCCATCCGATGCACTGGTCCGTGATACTCTTGCCGTACACCAGATCGGAACTCAAAGGCTGGGCTCCTTCCACGAGATTGCTTTCAATCATCACGGCCGCCACCTGGTCGGAACCTTCGGCAATCTGCTTGGCGATAGCGGCGGCAACGCCCGGCTGGTTGCGGTAATCCTTGCAGCTGTTCCCGTGGGAGCAGTCAACCATGATGCGGTTGTTGATGCCGGCCTTCTGCAAAGCTTCCCCGGCATCCTTCACATGCATCTCATCGAAATTCGGGCCCAGAGAAGAACCGCGCAAAATCAGGTGGCAGGACTTGTTGCCCGTCGTGGAGACAATGGCGGAAACACCCTGCTTGGTCACGGAAAGGAAGCAATGCGGGCAGGAGGAGGAAATGATGGCGTCCACCGCAATTTGAAGGCTCCCGCTGGTGCCGTTCTTGAACCCGACGGGCATGGACAGGCCGGAGGCCAGCTCACGGTGCACCTGGCTTTCCGTCGTGCGTGCGCCGATGGCGCCCCACGTAATGAGGTCCGCAATGTACTGGGGCGTGATGGTGTCCAGGAACTCCGTTGCGGCAGGCACGCCCATGTCTCCCAGGCGGAGCAGAAGGCCGCGCGCCATGTGCAATCCACGGTTGATGTCGAACGTGTGGTTCATGAACGGATCATTAATCAGCCCCTTCCAGCCTACCGTAGTACGGGGCTTTTCAAAATACACGCGCATGATGATCACCAGATCCTTCTCAAAGCGCACCATCTGCTCCTTGAGGCGGGCGGCATAATCCACCGCTGCCTGGGGATCGTGGATGGAACACGGCCCCACCACCACCAGCAGGCGGTCGTCATGGCCGGAAATGATGTTCTCCGCATTCTTGCGTGTCGTAGCCACCATCTTCGCGATCTCCGTGGTCGCCGGATAATCCTTGATCAGGATGGCGGGGGAAATCAGGGGCTCGATGTCTTGAATACGTACGTCGTCTGTTTTGAACCAGTTCATGTCTGGGACTTATTGAGAGGTTTTTGACAGGGGTTGAAAAGAAAAAAATACGGTTTGGAGCCAGTATGCCTGAATAATCGCAGGGCCTTCCGGCGGCATGCCGGAAAGCCCTTTCAAAAAGAATGAACCCATTCGGAAACGAACGGATCACGAATGCGTTACCAGGACGTTACATTGTCATCCGTAAATTCCGGATTGTTGATATGTCCGTCTTCCGTGCTGCCCTGCTTGTCCTTGCCCACGCTGTAAACGGCCACGTTCTTGGTAACCATGCGGGAACCCACCTGGACGCGGGGGGAACGGTCGTCCGGATTGGCGTTCAGAACAATGTGGTAGGGAGATTCCCACGGATCTATCAGGCTCACACGCCCGCGGCTCTCAAAAAACAGGCCGGGAGCGCCTTCCACGTCCGTGGTGGTGGTGTTGAAGTAGGCAGTCTTCTTAGGATTGAGCTTCCTGTCTTCATCTCCACGGTCCATGTAATTCGTCAGAATGCTCATAATGCGGCTGTCATCGTCCAGGGCGGTGGTCAGGTAATACTGGCCGTCCTTGCGGGCCTTCCTGCTCATTTCCCGGCCGGTCCAGGCTACGGGGGGCCGGCCGTTGTCCATCATGTAATTTTCTATGGCTGTCTGCAATCCGTTGCAGTCGCTCCGCGCCGTGGTAATGCGGGATTTTTCCATCACGCCGTTCACCACGATCATGGAGATGCCGGCCAGCGTCAGGATAATGGCAATCACCACGAGCAATTCAATCAGCGTGAATCCCTTGGATTTACGGTTCAGAAAAGGTGCTTTCATACTTTGCCAAGAGTACCGCAATTACGATTGAGGGCAAGCGGAAAACTTGCCGGGCGCCCAATTTCAAAAGACGCTTCACGGCTATCCGGAAACACGCGCCGTTGCCTTATGCAAAAACATCCCCGGCAGACAAAAATCATGCCGGGGATATTTGGAAAAGCAAACTTCTATTGCTGAGGCGCCGGAGGCGTTTCGGGAGCCGGAGCCTCGGGAGTACCGGAAACGGGCGTTTCACTGGCGGCCGCCGCTTCAGCCTCTGCGGCGCGTCTGCGCAATTCCTCCTGCTGAAGCTCTTCCGGAGTCTTGACGGGAACGGAAGCTTCCTGCTTGGCGGCGGCTTCCTGCATTTCCGGACTCAGCAGACTTTCAGAACTCTTGACATGCTGGCGGTTGATCAGCATGGCCAGCACTAGGCAAAGAAGCATGAATGCGGACCCAAAATAAACCGTAGCCTTTTTCAGCACGTCCGTCGTGCGGGCTCCAAAAGCCTGGTCCGTAATGGCCGCGCCGAAGGCCGCGCCCAGGCCCTCCTGCTTGGGTCTCTGCATAAGTACCACGCCCAGAAGAAGAAGGGATACAACGATCAGAACGGCAAAAAGCAACTGAATGCTGATATTGAGTGAATCTGCTAGAAAAAGGTTCATGAGCGCAGGGAGTATGTGTGAATTCGAATGGTTTGTAAAGTCTAGGAAATGATTTCGTTATGCTCGTTGCAGACGATTTTCTTAGGAACAATGGGCTTGTCGGACAGGGCAAAGCTCATAATCACCACGCGTTCCCCCGTCTTGATCAGGTGGGCGGCGCCTCCGTTCATGATAATATTCCCCGTTCCCGCCGGGCCCTGCAAGGCGTATGTTTCCAAACGATTGCCAGACGTGACGGAGGCCACGAGCACTTTCTCCCCGGGCCACAAATCCACCGCCGCCATCAGATCGGCAGGAATTTCGATGCTGCCTTCATACTGAACATCGCCGCGGGTAATCATGGCACGATGGATTTTTGATTTTAACTGCTCAACCAACATGACGTGCGAACACAAAACCCCCGATCGCCCCCGCGGTCAAGCCGACATCCTTCATTTTACAATTTTTTGTGTCTTACTCTTCCCGTTCCAGAACTTCCGCGGCCTGCCGGGCATCCAGCGCAAGCTGGCTTTTCAGGGCGTCCAGGGAAGGGAATTTGGTTTCCGGCCTCAGAAACCGTACGGGCGTTACCTCTATCTGCGCTCCGTAAATATCCCCCGGCTGGCCGAACAGATGGGTTTCCAGCAGAAGCTCCCCCGCTTCCCCTTCCACGGTGGGGCGTCTTCCCAGATTGGCCACGCCGCCGTAACCCGTCCCGTTCACGCGGGCGCGGACGGCGTAAACTCCCTGGGGGGGCAGCAATTCGGTGCCTGGCTTCATGTTGGCCGTGGGGTAATCCAGCAAACGCCCCAGCTGGCGTCCATGAATCACCGTTCCCTGCCAGCGGAAGGGACGCCCCAGCAGCCGGGCCGCCAGAGGAAAGTCTCCGAGCCGCACGGCCTCCCGGATGCGGGTACTGCTGACCCGCTCCCCATCGCGCAGAATGGCGGGAATGGCCGTCACCTTGAACCCGTAATGTGCTCCCAGGCTGTGCAAAGTTCCCACATCGCCCGCACGGTCGCGTCCAAAATGCCAGTCCTCGCCCACGGCAACCTCAGCCACCCGGCAGGACGAACACAATTCCCCGATGAACTCTTCCGGGCTCATGGACGCCAGCGCCGCGGAAAACTCCAGGCTCAGCACCATTTCCACGCCCATTTCTTCCAGCAGGGCGAACTTTTCACGGTCCGCGGCCATAATGGCTGCTGGAGCCTCCTCCGGCCGGACGTGTGCCAGCGGATGACGGCGAAACGTCAGCACGGCGGGAATTCCGCCGTTCCTGCGGGCGCCTTCCACCGCGGCGCCAATCACCGCCGCATGGCCGACATGCAACCCGTCAAACATCCCCATGGCCCAGTGCACGGGGGAGGACACGTCCTTCAATTGCTTGAACTCCTGGTAAACAAACATGCTTTTACTTGGCAATCAGGATGGCCGCCAGTTCCTCCAGGGAAAGCATTGCCCGGAACAACTCCTCCCTGGGCGCGGTTTTCAGGGTTTCCACCGTAATGGCCCGGTCCAGCGTAAAGCGGCCGGACTGCGTGCGCCGCAAGGCGCTCAAATGGGCGCCGCAACCCAGCGCCTTTCCTATATCATAGGCATAGGAACGCACGTAAAAACCCTTGGAGCACTGAACGGTGAAATCCACTTCCGGAATGGCCATGCGGGTAATCCGGTGGCCGAAAACCTCCACGGGCCGCGGTTCACGGACAACCTCCTGCCCCTTGCGCGCCAGCTTGTACAGCGGCACGCCGTCCTTCTTGATGGCGGACACCATGGGAGGAATCTGCTCAAACCGCCCGTCAAACCGGTCAAAGGCATCCCTAACCTCCTCATCGGCAACACCTTCCACGGAATACTCCGCCACCACTTCCCCCATGGCATCCTGGGAGGAAGTCTCCACGCCCAGCGTCAGCGTACCGGCGTATTCCTTGTGCTCGCACATCAGCTTATCCTGAAGCTTGGTGGCCTTTCCCACTACCAGCATCAGCAGCCCCGTAGCCATGGGGTCCAGCGTGCCGCAGTGGCCGATCTTCTTGATCCCCAGGGACCGGCGCGCAATCGCCACGACATCGTGGGAAGTCATGTCCTGCGCCTTGTCGATCAGCAGCACGCCTGACGGAGTTTGTATGGAATCGGAATTATTCATGAAATCTGCTGTTGGAGCACGCGTTCCACTTCCGCCTGCATGGCCTCCAGAATAACGAGGCGCACTTCCTCAACCGGTCCCCTGATGCGCACTCCGGCAGCCATCGCATGGCCGCCGCCTCCAAAGCGGGAAGCCAGCTCGGCCACGGAAATTTCCGGTACCTTGGACCTCAGGGAAATGCGGATGCGCGGATCGTCCTCGGATTCCTCCAAATAAGCGGCCAGCCAGACGCCCTGAACGGAACGCAGCAAATCGATCAATCCTTCCGTATCTTCCGGGCGGCAGCCTATCCGGGCCTTGGCCTCATTTGTCAGGCAAAAAGTGCAAATCCTGCCGTCCGGCGTCAACTGCATGCCATTGAGCACTTCACGGAACAACTGCATCTTCACCCACGGTTTCTCCTGATAGAGCTGGCGGTTGATATCCTGCACATTGACTCCCATCCGGATCAGGTCCGCCGCCAGTTCCATCACGGCGGCCGTCGTCATCTGGTACTGGAAAGATCCCGTATCCGTACTGACGGCCACATAAAGGGCATCGCGCATCACCGGAGTAAAGGGAATCCCCAGGTACTTGAAAAAATAATAAAGCACCGCCCCCGTGGCGCATTCATCCGGCAGAACGCACTGCACGTCCCCAAACCTCTCATTGGTCTGGTGGTGGTCGATGTTCGCCCACACCTTGGCTCCGGCCAGGGCCCGCAGGCTCCGTTCCCCCAGGCGCTTCAAGGCGCCGTTATCCACGGAAATGGCCACTTCCACATCCACCGGCTCGTCAGGCGTGGAAATAATGTCCTCCACGCCGAGAAGAAAGGCCAGGCTGGCAGGAACGCCGTCCTCATTCATCATGACCACGTGCTTGCCCATGTTCTTCAGGGCATTCCCCAGAGCCAGCGTGGAGCCGATGGCGTCCCCGTCCGGATGGATATGCGCCACTACCGCAAAGCTGTCATAATTGCGGATCAAGTCCGCCAAAGGCGCAAATTCGGGACAATGTTTCCAATCTTCCATATGGTCTGCCCCGTTTGTATAGAAAAAGCCGCACCTGGACAATCACCAAGTGCGGCTTGAAAAGTTGTGTCAATCCCTGAAGAGGATTACTTCTTGGACTTCATGACCATGGGGACAATCTCGGTGCCCGGCTGGTTCAGGTCGTTGAACTTGGGAAGGGGAGTCAGAGGCGGAGCGCCCTGATCCTGGCAGCAGCAGGAAGCCATGATGCTTGCCGCGAAAGCGGAAAGAGCCAGAATGGTAATCTTCTTCATATGCGTGGTTAAATGATGGGTGATAAAGGATATGGAAATATCTTGGAGCATAAAAGCACACCATCCGGGCGGCCGTCAATCAAATTTGATAAAATCTGTCCCCCGAACACCTTCCGGCGAGAACCCCGGACGGAAACGGATGGCCCAGCAAAGGACAAGACACATAAATCTCTCGCCTCCCGGCAGGGAAAGGTATAATATCCACAAAGCCGTTTTTTTGCTATGCCCTTCTCCGTCAGAATACTCCGGTTTTTCGGCATCCTGCTGCTGGGTGTTTGCGCGCTGGGGGTAGCCGGCATAACCTGGGCTTATCTGATTGAGCCCAACCTGTTGTTCGTCCGGCAAGTGGATTACCGCATTCCCCAGTGGAATGGCCGCGGCAGGCCCCTGAAAATCGTTGTCGCGGGGGACTTCCATTTCATGCCCACCCCATTTGACGAAGTGAGAGCCCTGCGCTACGTTCAGAGAATCATGCAGCTCAAGCCGGACCTGATCCTGCTGGTGGGGGATTATGCCCGAGGCTCCAGTAAAAACGCCAGCATGAGCCCGCAAAAGGCGGCCCAGCTCCTCCAGGGACTGGAAGCACCCTGCGGAGTATTCGCGATTCAGGGCAACCATGACTTCACGTTTGGCTGGAACAACTGGAAAAAGGAACTGACCCGGATAGGCTTCAGAATTCTTGCCGACAAAAGCGTTCTCATCACGCTTAACGACGGGCGCAGACTCCAGCTTTCCGGGCTTCTGGACTCCTTCCGCTACTCAAAAAAACAACTCCCGCAGCGGCATTCCCCGAACATCCCCCACATCGTGCTGTGCCACCGGCCGGAAATCGACCGCATCCTTTCAGAAGGAGACGCGGACTTCATCATCAGCGGCCATACCCACGGCGGCCAGATACGCCTCCCTTTCAATCTGCTATGGTTTGAAGCCAGTCCGGACCATACCCAGCCCTATACCTACCCCTGGCACATTTCCGCCGGAAACAAATATCTGATCACCAAAGGCCTGGGCACCAGCACGCTCCCCCTGCGCTTCAACTGCCCACCGGAAATCTACCTGCTGACCTTGCACTAACGGCGGCAACCCGTCTCCGCATGGCGGCAAACAGCCGCAGATCTGTTGTTCACTGCTTGATTTTCTCCGGGCATATGCCAGCATGCAGAGTTCACCTGCCTCTCCATCCATGCCTGTTTCCACCAATAAAACACCCACAATAAAAAATGCCATCCTGTTCGGCAACGGGCTGATGCGCACCCTGGGAAGCCCCAGCAGCCCGGACCTCCTCAAACAGACCATTTGCAGCAGGCCCTGCGGAGAATGCGCAGGCTCCTATTGCCCTTTCACCGAGGAAAAAGACTGCCTCCCCTTTCCTCTGATCTATGAATACCTGATCTTGAAAGAGCAAAAACAATATCCGGAAAAGAACATGCGCGCCATCTCCGCCATGATGCGTGAAAAACTTAAAAAACAGTTGGAACAGTTCACTCCGCAGAACCATCCGGAATCCGTCCTGCACGCCCTCGCGGACCTCCGGGCGGATGATTACCTGACCACCAACTATGATACCTTTCTGCACCGGATTCTGGAATTGCGGGGTTATGAACAAGCAGCCAGCCAGAAGTCGGAAACCAAATACAGCATCCGGCGTCATGTTCTCATGAAGAAGCAGGAGACTTCACATTCATGCCGCCTCTGGAACATCCACGGCACCTACAATGACAGGCCGGATTCCTTCACTATCCAATATGGGTACGAGCATTATTGCGGATGCATCGGGAAGATCGACAATTATTTAAAAGGCACATACACCTATCAATTGCGCAAAAAGGAAGTCTCCATTCCGCCCATGTATAAAAAATTACAGGATGACAAGCTTCGGAAAGGAGAATCATGGATTGATCTCTTCTTTTTCTCCAATGTCCATATCCTGGGCCTGAACCTTTCCCCGGAAGAAATAGACCTACTGTATATCCTGAATCTCAGGTCACGATGGCTGCGCGACCCGAAAATCAAAAACCGCATTCGGAACCGCATCGTCTTTTACGGGCAGCCGACCAATGCTGTGAAAGCCCTGCTGGAACAATTCAGTGTAGAAGTCCGTTCCTCTTCTCCCAAACCACCTGGTAAAAACGCGGAGAAACAGGCATATGAAAATTATTACAAACGTGTTCTAAAAGTCATTAAATCCGGAATGCAGCAATCCGGAAATTGACCTTCCCACAGCTAAATCATCCCCTGTCCTCTTCATCAAACCGCTCCCGCAGCTTCAGAATCTTGTTTCCGGTCATCCTGTAAACCGGCTTGTAAAGGTATTTTTTCAGCACCGCCAGCGGAGTTCTGCCGGGAAGAGGGCCGCAGAGTAGCCCGGCGTCCCGCATGACCCGTTCATAGCGCTCCCCTTCGTAGCGCCAATTATACCGCCAGGGCTTGTGAATGCCCTGATAATGAAGAATTCCGGGCTCCAGGGCGGCTTCCACCGCCTGGCGCGGCGTCACGCCGCGCCAGAATTTCTCTGCGGGATCATTTTTCAAAATGCGGCGCGTCAGGCCGTCATGCCAGTTCCACCGGGGATGCAGGGGAGCCGTCAATTCGCACAAGGCGCCGTTCAGGGCGTCCTGGTCCGGGCAGGTAAGCCTGTCCCTGTGGCTGACGGCATAATCCAGCACGGCGCGCACCAGCCCCTTCTGCCGGAAAACATCCACATCCATCAGCAGCACTCCGGAATTGAAATACCCCGTGCAGCTCAGCGGCATGTCCAGCCGTTCGTTGAAATGGGAACCGAGCTTTGAAAAATTCTCAAACACCACCCCAACCGCCCTTCCGGCCAGATCCGTGCGGAAAAGCTCCGTCAAATCCCGGCAAACCAGAACATCAATATCCAGATAAAGGACATTGCCCTTTTCCTCCTTCAGCAGCTCCGGGATGAACACGCGTCCCCAGGCGGGTACGGGCCACTGTTGAGTATGGGGAAAATCGTGCTCCTCCAGAATATTGGAAATCTCAATAAACTCCAGCCGGCAGTCGAACGGAGCCGCCAGCTCTTCCAGCTTGCCGCGGTTTCCGGCATCAATGCCGTCGGAAAGTATGTAAACCTTGTAAAAAGTGTCCGGTCCCGCCGTGTTCAACAAAGAAAAAACCGTGACACTTAAGGGCAATATCCCCCGGTTGTCACTGGCAAGGACGACGGCAAATTCATTCTTTTTCATCGGAGGAAGCGGGTAGGATCAATGGCGGAACAGCTGAGGCATTCTCTTGCGCATCTTCTTCCAATAATAGGAAAAGCCCAGTTCGGACTTCCCGGCCAGCCAGGATTTCAGCAATTTGGCTTCCCTGGCGGTCAGGCGGCCGTCATCCTCTTGCGGACGATACAGGCCCTCTTCACGAAGCACGCGGCACACTGTCCGGGTAACGTCCTTCTGTTCGGAATGAGGCGCATACTTGCGTACATTGCGCACGCTCATCACCAGCATCTTCAGAAAAGCCGTCCTGTACTCCTCAATCAGTCCATCCTCCTTCCATGCTTCCAGAACCAGCAACGCTACTTTCAGGTAATCCAGGGATTTTAAAGAATGTCCTGAAGCAAACTCATCTGTGATGGACCCGGCCCTCTTGCGATATACGTACAGAGGTTCACACACAGTACAGGCGCGCCCGCAAAAGGGATATGTTGTATAATGGAAATAAATATCTTCACAAAGAAGGCCTTCCGGAAACCGGCGGCCGCACTTTTCCACAACGGAACGGCGGATCATCATGCCGTTGGCGCCATGGTGAATTCTCCCAATAGTGTCGGGTGTACAAAAAATCCAGTCTTTGTCCGGGCCTGCCGCTTCCTCCGGCAGGAAAAAATCCTTTCGCTCCGGCTCATCCTCGTAATGATAACGATAACCGCACGCAATTCGGTCCGCGTCAAAAATACGGGCTTTCTCATACATGCACTCCAACGCCCGGGGCTCCAGCCAGTCATCGGAATCCACCAGCATGAGAAACTCTCCCGTTGCATGCTTCAGGGCCAAATTCCGTGTCCGCGAAAGGCCGCCATTGGCAGAAGCGCTGAAAAACCTGATGCGGGAATCCTTCTCCGCCCATTCCTTCACGATGGATGCGGATTCATCCGTAGAGACATCATCCACGCAGATAATTTCCAGGTCTTTCAGTGTTTGGCTGCAAATACTTTGAAGACATGCGCCCACATACGGGGCTACATTGTAAACGGGAACCAGAACAGAAATTTTAACAGGCGGCATCATGGTCATTTTTTCATAAGGGCTATCACTTTAAATGGGGTTCCAGGGAGGCCCACACCTGGTCCACCGTGATTTCCTCAATGCCTCCCGGGGAAATCAGGTTCGTGATGCGGCGGGCCGTGATGGCGGACTTGCGCGTCCGCTGGCAGAAAATGGCCGTTACGGGTACGCCGGAATAGGCGCACATGTGCGTAGGGCCCGTATCATTGCCCACGCAGGCCAGGGAGCGCAACGCCATCTGCGGAATATCCATCAGGGAAGACTTGCCCAGAAAACTGACAGCCAGCGGAGAACTGGAGGCAATGGCCTCCACTTCCGCGGCTTCCGCCCTGGTGCCGATTACTACGGACGCTATGCCCCGCTCCGCCAGACGCCGCGCCAGGGAGCAGAAATTCTCCACCGGCCAGCGTTTGTAGGGATGGGAGGGGGAACAACCCGGAATCATCAGCACATAACGTTCCGGAAGCTCGTCAAAATGCCGGCCCTCCCCGTGCATGAAGGACAAATCCGTCAGGACGCGCTCCAGCCGGTACGGCGTCCTTTTCACCCTTCCAAGCCGGAAGCTATTTTTTTTCAACAACCTGCGGCGTTCACCGGAATTGCAGGCCACCCAGTCCATATCGCGGTTAAGCAGAAAGCGGACGGCCGGATAATAGCGCTTCCTGGTGCGGGAGGATTCCTGAAGGTCATATACTACATCAAAATTCCCTTCCACAATGGAACGGATGGCCGCCCAGGTGGCGCCCAGCTTCCAGTACGGAACCCGGTCATCCACGATGAACTCGTCAAACACGCCCAGCTGCCTCGTCATCGGAACGAACATCCCCATCGTCATCAGGCTGATATGGGCATCCGGATGCAGCTCCCGGAGGCGCTTCATCGTTCCCATGGCCAGCACCACGTCGCCCAGGGCCCCGTGCTTGATGATCAAAATGCGCTGTGCAGACATGAATAAAAACAATCCGGGGTTAAACGTAGCTGTCCTCCCGGTCCAGATACTTCTGCACATACTGCCGTACGCCGTCTTCCAGGGAAGTCATGGGCGCCAAGTATCCGGCGGCGCGCAGCCGGGAAAGGTCGGCCTGCGTGTAATACTGGTATTTGCCCTTGAGTTCCTCAGGCATTTCCCGGTAACCGATTTTTTCCTGAAGGCCCAGGGCATTGAACGCCGCCTTGGCCAGATCGTAAAACGAACGCGCCTCCCCGGAACCCACATTGAACAGGCCGCTCACTTCCGGATGGTCCAGCAGCCAGAGAACCACATCCACGCAGTCCCCCACCCACACGAAATCCCGGAGCTGCCAGCCGTCCCTGTAATCGGGATGGTAGGACTTGAACAGCTTGACGGTCTCATTCACTTTTACCTGGGGGAAAATGTGGGCCACCACGCTCTTCTGGCCGCCCTTGTGGTACTCATTGGGGCCGTACACGTTGAAAAACTTGAGGCCGGCATACTGGGGAGGAACCGGACGCCCCTCCCGCACTTCCCTGGCCACCTTCCGGTCAAACAGGGCCTTGCTCCATCCATAGGCGTTCAATGGCCGCAACGCATTGACATGCTCCAGGGACGGATTGTCGTCAAACCCCATGGAACCGTCCCCGTAAGTGGCTGCCGAGGAGGCGTAAATGAACTGCTTCCCATACAGGGTGCAAAATTCCCACAAGTACCAGCTCAATGTAAAATTCGTCCGGATGATCAGATCCGCATCCGTTTCTGTCGTCGCGGAAATCGCGCCCATGTGAATGACGGCTTCGATTTCCTCCGCGTGCGTTTCCATGTAATCAAGCATGTCTTCCGGCGGCACCACCGCACACAACTCCCGTTTGGCTATGTTCTTCCATTTGTCGGAGGAACCCAGCGTATCCACGACGACAATATCTTTTTTGCCGGCCTTCTCCAGGGCTGCGACAATATTTGAGCCGATGAACCCGGCTCCGCCTGTGACAATGATCATAACAGAAAAAGAGATAAAAAAATTGTACCGCCCTCTTTTACCACAGCCTCCCTGTCCTAGGCAACTGCCATTTGAGACGTTCCGGAACGCAACTTTTCAACGAATTTACGGTCCGAATACTCCAACTCCCATCCGGACAAGATGGAAATCCATGGGAATGAAACTGTCGCTGCCTGCTTATCATACTTTTGCCCAGTCCACCCGGATACACGCCTCCCTGTTGGAAAAGTCTTCAATGACCTCCTTGCAAAAAATTACCATTGACCACGCATTTTAAATCCGTTACATACAAGAAGCCTCTTTATGCCTCCCGACGTCTCCATTATCGTTCCCTGCTATAATGTAGCCGCTTACATAGATATCTGCCTGGAAAGCCTGACCCGGCAAACTCTTCGCAGCATAGAAATCATCTGCATCAATGACGGCTCCACGGACGGCACATGGAACTGCCTGCTCCAGTGGCAGGCGCAGGATGACAGAATCATCCTTCTGAACCAGCCCAATGCAGGCGTTTCCGCCGCACGGAATGCGGGGCTGGATGCGGCACGGGGACGCTACGTCGGCTTTACAGACCCGGACGACTATGCGGATCCCGAAATGTACGGTCGCCTTCTTTCCGGAGCACTGGAGCATGATGCGGACGCAGTGGAATGCGGAAACCATGTTTTTTCCGATACCACGGCGGAGCTGATCGCCTCCAGAAAAAGATCGCCCGCATGGAGCTTTGAACCGGATGCCTCTCCCTCCAACTTCTTCCGGGATTCCGTTTGGGGAAAAATGGATATCTGCGTATGGAGTAAGCTGTTCCGGAGAAGCATGCTGGAAACGCACCGCCTCCGGTTCCACACTGATCTGAAATATGGAGGGGAAGACGAAACATTCCGCCTGACAGTCCTTCCCCATGCTTCACGCCTTCTGTTCATTCCGGACTGCCTGTATTATTACCGCCTGATGCGCCGGGGTTCCCTTTCCAGACACCGCGATGACATGGCTCACGCCCAATGCGTGCAGGAATTCCAGAGACTGCTGTACATCGTGGACTACTGGAAGGAACACGGCTGGTTAAACGCCGGCCTGTTCGCCTACGGCGTGCGGAAGCTCAAACCCTTTTTCATCTCCAAGCATCCGCTCTTCAACCGGATGACCTCCCTCCAGAAGCGGATCATTCTGGCATGGTGGCATGAATTCTACCGGCAGGCCGGAGGCGACATCTTCCTATCCACCCTTTCCGAACGGGACAGGCAGCTGGCCGACCTGCTCAATGCAGTTCCTCCTCCCCCCAACGGCTTCAGCCGCATTCTGCTGTTGGCGGGTTCCTGTCTTCCTGGGCAAAAAGGAAGGTACTATTCCTGCAAACGGGTTCTTTCCACCCACCTTTCCGATGCCCCTCCTTTCTCAGGCCTCCCGGAAATTTCAGGGCAAAGGCCCGATTGACAATCCCTCACCTTCCCTATATAACGCAGCACATTAACTTGCCGCTTGATGAACCATTTTATTTCATTCGCAGACTCCCGCATGACGGACTCCCTGAACCGTCTGTGCCGTCAGGCGGAGGCCCTGGAGTTTTTCGATGAAATCACATCGTTCACGGAGCACGATCTTCTCCCGGAATTCACCAGCCGCATGGGAAAATACCTGATCCCCTCCTGCAAGGGATTCGGCTACTGGTCCTGGAAACCCTGGATCATCAGCCACGCCCTGCGGAAAATGAAGGAAGGGGACCGCCTCCTGTATCTGGATGCCGGCTGCCACATCAATCCGGAAGGCAGGAAACGCTTCCGGGAATACGTGGACATTCTGGACCGGCACAGCAACGGCATGCTGGTATTCTACAATGGACAGCCGGAATACAAATGGACCAAGGGGGATATCTTCCGCCATTTCTCCATCTCCCCGGAAAATACCCGCATCACGCATACCCAGCAAATCGCAGCCGGACACGTCTTCATCAAAAAAAGCCCATGGACGGTAGAATTGATCCGGGACTGGCTTCATATCTTCTACAACCATCTGAATCTGGTGGACAACTCCCCCTCCGTCTCTCCCAATCTGGAGGGCTTCGTGGAAAACCGGTATGACCAAAGCATTTTTTCCATCCTGTGCAAACTGCGTGGCATTACTCCGCTCGACTGTTCAGAAACCTATGCGGAAGATTGGAACCAGCTTGCCGCCTTCCCTTTCCAGGACCGGAGGGACATGGGGCTGCGGCCGCCCGGAAAAGGAAAGTGGATAAAAAAAATCAGGAACTTTTTCTCCTGCAAATCCAGCGGATTAGGAATCCGGAAATAATCCCCCGCCTCCTTCACATGTATGTAAGTCATGTGAACGGAAAATATTATAAAATGAAAGGCCGGAACGGACCAGGCACCTCATGCGCAAGCCTTGGCAGGCCCATCATTCTGTTCCACCTCAGGCACAGCCGTTTATATTGACTCCGGATTCCTAATCCACATAATCCCCATGTGCCTTTGCATCAATGTTCAAAAGTATTTCAGGTATCTCACAGCGTTTCATCCAGTTCCGCCCCTTATCGTCTGAACGATGCCCTGGCCAGAAATATTTCCGGTCTGGAATCCGTCCTGCTGCTGAGAAGAAAAAAAGAAATAAAAGGCATTGAAATCAAACGGTCCGCCCCAAGAAGAACGGCGGACGCCCTGCGCCGCCATGCGGCGGATGCGGTTAAAAGCCTTTTTCCGGACAAAAGGGAGGACCTTCCCTTTTCCCTCAACGTGTTCGGCATGGGATTTGATCTCTCCCAAATGGAACAGGCCGACCTGATTCATTTGCACTGGATAGGAGGGCGGACACTCGACTTCAGCAGGCTGGGCCGAATCCGCCGCCCGCTGGTCCATACCCTGCACGACTTGTTCGCCTGTACGGCGGGATGCCATTGCCCGCTGGAATGTACGGGGTTTCATGAAGGATGCCGCGGCAAATGCCCGCAACTGGGAACTCCCCGTCTGTTTCCGGGCCTGCCTGCATGGCTGTTTGACCGGAAGAAAAAAGCATTCGGCAACATCCGTTCCCTGACTCTTGTAACCCCCTCCCGGTGGCTCAGGCAGCAAGTGGAAAAAAGCTGCATGTTCCCCGGCAGGCGTATCGTACAAATCTACAACCCCGTGGATACGGAGATCTTCCATCCGGCAGAGGACAGGCAGGCCAAAAGGAAGCAAATGGGCATCAATCCGGAAACCTTCGTCATTGCGTGCGGCGCTACGGGCCTGTTCAATCCTGTCAAAGGCGGCCGCTTTATTCCTCTCATCCTGGACGAACTGCACCGCCGCGGCTACAGGAACATCCACTTGATCCTCTTCGGTTCCCAGGAAAAATCACCGAACTTTCCGTACGCCTGCACCAGCATGGGATTCATTACAGACGCCCGTGAACTGGCGGCCCTTTACAGCACGGCAGATATTTTCCTGAATCCCAGCCTTCAGGACGTACTTCCCAACGTCGCTCTGGAATCCATATCCTGTAAAACGCCATCCGTTACATTCCGGACAGGAGGAATTCCGGAAGTGGTGCTGGACGGCCTCACCGGCCTCATTGCAGACCAGGGCGACGTCCGGGCCATGGCCAATCATTGCGAACGGCTGATGCTGGACAGGAAACTGCTCCATTCCCTTGCGGAAGAAGGCCGGAAACACGCGGAACGGGTATTCTCCTATTCCGTTATTGCCGAACGGCACGCCAAACTATACGAAGAAACGCTCCAGGAATTCCATGCACGAAAAACGGAAAACAACTAGCCGTGCGCTACATTTCCTGCGGAAAGGGGAATATCCCTTTGGAATTGACAACAAAAGGCATCCTTCTAAACTCGTTCGTCCTGTCCTTCCATGAAAACGCTTAAAATTTCCTTTTTACAATCCACTCCGGACTTCGGAAAGGAAGGTTTCCGGCGGCTTCTTCAGGACCGGTACCACGTGGAGGAAAATGATTCCGACTTCGATTACCTAGTCGCCACGCCGTGGTTCTACGTCAATCGTGAAGCATTCTACGACTTTCTGGAACGCGCACCGGGCCATGTCACCATCATGTACGGCTGTCATGAAGCCATTGCACCCGACTTCATGCTGTTTGACTACTATATAGGAGTGGATGCCATCCCCTACTATGACCGTACCGTGAAACTCCCCAGCCTGCGGCCCCACCTGCAGGAAGTGCACGGGGCCAAGGAAGGGCTGAATGCGGAAAATCTTCTCGCCGCCAAAACGGGGTTCTGCAACTTCATTTACGCCAACCGCAAATCCCATCCCAACCGGGACGCCATGTTCCACAAGCTTTCCGGCTATAAATTCGTCAATTCCCTGGGAAGCCATCTCAACAACACGCCGGGAGACGGCCGCCGGGCGGAAGACTGGTACGCCTCATCCATTGAGATGAAAAAACCGTACAAATTCTCCATTGCCTTTGAGAATGCCTGGTATCCCGGCTACACCAGCGAGAAAATCGTCACCAGCATGCTTGCCGGCACCATACCCATTTATTGGGGCAATCCGGAAATCGGCAAGGAATTCAATACCCTTTCCTTCATCAACTGCCATGAATTTGCTACACTGGACGACGCTGTGGCCTACGTGAAAAAGGTGGATGAAAATGACGATCTTTGGTGTGAAATCATGTCCCGCCCCTGGAAAACGCCGGAACAGGAAACCCTGTTTCTGGAAGAAACGGCCCGGGAGACGGAAAAACTCTACAGGATTTTTGACCGGCCTCCGGAAGAAGCGCACCGCAAAGGGGACGGCACCTGGATATCCTACTACCAGCGTTTTCTGAAACGCGGCCACAAGGGCCGGCTGGCGTGGCACAGTCTGAAATCCCGTCGCCGGAAATAACGACCACGGCATCCCGCACGGACACTCCGCGTACAAGTCTTTTATTCCTTCCTGCCATCTCTCTCGCTTCCCCTCTTCATCCCTATCTGCAAATACCTTTCTGAAAACTTTTGTTCCCCTTTTTCCCGGCAAGGCCGGAGCCCCTTCGCGGAACATACTTTCCGCCCACCGATGCCTTGCGGCACCAGGAAAATGGTCGCCAGCGTCATTGACCGGCTTTTCCCGGAATGGGAGAATACGGCATCCAACTGACCTGCCGCCATTCGTGGAAAAACGGCGGACCCTTTGACATTGACAAGGCAGGTGCTCCCCCTACACTACGGGCACGAAGGCTCTCCGCGGCTTCGCCGCATTCCGGAAATGCGGCGCCTTTCCCGCCCCTTTCTTCAACACCAGTTTCATATGCAGGATTCCAGCAACCCCATACGCATTAAAGTCATCAGAAAATCCACCAAGGCCTCTCCCGACGAGACGGACTCCCTGCTGTGGGACGGCTGCCTGTTCTGCACGGATGCCGCCATGACGGACTACGACTGGGTGCTGGTGTACGACGAATTCCCCAGGCACGACATCGGCACCATCAGGAATGAAACGGAACCCCTGCTCTGCCCGCCGGACCAAACCATCCTGATCACGGTGGAACCGCCATCCATCAAAATATACAGCCGTGCATACACGCGCCAGTTCGGCACCGTCCTGACCACGCATTCCCCGACAGACCTTCCCCACCCCAACCACACGCTGGGCCGGGGTTGCCTGGAATGGCTGTACATCAAACCCATGCAGGAAATCCTGGATCAAAAGGAATTTCCGAAGACCAAAATGCTTTCCACCATCTGCTCCGCCAAGCAGCATACACACACGATGCATAAAATGCGCTACGACCTCACACGCTACCTGGCGGACAGACTGCCTGAACTGGACTGGTTCGGGCACGGCATCCGGGAAATAGACAACAAAACCGTCGCCATGGACGACTACAAGTACCACCTGTGCGTGGAAAACCATCTGGAGCCCCACCACTGGACGGAAAAGCTTGCGGACGCCTTTGTCGCCATGACCCTCCCCTTCTATGCCGGGGATCCGCTTGCCACGGAATGCTTCCCGCCGGAAAGCTTCATCCCCGTCCCCATGGACGATCCCGGGAAAGCCTTTGAAATCATCCGCAAATCCATGGACGACGGCGAATATGAAAAACGTCTCCCCGCCATCCGGGAAGCACGCCGCCTGGTTCTGGAAAAATACAACATGTTTGCCCAGACGGCCGCAGTCATCCGCAACCATCGCGGAACGGGAACCGTCCGGCCCGGCGCCGTTCTGAAAGGGCGCCACGTCCTGCGGCAAAACCCGGTCAATGCTGTCCGGGAATTGATCGACACGCTGGCCTATAAAATCCGGTCCCGCAAAAAACGTAAAACCGGAACCCCGGCATAACCCGGATTCCGGCTGTAACTTTTACGAAAAGCCTTGCTCCTTTACCAATAAAGAGAGCTGCTGGCGGGCATTCGGGAAATTGCCTTGCGGCAGGCGGAGCGTGCCGCCTCGGAACGGTGGTAGGACTCCCCGGGGGAACTTTCCCCTTGGTATTCCGCCAGCTTTTTGCCATTTAAATCATGCACGGTGACTGTGACCTTGATCTTGTATCCCGGCCGTGTGTCAGGCCCCGGAGTAGAGACAAAGTAAAGGCCCTTGCGGATCAGGGTATGTTCTTCCGCCGTTTTGTTGACGGCGACGACAGCCCCGTAATTCCCCTCTCCGGGATACATGACCCGGAATCCCTTGGCGGACAGGCCGGCCGTGGCCGTACCCCTCATGTCCCAGTCGGAGCACTGGACGCTGATATTGTGGTATGTGGCGCGGCGTTCGGCAGCGGCACGCTGGTTTTCCTCCATTTCCTTGGAAAACTGCGCCCATTCCTCCGCCGTACAGCCTGCCAGTAAAACCAGCATGCCGGCGGTACACCACCTGGTCCATTTCCCGTATCTCATCGTCTTAAAAATGTCCGGCTCTCCTGCGGCCTGAAACATGTTTCAGGCCGTTTTCATACGGAACACCGTGAATGAACCAGAAAAACATCAGTCGGACTTGCGGGAGCCGTGCTTCTTGGCTTCCCGTTCCTCTTCCTTTTGCTTCTTCAGGTCTTCCTTCATCTTGGCCTTCTCTTCCGCATCCAGCTTGCCGTCCTTGTTGGTATCATACTTTTCCAGCATGGCGGCCTTCTTCTCTGCGGAGGTCATCTTCTTGGGAGCGTCTTCAGCAGCCATGGACGGCAGCGCAAACATGGCGGCAGCGGCAATAAACAAATACTTCTTCATGATAAAATAAAAGGTTTTTATAACTACTCCCGTTCTACTCCCGGACTGCGCCCTTGTCTCTCTTTTTCTTGCAAAAAAACGGGAAATCCCTGCCATACTCCCCTGCTTATGCATACCCTACCCCTTGCCGAACGGGAAAAACAGGGGAATCACGACGACCATCACCAGCCCCATGATCACCTGGAGCGGCACGCCGACTTTCACGTAATCCATGAACGTGTACTTGCCCACCGGCATCACCAGGGCATTGGGAGGCGTGGAAAAGGGAGAGGCGAAACACATGCTGGTGCCCACGGAAACCGCCAGCAGCAGCGGATAGGGGCTGATTCCCATGCTCACGGCGGACTGCACGGCAATGGGCGCCAGAAGCACCGCCGTAGCGGTATTGCTGATGAACATGGTCAGCAGGGAAGCCGTGAAATAAATGCCGGCCAGCAGGGCCATGGAGCCGAACCCTCCCAGCCCCGCCACCAGGCCGTGGGAAATGGCTTCCGACGCCCCCGTCTTTTCCAGCGCCAGGGACATGGGCAGCATGGCCGCAATGAGTACGATGCTTTCCCAGTTGATCGTCTTGTACGCTTCCTGCACGTTGCGCAGACAGCCGCACAACACCATGAGCACGGCGGCAATCAGTACGGCGGCCACGGCCGGAACCCAGTTGAACACCATCGCGACGATCATCAGGATCATGATTCCGGCGGCCAGGGGAGCCTTGTGCGTCAGCGTCACCTTGGAAGCCTCCGCCAGGGGCTGGCCTACCACCACCCATTCAAACGTCTTTTCGCTCAGACGCGCGATGTCCGCCCACGTTCCCTGAATGAGAAGCGTATCCCCATATTGGAGCTTCACGTCCTTCAAATTGTGGAACAGGTAATGATTGTCCCTCTGGATGGCCAGAATATTGACGCCGTACTTGGCACGGAGCCCGGAAGACTTGACCGGGGTATTGATCAAGTCGGAATTGCGCATCAGCAGCATCTCCGCAATGCCGATTTCATCAAACTTCAACTTGCTCCTGAGCATGGAATCCGTATCTTCCGGCGTCTTCCGGTTGATCATCACGGCTCCGAAATCCCGCGCGAAACGGTCCACATCCTCAAACTCCCCCATCACGTAAATCACGTCCGCCTTCTTCACCCGCGTATCGGACCCCGCCATGGTCTGGCTGACCGTCTGCAGAAAGGAATGGCGGCCGGAATGCCTGCGGCGCACCTCCACAATGTTCACATGGTAGCGGTCCGGAATGTGCAGGTCGTGCAGGGGATGCTCCGTTAACTCGGAATCTTCCAGCACGCGCAGTCGGTACAGGTTACCGATGATCTGGTATTCGTCTATCAACTGGCTCAGGGACTTTCCCTTAGCCTCGTATTGTGGTTCCTCCCCGCGTTCGCCCAGAAACTTCCTGCTCAGGGGAATCAGGGCCAGAACACCCGTGACGATGCACACGATGCCGATGGGAGTGAAAGAGAAAAAGCCCAGCCCTTCCAGTCCGGCTTCCTGAAGCTGGTTGTTCACCACAAGGTTGGGCGGCGTGCCGATCAGCGTCAGCATGCCCCCCATGCTGCTGGCGAAGGCCATGGGCATCAGAAGGCGGCGCGTCTGAATCCCGCCGTCCGCCGCCAGGCTCACGAGAATGGGCAGCATCAGCGCCACCGTGCCCGTATTGCTGACAAACGCGCCTATCCCGGCCGTCACGAGCATCGTCAGCACCAGCAGGCGCAATTCGCTTTTTCCGGCCATCTTCACGATCCTGCCGCCTATCATTTTGGCAAGCCCCGTCCTGAAAATGGCGCCGCCCACCACAAAAAGCCCCACCATCATCACAACGATGGAGTTGGAAAATCCGGAAAGCGCCTGCTCCGGGCCAAGAATGCCGAACACCATCAGGCACAACAGGGAACACAACGCGACAATATCCGAACGAATCCTCCCCTGGACAAACAGAATGGCGGAGACTCCCAGAATAATCAGTGTGGTTAACATATCAAATCAATACAGCAGTTGGAAAAGGGAACCTTTTCTAACATATCCGGCCCCTCCTTGTCGACCAGACCAGAAGTCATCCATGCGGCATACTCACGGGCCTTTCGCCGGAACCGCAGCGGTTTTTCACTGCGGCAAGCTCAAGCCGTGACGTCTTTTAATAATCAAATTGGACAACCGGTCCCGCAGCCGGTCAGCCACACTCTTCATGAGCTGGGTTTTGATGCGCGCCAGAAGCTCTTCTGTATTAAACGGCTTGGTGACATAATCATCCGCTCCGGTCTCCGGAAACTTCATTCCTTGCCGTGAGCATGATGATGGGAACAGCCGCCGTATGGGGAGTGGACCTGAGTGTGCGGCAGCATGATATCCAGTAAAATAAGACCGGAAGTCCGGCTCAGCGCCGCTTCCAATCCGCTTACGCCTGAATTTTCAACGCATACGTGGCAGTACCCGTGGTAAGAAAGAGCTTGAGTATTTTCGCAATGTCAAAGTCATCTTCAACAATCAAGATTCAATCCTTATTCATCCTGCTTGCGCGGTTGGTCTGTGATTCATGGGTAGTAGGGAAAGGCCGCCGCAACATGAAAGGCAGGCAAGCGGGCATTCATCTTCCCGGCCAGCCAGCGGCGATAATTGGCGCGGCTGTTGTCCATGTGAGCGCGTTCCGGGGTGCGATGTCCAGAATGGCAAATCCTTCTTCTATCAGGGTATGAGCGCCGTTTTCCCGCGCGTAGTTGTCTCAAAAGTCCGGCCTATCCTTCATGTACTGCTTGCCACGCAAAAATTTCCTCCCTGCTCTCCCCCGGCAAGAACCTTTACCTTCTTGGCGTCCACCTGCTCCCTATTGGCGGCCTTTTCCAGCTTTTCAGCAATCAAACGGACCTTGGCTTCATTCTCCCTTCCTACAGCCATTTTGCTTTTCCCCGAAGGAATAACAGAAGGGATAATGGCTATTTTCGTCGTCTTGCGGATCTGCTTCCCTGCAACACTAAAAAGGGCAATCCAGAATTTTTACATTTGATCAATCCGGCCCTGTTTAACAGTGTTTTTGGATGATGCACACTTGGAGAAAGTGGAAATGTACACCTCAGTGTACACCTGTTTCATGCGTACTCATGATAGCTCATGCAAGCAAGAAATGAAAAAACCCTTGAAGAATCAAGGGTCGTGAGCAAGTATGAAAGAGAAAAAGTGGTGGGTAGAGAAGGATTCGAACCTTCGAAAGCGAATGCTAACAGATTTACAGTCTGCCCCCTTTGACCGCTCGGGAATCTACCCACTTGAAGTGATGTGGGCCGAATGTACAGACTTCCCCCGCGCTTGGCAAGTTTTTTTTCAGTTAAGCCGTATCCGGATGGAACAAAAGCTCATTGCCCCTCCTACAAGTCAGCCACATATACCGGAGCGCGGCTGTCCACGGAGTCCGTCTCCAGTTGTTCAAGCTGGGGGAAAATATTTTCCATGCTCTCCCATACGGCGGGGATGATCTTGATCCCGGTTCCAAAGCGGGCGGCAATCATCAGGGCATCGGACGGACGCGCGTCCAGTTCCACCAGCTTCTCCATGACTTCATTGACGGCTTCCACCGCCACCCGGGCATAAAAGACTTCATCCTTCCTTCCGTTAATCAGCACCAGTCTTACCCGGCACTCCATGGCGGAGAGCAGGTGCGCCAGCAGGGAGGAAGTGTCCGGCCGGGCCGGGCGTCCGCCCTTCAGCACCTGTTCCAGAGCCATGCCGTCCGGCAGCTCCATGAAAATGACGCCTACCTTGCCGGTAAGCGGATCACGCAGGCATACCCCCGCGCCTGCCCGCGTATAGAGCAGCGCATAAGGTTCCACGGTAATCAGCTTTTCTTCCGGCATGGCAGGCAAAAGTTCGGGAATTAAAAACCGGGATTGATGACCCGTTCCGTATAGCGGGTAGCCACCTTCACATATTTTTCCGCCCACTTGCGGTTGTTGGCCTGGGATTCCGGCCCCAGGTCCTTGACTACCTTGGCGGGGGAGCCCAGCACCAGGGAATTGGGAGGAATAATCGTGCCCTTAGTTACGAGGGAATTGGCGCCGACGACGGACCCGCGGCCGATAACCGCGCCGTCCAGAATGGTGGACCCCATGCCGATGAGGCACTCGTCTTCTACCGTGCAGGCATGCAGAATCACGCCGTGGCCCACGGTCACGTAATTGCCCACATAGCAGCCGTAATCGTCCGCCAGGTGAATACAGCTATTGTCCTGAATGTTGGAATAGTCTCCAATGACAATCTTGTTGATATCTGCACGCAGGGTGGTGTGATACCAGATGCTGGCGTGCTCTCCAATGGTGACATCGCCGATCAGGTCGGCGCTGTTCGCCACAAAAGCGGTATCCGCCACTTTGGGCCAGAAGTTCGCGTAAGGTTCTCTTGCCATATGGGACATGTATTAGTTGAAGATAAGACAGCATTCCAGCTTAAAAACGTTCATTCCACGGATATGCCGCAACCCGGGACAAGAGAGGCCGGCGCTCCCTTCCCGGCGGAAACGGAGCGTGCCTCCCCCACTCCGGCAACCGTCCGGATCAACGTTCCTCCCTGATGCCTTTCTTGCTGTTTTTCTCCCGCTTTTCAGCGTCTTTCCGCAACAAGGCAGCCTTCTTTTCATTACCTCCCTTCTCGTAATAGCCGGCAATCCTTTTCTGGATGGAGACTTCCTTCTTCACCTTGAAATAGTCGTCCGACTTCGTCCGGATATACCTGTTGTAGGAGGATTCCGCCTCCTTGGCCAGCTGGAGCACGGCGGCCTGGTCTTCCGAAATGTAGCGGTAATACTGCCCCATCAGGGCTTCAAACACTTCCGCACGGACGGCATAGTCCTTCATGGACTTCCGGTAAAGGGCCGCTACAGCCGCCTTGTCGCCTTTTTCCATCAGGATGTCCGCCTGCCGCTTGATGGCGGCGGAGGTCAGGTCGCTGCGGCCTTCGTCCGTTTCCTTTTCCAATTTTTTCAAGTCGCGGGCCACATTGCGCTTGTTCGTGGCGGCATCGCGCTGGGGGAAGATATATTCGTCCTCCACGCGCGCGGCCATGGCCAGATAGTCCGGCCGGGAGCGGAATTTCCGCTTGATCAGGGTGGCCAGCCTGTCCCATTCCTCCAGCTTTGTCTCGCTTTCAGGCCGTGCCATCACTTCAATCAGCCGTTCCCAGCCCAGGGGGCTGCCCGGCGTGTTCTCCGTGGCGGCCTCCAGCATGACCTTGACGCAATCCGGTTTCTGCATTTCTTCAAACAGGTCCGCCAGGGAGAGGTAATCCAGCGTGGCATCCAGCCTGGCGCCGTTCACTTTCCTGTCCATTCCCTGCAGAAGGGTAGATTCATGTTTGGACTTGCGGTTGTGCGGATGGGAGAAATGGCCCGTATTGTATCCGTAGCCTCCGTAGGACTGCCAGGTATCGTCCGCCGTCAGCAGATTCACCCAGGCATGCGCTCCGCGGTTGCCGTCGCCGGTAACGTATGCGGAGGGAATGCCGTTGCATTTGGCCGTGTTGACGGCAAAATAGGCCTGGTCCATGCAGATGCCGCCTTCATCCAGGATTTCCTGGAAGGAATAGGTATTGTACGGGTCTTTGCCCAGGGCGGCGCGATCCATGCGGTAGCGGATCATGGAGTAGGCGCCTCCCCACCCCTTGCGGGTCAGGCGCACCTTTTTGCGCGCCCAGTCCATTTCCGACCGCGGAAGACGGACATCCACGACGAACAGCAGCTCGGACGGGCTCAGCTTGGTGATGTCCGTCAGCAGTTCATGCTTCTCGTCCATTTTCATAAAATATTCGAATACCTACTCCAGCGTCAGGGGCGTCGTGGAAATGTTGCCGGAAGAGGATGCCCTCAATTTGGACGGACTGGAGGCAATGCCGGGGTGGAGCATGGCGCATGCCAGCGCCAGGGAGGAATATTTGCTGCGGGGCATGGCGGACGTTTTCATCCAGAATTCGGCCCATTTCCGCAGGATGCCGGCCCACTGTTCCTTGGGGGTCTGCTCCCGCGCCACCGTACGCAGAAAGAGCTTTACGGGATTGGATTCATCCGAAAAAAGCCACGGATAAAAATATCTGGGCGTGCTTTCCATGGTCTGCTCCCGGATGGTGTCCGGACCCACCTTGCTGATGAGCTGGTACAGCTCGTTGGCGCGCATGAGCATGGGGCTTTGCTTATACATGGTTTCATCAAATTTGCCGAATTTGATGACCTTCACGGCATCCCTTTCCAGATTGGTGCGCAGGAATTCCGCATATAAATCATAACGGCTCGTTTCCAGGGCCAGGTCAAAAGCGTCCTTGAACAACTTCCGGTTGGCGGCATCATTGGCTTTCAGGCTGACGAGCAGCACGGGCTTCTTGAAAATCTCCAGCCGGGGGTCCTCTTCCTGAACGATGGGCTCCTCCTTGGGCTCAACCGGAGCCGGCTTCACTTCCTCCGGCTCCTTCTGCTGTTTTTTGGCGGCCTCTTCGGCGGCTCGGCGTTCCGCCTCCAGCCGGGCCTTTCTCTCAGCCTCCGCAAGAGCGCGGGCTTCCGCTTCCTTGCGGGCGGCTTCCTGGGCTGCGGCTTTGCGCGCACGCTCGGCCTGGGCTTCCGCCTCTTTTCTGGCAGCCAGCTCTGCTGCCTCCGCTTTTCTTTGTTCGGAAACGCGGTAGTACACAACTCCGCCGCCCGCCAGGGCAAGTATCACGACAATCACCATGATTAATCCGCCGAAGGAGGATTTTTTACGTTTCGGCGGAGGCGGATTCCAGGAATGCGGGATATTCATAAGGCAGTTTAAGAAATTAAAGCAATTCAGGTAATTCAACAATTTGTAAGGAAGCAGCAGTACCTGGTTCCGTTTAACATAAAAGCGCAAGATTAACTCAAGGTCAATCCGAAACAACCTGTTCACAGAGACAAGTTTCCATTTGTCTTTCTTCCCGCATCTTCCGCGGGGAAAACAGGAAGACACGGCGCCTTTTCCGGCAAGGCATCCGCAGAAAAACAGGACCATTTCTTTTTTCTTGCACAACCCTATCCATTTCCTAGGATAACGGCTCCCCTTCTTCCCAAAAAAGTCCGGGAAACATCCAATATATATTCTGTTCAAAAGACTCTCCTATTATTTATCCCGCATGAATTTGTTCCGCATTCATTTTTTTGGCCTGTTTCTCGTTTCCGCATGGCTTTCCGCAGGAAACTCCCTTTGCAATGACATTATCCTTCCGGAGCCGGACAGGAGGGGCGGCAAGCCCCTCATGGAAGCCCTGCAGGAACGCCGGTCCATCCGGACCTTCGCGGACCGGCCCATTCCTCTCCCGGTACTCTCATCCCTGCTGTGGGCCGCCCAGGGAGTCAACCGCGAGGACACGGATTACCGGACTGCTCCATCATCCCGGAACTCCAATGAAATAGAAATTTATGTGATTCTTCCGGACGCGGCCTACCTTTACGAGCCGGAGACGCATAAATTGAAGAAGATGATACAGGGAGACCTGAGGGCTTCAACAGGTACGCAGGAATTCGTAGCCCAGGCTCCCCTTAATCTGGTGTATGTAGTGGACCAGTCCAAACAGCCCGGCGATTTTGACGCAAAAAGAAAATTGACGACGGCCTGCGCGGATGTCGGTTTTGTCGGCCAGAACGTTTATCTCTTCTGCGCTTCCGCCGGGCTTGGCACCGTCTTCCGCGCCATGCTGAATGAGGAAAACCTTCATGAGCGCCTGCAACTCAAGATGTTCAAGAAGGTTCTGTATGCCCAGAGCGTGGGTTATCCCGCCATACCCTGATGCCGCCATGCCTCTTAAGCCCGTTCTGTTGATGCTTTTTCTGCTGGCAGGCTGCATGCCGCCCATTCATGCGGATGCAAAAATAGCGGCTGCCGTACCCGTGTCTGTGAAAAACGTTAATAATTGCTACAAGCTCAGCCGGGAATTATACCGTTCCGCCCAGCCGGACGACGATGGTTTTAAAGCCCTGGAAAAACAGGGCATCAAATCCGTGCTGAACCTGCGGGAATACCACCGTGACGACAATGAGGCGCAGGGAACTTCCCTGAACCTTTACCGCATCAGGCTGGCCGCCGGAAAGGTAACCGCCCAGGATTTGATGGAGTGCCTGCTGCTGATTGATAAAGCTCCCAAACCCATCCTGGTGCACTGCTGGCACGGTTCCGACCGCACAGGCATTGTCTGCGCGGCTTACCGCATCGTCATACAGGGCTGGAGCCCGGAAAAAGCCGAGGAAGAATTGAAGGACGAACGGTTCGGACACCACAAGTCCTATTATTCCAACCTTTCCGAACTGCTGAGAACCACGGACTGGCAGGAGTTCAAGTCCGCCTTCCGCAAACGGAAGGCGGCGCAGGCGTCCTGACGGCAAAGGCAACGCCGGAAGAACTCCGGATTCTTCCCTGCCGGGAAAAAGGCAGCCATCATCCGCCCCGGCTATCCGCCCTTACCACTGGTTATCCAGGTTCTTCGTATTGACCTTGCCCGGTTCCTTGTTGCGCTCCGTCATGCCGCGGACGGGCCTGGGCTCCGTTTCGTGAAGGTCAAGGATGTCGATCACGTTCTTCCCTTTTTTCAGAAAAGGCGCGGGCACATACAGCCTCAACTGCGGTCCCACGTTCCAGTACCGTCCCACGTTGATGCCGTTGACCCAAACGTACCCCTTGGTATAGCGGGACATGTCCAGGAAGGTGTCGCGGGGGTCCTCAATGTTCAGAACGGCACGGAAATGGGCTCCCGCCCGCTTCTTGGACGATCCCTTCCCCCTGGGAGCCTGCGTGATGGAAGCGGCTGCCAGCGGCAGCGCCCTGACCGTCCATCCCTTCAATTCGCGTGTTCCCAGTTTCACGGTGCCGTGCAATCCCTTACGGTCGCTCTCCATGCTGATGTGGAAATTGATATGGCCCATGGCTTCCACCAGGATTTCCAGCGTTCCCGGTTTTTTGCGCTCCGGCAGAACCAGTTTTTTTTGCCCCAGGCGGCGATCCAGCGTGCCGATGAGTTCTCCGTTCAGGTACACCTGCGCGTAATCGCTGGCATTGGACAGTTCCAGCGTTTCGGAAGGCCCCGCCGGAACGGAGGTGCTGTAAATGGCCATGCCCTGGTTCTGATTCCACTGTTCAAAATAGGGCGGCTGCGGGAATTTGGAACGGAACGGCCTGGGCAGGTTCTCCCACAATCCGGCATGCACCTCCGGAGTGAATTCCGGTATCTCCATGGAAGGAATGTCCGCGGGAGGTTCCGGGACAGCCGCCTCCGCAGGCAGCTTGGCCAGAATGATCTCCCTCATCCGGGTGTAATATTCGTTCATGCGGCCGTGTTCATCCACAGGGGAGCCGTAGTCGTAGCTGGTGAGGTCCGGCTGATATTTCCCCGGCCCTCCATTGTTGGCTCCCGCCGTGAAGCCAAAGTTGGTGCCCCCGTGAAAAACGAACAGGCTGAAAGAACGCCCCTTGTCCATGAACCAGCGGACATGATTAACGATTTCGGGAGTCGGGTTCCAGTTGCCTTCCCCCCAGTGCCTCAGCCAGCCCGGATACGTTTCCGAGGAGAAGACGGGAACGCCCGGATTGCACTTGTTGGCAATCTTCCAATGCCCGTCGTTCAATCCGGGGTCCAGCCCCACGGCCACGCCAGGAAGCGTGACTCCCTTCAAGTAATGTTCCCCGGCGCCGTCGGACGTGTAAAACGGCCCGAATCCCTTCCGCGTCCAGAACGTTTTCAGCCATTCCATGTACTTGGGGTCCTTGCGCTGGTAGCTGCCGTATTCGTTCTCCAGCTGAGTCATCAGGATGGGGCCGCCATTTTTGGCCAGAAACGGCTCCGCCACTCTGGCCACCGCTTCCAGATACCGGGCCTGGGCCTTCATGAATTTGGCGTCTTCCGTTGTCCTCAGTTTGGCCTTGGGGTCTTTCAGCAGGTAATGAGGCAGCCCTCCCAGGTCCCATTCCCCGCAGACGTACGGCCCCGGACGGAAAAGTACCCACATGCCTTCCTCCTGGCAAAGTTTGAGAAACGCGGCCAAATCCCGGTTGCCGGTCTTGAAATCAAAGCTGCCGTCCGGCTGTTCATGGTCATTCCAGAAAACGTAAAAGGCGATTGTGTTCAGCCCCATGGCCCTGGCGGTCCGGATGCGGTGCCTCCAGTATTCCCTGGGAATCCGCTGGGGATGCATTTCCGCACCGCGTATCTGGAACGGTTTGCCGTTCAGCATGAATTCCTGGTTGTCCTCTCCGCCGAACTTGAAAACGGCGGGAGTTCCCCGGGAAGGAGCGGGCTTTTCCACATTCAGGACGGCTTCCGGCCCGGCCCATGCCAGGGCGGCCATGCCGGCTATCAGGGCGACGGCCCCCATGCAGCCATGTTGCTTCATCATCCCGAACTGTTACCCTTTTTGAAGACGCTTGCCAATCACATTTTCCCTTTCCGCACTGCCGGCGCGGACAAGTTCCCGAATAATGTCATACATCCCGTTTTTTGCACAATAACAGGGAAAAGTTTGTCTAAACTAACCGAGATGAAAACAATTGTTCTGCTGCGCCATGGAGAAAGCACCTGGAACCGGGAAAACAGATTCACCGGATGGACGGATGTGGACCTGACGGAAAAAGGGGTGCAGGAAGCGTACTATGCGGGCGACTTGCTGAAAGACAAGGGAATGGCTTTTGACCAAGCCTATACGTCCTACCTCAAGCGCGCCGTCAAGACGCTGAACTGCGTTCTGGACCGCCTGGACCAGGACTGGCTGCCGGTTGCCAAAAGCTGGCGGCTGAATGAAAAGCATTACGGCATGCTCCAGGGCCTGAACAAAAGTGAAACGGCTAAAAAATACGGCGACGAACAAGTCCTGGTCTGGCGCCGCAGTTATGACGTGGCACCCCCTCCCGTGGCGGAAGACGACATGAACAATCCCCGGTGGGACCCGCGATACAGGGAAGTGCCGGACGACGAACTGCCGCGCACGGAATCCCTGAAATCCACCATTGAGCGCCTGATGCCCTACTGGGAAGGGACCATTCTGGCCTCCCTGAAAACATGGGACAACATCCTCGTCGTGGCCCACGGCAATACGCTGCGCGGCATCATCAAGTACCTGAAGCATATTCCCGACGAAAAACTTCTTTCCCTGAACCTGCCCACGGCCATTCCGTACGTATTCGAATTTGACGACTCGCTGAACCTGCAGAAAGACTATTTCCTGGGTGATCCGGATGAAGTCCGCAGGCGCATGGAAGCCGTCGCCAGCCAGGGGCAGGCGTCCGGAAATACCCCCGCCACCTAACCCATTCCCTCCCATGACCGACCATCCCTGCCGCATAGCATTTTTCGACGCCAAGTCCTATGACCGGGACTCCTTCAACCCGATCAACGAACGCGAATACCATTACGATATCCGTTATTTCAAGGGGCATCTGAACACGGACAGCGTGCCGCTCACCCGCGGGATGGATGTGGCCTGCATCTTCGTGAACGACACGGCGGGAGAGGAAGTCATCCGTGCATTGAAGGAAAACGGCGTCAGGCTGCTGGCCCTGCGCTGCGCCGGGTTCAACAACGTGGACCTGGAAGCCGCGGAGCGCTACGGACTGCCCGTCGTGCGCGTGCCGCGGTACTCGCCTTACGCCGTGGCGGAACACGCCGTGGCCCTGATGCTGGCGCTGAACCGCAAAATTCACCGCGCCTACTGGCGCACGAGAGACGGGAACTTTTCCCTGCACGGCCTGATGGGATTCGACATGCACGGAAAGACGGCGGGCATCATCGGCACGGGCCAGATCGCCAAAATACTTATTCGCATCCTCAAGGGATTCGGCATGAATATTCTGGCTTATGATCCGTACCCGGACAAACGCTTTGCGGAGGAAACCGGCATCACCTACACCACACTGGACGGCCTGTACGCGCGGTCGGACATCATCTCCCTGCATTGCCCGCTCACGCCGGAGACGAAATACCTGATCAATGCCGACTCCATCGGAAAAATGAAGGACGGCGTGATGATCATCAATACGGGGCGCGGCAAGCTGATCCACACGGATATGCTCATAGACGGCCTGAAATCCAAAAAGGTGGGATCCGCCGGGCTGGACGTGTATGAGGAGGAAGGGGAATATTTTTACGAGGATAAATCCGACAAAATCATTGATGACGATACCCTTGCCCGCCTGCTCTCCTTCAACAACGTTATCCTGACCTCCCACCAGGGTTTTTTCACGAAGGAAGCCCTGCACAACATTGCGGAAGTCACCCTTCATAACATCCGGGAATTTCTGGAAGGGAAACCGCTGGAAAATCAGGTGGTTCTCGGCCAGTAGGATGAAATTCCCCCCTGTCTGGATGTTTTCCGGCCGTTTGCGCGGTTCCGGCTCTTCCTCACGGGGAAATTTTACGGGTTATGTTGGGCATGGACTATTTCCCATGGGCAACTAAGGGCATTTAAAGGAGAAAAGGAATACTCCCTCTACACGATGAAACTGTTTTTCCTTCTAACCTCATCCCTTTTTCTCTGCCTGGGCATCCAGGCCAAATTCCCGGCGGAAGGACTGATCAAAACGGCCAGTTCCGGAGTCATCCAGGGAAAAGCCGTTCTGATGAAGGCGGAAAACGCGGAACTGGCCGACAGCAAGCTGGAAAGAATACGCTCCAATAAATTCATTGCCGGCATGGCTAAAAAGGATTCCGGCGCCAGTTGAGAAATCAACGTTTCCAACGACGGCGAATACGTTCTTGAAATCTGGTACGTTTTCCCTTGGACGGCAAGCGCTTCCGCACAATATGAGCTGCAATGCGGCTCCTCCCCCTCTTTCCTGTGGAAAGTACCGACCAACGGCGGAGGCATCAATGACGGAAGCATTTACCATCCGGGGAGAATGAAGCTCACCAGGGGAAAGCAGACCTTTACCATCAGGAAAAAAGGAAAGGATGGCATTTATGTCCGTTACATCCGCCTGATTCCGACAGACATTTTTCCGGTGGTGCAGCCGGCGGCGGGAGGGAAAATCATCCTCACTCCGGAGAACTGCCTCATTTCCCACGCACAGGCCAAGGACCTCGGAAAATTCAATGTTTTGTCCCATTTCAGTTCCGTCACCTGGGACATTAAAACGAAGAAGGGAGGCACGTACACGGTAACGACGGATTACGCCATAGCCGCCCCTGCCTCCACCCTTCTCAAGATAGGTTATTCCGCGAACGGCAACCAGGAGGAATTCACCTTCCTAGGAACGGGCGGCTGGACCAAATTCACCAAATACTCTCCCGGCGCCATCACCCTGCCGCCGGGAAAATGCACGCTGACCGTAAAGGGAATAACGAGTGGCGCCGAAACAAAATCCATCATGCTCGTTCCGGAAGCCTGAACCAGGGTCCCATCCCCAGTTTCCCCTGACTAGGGGCCAGGGACCGCCGGTGATTGCGGGGACATGAAACCGCCGGAGCCGGGGCGGCGGGGAAGGCTGCCGAAAAAAGCCGGACAGACATCGGCCTTGCCCCCGCCGGGGAGACGCCGGATACTGGCGGGCAGCATTCATGGAAAAACTGCCGACATCATCCCGGTCCCTGCGCTACCTGCCTTTTCTGGTAGCATCGGCGTTCTTCATGCAGATGCTGGACGCCACCATCCTGAATACGGCCATTCCTACGATTGCGCGCAGCTTCCACACCCATCCGCTGCAGCTCCACTCCCTGGTCACCGCCTACATGCTGACGGTGTGCGTGCTGATACCGGCCTCCGGATGGGTCTCCGACAAATTGGGATCGCGCCGCACCTTCCTGTTCGCCATCTCCCTGTTCACGTTCGGCTCCCTGCTCTGCGCCCTTTCCACCTCCGTCGCCATGATGACGGCCTGCCGTGTCGTCCAGGGCATCGGCGGGGCGTTCCTGATGCCTGTGGGGCGGCTGGTCATCCTGCGCTCCTACCCGCGCTCCATGTTCGTCAACGTGCTGAACATCGTAACCATTCCGGCGCTGCTGGGGCCCCTGCTCGGTCCCGTGCTGGGCGGCATCATCGTGCAGTACATCTCCTGGCACTGGATATTCCTGATCAACATTCCCGTGGGACTGGCGGGCCTGTGGGCCACGCGGAAGCTGATGCCGGACCTGAAGGCCGTCAAGGAACAGAAGTTCGACTGGCCGGGGTTTCTGTTCTTCTCCGCTTCCGCCCTGCTGATCACGATGAGCCTTTCCACGGAAGGAGGGTCCCCGGACAAAACCCGGATGGGGATTCTCCTGACGGCAGGGATTCTTTTCCAGACCGTGTACTGGGCGCTGGCGTTCCGGTCGGAAACGCCGCTTTTCAGCCCCTCCCTGTTCCGCATCCGGAACTTTGCCATCGGCATAGCCGGAAACATCGTCTGCCGCCTGGGTGGGAGCTGCCTGCCTTACCTGATTCCCCTCTTCTTCCAGGTGGTGCTGGGGTATTCCGCCCTTAAATCCGGCATGTCCCTGATTCCGCTGGCCGTGAGCAACCTTCTGGCAAAGACGGTGGCGCCGCGGCTGCTCGGAAAATTTGGTTACCGGAACATCATGGTCATCAATACGTTCACGATCGGGACCCTGCTGGCGGCCTTCTACTTCATCGGCCCCGGCACCCATGAATTCACTCTTCTGTCCATGCTCGCCCTGCTGGGAGCGGCCAACTCCATCCAGTTCACCTGCATGAATACCCTGACGCTGATCGACCTGCCGAACGCGGACGCCAGCAGCGGGAATTCCCTGCTTTCCATGATCATGCAGTTGTCCATTGCCGTCAGCATCGCGGCGGCCTCCTTGCTGTTGGACTGTTTCGGCGGACATGCAGCCACCTCCGGACCTGCCGTGGAATCGGCCTTTCACGCCACGTTCGTCACCATCGGAACGATTGCGGCGGCAAGTTCCTTCATCTTCGCCCTGGTGGACAAGGACAAGGGGAAAACCCGCAAAAAGCGGAAAACCGCGTGACGTCGCACGGAGCTTCCCTCCCGTTCAGGAGCAGGAAACCTCGCCGCCCGTTTCAAGGGAACAGCACTGGGCAAACTGCGCGCGCGACTCTTCCAGGTCAATCGGCTTCTTGTCCGGCCCCAGAGCTACGTAAACGAGTTCGGCTTCCGTGATCTTGGCCACGTTGTTGCACAGCTTGGTCAGGCGCTCCGCATACACCACCACCTTCACCGTCAGGGAGGTACGCCCCACCCTGATAATGTCCGTGTAAAAGGAGACCACATCCCCCACCATCACGGGGGCTTCAAAAGTCAGGCTGCTGACGGCCCGCGTCACGATATAGCGGCTCAGCGCATAACGCATGGCCGTGCTGGCGCCCGCAAGGTCCACCTGGCTCATCACCCAGCCTCCGAACACGTCGCCGTGCTGGTTGGTATCCGCCGGCATGGGTTCCACGCGCAGGGCGGGCATGCGCCCTTCCGGGAGTCTGCTCTCCTCGTATATGGTGTCTTTCATTTTAGGAATTATTATAATTAACAGAAAAATGCTCGTATATTCCCCTCCGGGTGTAAAGAGAAAAAGGAGAAAGCGGGTTTTCCTCCGCAAAAGATCGTTTTTGTGGAATAGATTCGTCCGGTATTCACAGCCTTTTGGCAGCCATGGGAAAGGTGACCGTATTGGTTTGCTGCGTGAAGTATTGCGTCTTATCGGGCTTTTTCCTGCAATGATCTTCTTCCGGAACTTGTCTCACCCTCATGCAACAGGACCACCAGCCCAAGACAAAGGAAGTGGACGGCAAGGAATACCCCGCTTCCGAATTCGCCTATGTGCCTGATCCGGAAAAACCTTCCACCTGGAAGCTCCCGATTTTTGACGCCCACCATGTAGGCGGCGCCCTGGCCGCCATGACGAGCGACTACCGCGGCAATCCGGTGGAGATCCCGGAACGCGACCGGAAGGCCGTCATGGAAAAGATCATGGCGCGCAGGGACGAACTGGAAAAAGGCCGCCGTTGAAATCCGCGAAATGCGGGGAAGGCGGATTTATCAGGAACGGCGTCCGGCCCTGAAAAAACAGGGCCTGCCATGAATCATGCCCGTCAGCACGGCGACGGCTGTTTCGCATACCGGAAATGCAAGGGAACTCGATTCTCCATCATAGGTAGCACGCTCAGACACATATCCGCCACCAGGGATCGGAATCCTGGAAATGCCGCCAAAAAACATACATGAACAGGCGGGATATACGGTTCATGGCGCAGGTATTAATTACCTTCTTAAAATAAATTAATAAGTACTGCTTGATAAAAAAATGCCGCCGGTTAGTGGGTGATTACGGCCATTCCGCTGCCCGTCAAACGTGAAGTATTCCGGAACAGTCTGTTGGATACCGGTAAAAGCAGGCAGTCCCGGCGGTGGTTTTCCGAACCTCTCCATTTTATCTGCGGAGGCGGGCAATTCCCTCATTTTTCCTGTGAAATCGCATGCATTTTTCTTCCGGATGTGGTAACATGCCGTTACCATTGCACGGCGTATCGCAAAAACGGGCTTTCCGGTGTAAAGACATTTCCGGCAGCATGAAAAAATGGAGGAAAACACCTCTTACGTACATCCCCGGCGGTACCCCGCACATTCCATTCAGGCAGCATGTCCGGAGAAAAAATAAAAACATGCCTCTGGCTCTTCTGGATCAATTTGTTCATCGGTGCGTTCACCTTTGGGGGCGGCTACATTGTGGTCCCGATGATCAGCAAGTATTACGTCCGGAAAAAACACTTGTTCTCCAAGGAGGAACTGCTGTCCATGGCCGCCATCGCACAATCCACGCCCGGAGCGATCGCCGTCAACCTCTCCGCCCTGGCAGGCCACCGCACCGCAGGGCTTCCGGGTGTGCTTGCCAGTTGCCTGGGCGCCGTCATTCCCCCTCTGGTCATCCTGTCCGCCGTGGCGTCCTGGTATGAGGCATTCAGCTCCAGCACTGCGGTGGAAGCCGTCCTGCGGGGGATGCAGGCGGGCGTGGCAGCCCTCATCGTGGACATTGTGGTGGACATGTGGCGGATGATTCTCCGCAAAAAATCGGCCCTGCTGAACGCCATGGTACCGGGGGCCTTTGTGGCAAGCTTCGTCTTTCACCTCCATATAGCCGTTATTCTGGCCGTGTGCTGCATCCTGAGCCTGTGGCACGTCCGAATAAAACAGGAAAGGAGATCCGGATAATGCAGATGCTCTGGCAGCTCTTCAGCTCTTTCCTTCAAATCGGAGCGTTCAGCATCGGCGGCGGGTATGCCGTTATCCCCATGATCCGTGACCAGGTGGTCATTCATCACGGCTGGATCACGCAGAAAGTGTTTACCGACATCATCACGATCTCCCAGATGACGCCCGGCCCGCTGGCCATCAACACGTCCACCTTCGTGGGATTGCAGATAGCGGGTATTCCCGGTGCCATGATGGCTACGCTGGGCTGCGTCCTTCCCGGCGTGGCGGCGGCGCTGCTGCTGCACCTTTTTTTCCAAAGGCATCGGCGTTCCCTTTACATCTCCGGCGTTCTGGAAGGGTTGAAAGCGGCTTCCGTGGGCCTGATCATGTCCGCAGGCGGAACCATCCTGATGCTGACCTTCTGCGGCACCTTTGACTGGCAATCCGTGGAAAGGGTGGACATTCCCAGCTTCATCCTGTTTGGAGCCGCGCTGTTTGCCCTGAGAAAATGGCGTGTCAACCCCATCCTGCTGATGACTCTGACGGGAGCGGCCAGATACCTTGTTTACGGGCTGGGCTGAATCTCCGTCAATCCGCTCCTTTCTCCGGGAAAAAGGCATGGCGGCGGAAAAAACAGGCGGCCTTCTTCCCCGGCCTCCATAGCTGAAAATCTGCCCGGCGAATTTGTGCAGATCACGGAAAAGGTACGGTTGAGCCTGTAATCCCAACCAAGGCACAATATTGTTCAACTTGACAAAATCCTTGAAATATCAATGACATGGAACGCTTAAACAGCGTTTTCAATTGAACGGTCGTCCGTCTTTCAAGCCTCCACCCCTATGGGAATGCATGCAGGAGCAGCAAGCCCTGAGCAAGGTCCGGCATCAAATTTGCCCGGACTTTCCCCGGCCCGCGGCATTCCCCTCTGAACATCACGATTAATGGAAAAATGAGCAGCAAAGACATTCACGACATGCAGGACCCCCGCCATCAATTCTATGACGGGAAATATGAAAAACAGCAACAGGAAGCGCCCGGCCTTCAATCTGACATGACCCCCGTTCCCGATTCCGGCGAAAAAAGCTACAAAGGGTGCAACCGGCTGGCCGGCAGGAAGGCGCTGGTGACCGGAGGAGATTCCGGCATCGGTCGGGCGGCCGCCATCGCCTACGCCCGGGAAGGAGCGGACATTGCCCTGAACTATCTGCCGGAAGAGCAGAGCGACGCAGAGGAAGTGGCCCGGCTGGTGGAAGCGGAAGGCCGCAACATCGTCCTTCTTCCGGGCGACCTCAGCGACGAGGAATTCTGCAAAAATCTTATTCACGATGCCCTGGAAAAGCTCGGCGGGCTGGACATCCTGGCCCTGGTGGCCGGCAAGCAGGTAGCGACCGAGGGCATTCAGGACATCACCACGGAACAGCTTGTCAAAACATTTGAAGTCAATGTTTTTTCGTTATTCTGGATTGCCAAGGCGGTCCTCCCCCACCTCAAGCCGGGAGCCAGCATCATCACCTGTTCTTCCATTCAGGCCTACCAGCCGGGCAAAAACCTGATTGACTACGCCTCCACCAAGGCGGCCATCATTGCCTTCAGCCGCGCCCTGGCCAAACAGGTGGCCTCCAAAGGCATCCGAGTCAACGTCGTGGCTCCCGGCCCCGTCTGGACGCCCCTGCAGGTAACGGGAGGCCAGTTGCAGGAACAACTGCCGGAATTCGGTCAAAAAACGCCTCTGGAACGGGCGGGACAGCCCGTGGAACTGTCCGGCCTCTATGTCTTCCTGGCCTCCCAGGAATCAAGCTTCATCACGGCTGAAGTCTTCGGCGTCACCGGCGGCATGCATTTGGCCTGATGCGGATTCCTTGTCCGCCAACAAATGCGGACTGCCGGATTTCCGTCGGCGCCGGGTATTCCCGGCATCCACGGATCATAAATCTCTACCGGCTTCCCTCTCCCAGCAGGGGGGAGGGAAGCCTTTACTTTTTCAAAAACGGCGCAGGCAGGATAATGAAGCGTGCTTCCTTTCCCATTTCAAACGGCATGTTTCCCGAAGCTCCCGGACAGAAAGCATTCGTCGCCCCTGGAAGAACTTTCCCTGTTCATCTCCCGGAAAAGAAACCGTACAAAATCATCGCTTTTCTTCCTTTACTCTGGGATATCAAAAAATATGATTGTGCCTTCGTACGTTTCCCCCATCGACTCTCTCGCGGCGACAGCAAGCCTCCTCCCTGTAAGAAAACAATCCCTGTTCACGTACATTCCGACCATGAGTACCTCTCTCTCCAACGGCGCCTCCCTGCTGGCGCCCAAGCCCCATTACGCCATCCTCGACGGCCTCCGGGGAGTGGCGGCCGTCATGGTCGTGCTGTTCCACCTTTTTGAAGGAAGCGTGAGCGACCGGGAATTCCATACCGACCAAATCATCAACCACGGCTATCTTTGTGTGGACTTCTTCTTCATGCTATCCGGCTTCGTCATCGGCTACGCCTACGATGACCGCTGGGGCAAAATGAGCCTGTGGGACTTCTGCAAACGGCGCCTGGTCCGTTTGCAGCCCATGGTGGTGATAGGGATGCTCATCGGCGGCATCTTCTTCTACTTCCAGGACTCAGAAATCTATCCGGCCATGGCCTCCACGCCCATGTGGGAAATGCTGCTCGTGATGACCATCGGCTTTACGCTTCTGCCCGTTCCCACCTCCATGGACATTCGCGGCTGGGCGGAAATGCACCCGCTGAACGGCCCGGCGTGGTCGCTCTTCTTTGAATACATTGCCAACATCCTGTACGCCACCGTGGTCAGAAGGTTTTCCAACACCTGGCTCTCCATCCTGGTCTTCCTGGCAGGCTGCGCCCTGATCCACCAATGCTTCAGCCAGGGCAACAACATCGGCGGCTGGACACTGGACCTGGAACAGCTCCAAATCGGCGCGACGAGACTGATCTTCCCGTTCTTCGGCGGCCTACTCCTCTTCCGCCTGGGGAAACTCGCCAGCATCCGGAACGCTTTCTGGTGGTGCAGCCTGATGCTCGTCGCGACCATCTCCATGCCCCATGTGGGAGGCGCGGAACACTTCCGCCTGAATGGCCTTTACGATGCCTTCTGCATCATCGTCATCTTCCCCCTGATCATCTTCATGGCCGCCAGCGGACACACGAAAGACCGCTTCTCCTCAAAAGCCTGCAAATTCCTGGGCGACATTTCCTACCCCCTCTACATCACCCACTATCCCATCGTCTACCTCTACACGGCATGGCTCTACAACAACAAGGTCCCCCTTTCCCAGGCGCTCCCCGTCATCGCCGGCACGCTCGTTATCTGCATAGCCCTGGCCTATGCCTGCCTGAAACTGTACGATGAACCCGTCCGCGACTGGCTGAAAAAACGCGTGCTGATGCGTACCTCCAACCGGAAGTGAAAAAAAAGAGGAAGCTTTTTTGGTCATCATCAACCAAAAATCGGCACAAAAATATTATACTGGTACAAGCTATCTGATATTTCCACGGATTAACAAAATACCTGCGAAAGTTTTTTGGCTTTCAGTAACTGATCTATAGCGGTATACCGAGGCGCTTGAAGTGCTAACCTTTTATTATTCGCATCCAGCGGTATAGGTTTTATTTTTTTCAAATTTTTCACATATACCAAGTATTTATTCGTATCCTGATATTTTTCCATAGATACGATTTCAGCATAGCAGGTGATTGCTGATACAGGAGAAACCTGGTAAATAGCTATATATTTTAACCGATCTATCATGGATGCACTAATACGTATTGCATACCAACGATTATTGCCAAGAAATTCTTTTTCAAATCCTTCTTCTCTTGCAGGTACGACAACGGTATTCAATGTCTCAGGCTTAAGGATTTTACCTTTTTCTATGACGTCCCTCACCTCTGCATTAAATGGAGTAAATTGATGAATGTAATCATTTCTATATTTAAATGTTTTAAATTCAACAATATCCGTATTAAGAGTCAATTGGCCAAGAACATTTTCCAATTCCGGAGAAGACTGATCAATAACAACGACAGCGTTCAACGGTTTTTCAAAAATAAGACTTTCAAGAAAGGCATCTATATTCCTGTATCCTGCACGAAGAAAACCTGCCTCAACACGTTCTTTCATGCTTTCGTCTTTCATTAAAGCATCAAGCAGAAATTCTTTTATTTTTCTGCCGCTGGCCTTATATGAAATAGCAAACTTTAAAAGCTGGGAACCTATGTGTTTATAAGGATCATGGCTGGATAATTCATTTTCAATAATGTGTAGCCTGGGTTCAACCTCAAAAGAAAAATCTATCAAGTATCCATCTGGAATTGTGATGATGCTTTCGCCAATTTGCTTCTTAATATCAATATAGATACTGTTCTTTCCAAAAATATGAGGTGCTTGTTCAATTACAGCCGATTCAAAATCTTTTTCCAGCAGATACTCGTGACAAATGTATAACTTGTTATTGTACAAAAGTTTTTCCATATTTTATAGTATTCTGTCGATTTCACTTTATAGGGAGCTCCCAGAATTTGCCAGTATAATCATTGGAGCACTTCATTATCAAACTCTTAACAGTTACTTCCCCATATGGGGAAATAGCCTTAGAAAGGGTTCCTGCCTATTCTTCCAGAATAGCTAGAAATTCCTGATAGTCTCTGTAAATGTAAAACCGTTCCGGCATCAGATTTTCTATTCCTGCGAAAAGAAAAGCCCTGCAAGCTTTTGACTTACAGGGCTTATTAATGGCTCCCCCGGTTGGGCTCGAACCAACGACCTAGTGATTAACAGTCACCCGCTCTACCGCTGAGCTACAGGGGAGTTTGCGTTCCGTAGAGCGCGGAGGGGTTTTTAGCGGAGACTCAGGCGTTTGGCAAGTACTTTTTTGTTCCTGCACGTTTTTTGACGCAAAAAGGACTCCGCACCGCAGGCATGGCAACGGTGATTCTTGACCTTTGGGAGGAGAACGCTCAGTCTGTCAGCGACATGAGTGAACATCACCATCATATTGCTGTTCTGGCCGGCGACGGCATCGGGCCCGAGGTTATGGCGGAGGCCCTGAAGGTTCTGGACGCCGTGAGCGCCAAGTTTGGATTTACCGTGAGCCGTAAGGAGGCTTTCGTGGGCGGCGCGGGCATCGACCATTGCGGCAAGGCCCTTCCCGAGGAGACCATCCGCGCCTGTGAAGAGGCGGACGCCGTTTTGTTCGGCTCCGTGGGCGGTCCCAAGTGGGAACACCTGCCCGCCAATGAACAGCCGGAACGCGGCGCCCTGCTGCCGCTGAGAAAGCATTTCGGCCTGTATGCCAATTTGCGTCCCGGCGTTTGTCTCCCCGCCCTGACGCATGCTTCTCCTATCAAGAACGAGCTGATTGAAGGCGGTTTTGACATTTTGTGTGTGCGGGAGTTGACGGGAGGGCTTTATTTCGGCCAGCCGCGTTTCCGCGAACAGGAAGGGGATGACGAAGTCGTCGTGGATACGATGCGCTACCACAAGAGCGAGATGGTGCGCATTGCCAAAGTGGCTTTCGAGGCAGCCCGCGGCCGCCGCAAGCGCGTCACCAGCGTGGACAAGGCGAATGTCCTGACCAATTCCCTCCTGTGGCGTGAAACGATGACGGAGGTCGCCAGGGACTACCCGGACGTGGAGCTGCTTCATATGTACGTGGACAACGCCGCCATGCAGCTGGTGCGCAATCCCCGCCAGTTCGACGTGCTGGTCACGGAGAATCTGTTCGGTGATATTCTTTCCGACGAGATGGCCATGATTTGCGGCTCCCTGGGGATGCTGCCCAGCGCAAGCCTTTGCCAGGGCGCCGAGGATAACGGGCTGTTTTTCGGCCTGTATGAGCCTTCCGGCGGCTCCGCTCCGGATATTGCCGGCAAGGGCATTGCCAATCCGATCGCCCAGATTCTTTCCCTGTCCATGCTGCTCCGCTATTCCCTCGGGGAAAAGGAAGCGGCGGACGCGATTGATTCCGCCGTCCACAGCGTGATTGACCAGGGCTACCGCACGGGAGACCTGGCTACGGGCGCTGCCGGGGAAATCCGCGTGAATACCGCGGAGATGGGGAACGCCATCGTGGCGGCCCTGTAAATGCTCCTTTTACCGTTCGCAGGCGCTTCATGCACCTGCGGACCTTTTCCCTTCCGGGAAGGGAATGGAGTATTACCGCCTTTCTTTCCATTTATTCCGGCTTATGTCCGGGTCCTTTTCACAACAAGTCATGAAAGTTCTTATCATCGGCCAGGGTATTGCCGGCAGTTGCCTGGCATGGGAGCTGAAACGGCGCGGAGCGGATTTTACGATTGCCGACCGTCCCATTGCGGAAACGGCGTCCCGCGTAGCGGCCGGACTGGTGAATCCGCTGACAGGCCGCGCCTTCCGGCCCGGGTGGCGGCAGGAGGAGTGTTTTTCCGCCCTTTCCTCCTTTTACCCGGAAACGGAACGGGAACTGGGAGGTTCATGGTGGCAGAAGACTCCCATTTTCCGGGAGCTGGAAACGGAGGACCAGCTTGAGATATGGCAGGAACGCCAGACGGCCCCGGAGTCCTGCTCTTACGCCGGTCCCCTGTTTCCGTGGCCGGAGCACTGGGAGGGCAAAGGACAGGCGGCCTACACGCGCGGTTCCGGCGTCCTGCATGTGGAGACGATGGTGAATGCCATGCGCCGCTTTTTCTCGGAACAGGGCCGGTTTGTAGAAGCGGAGGTGGCTGCCGGCGATATTCAGCCGGGCGCAGACGGCTTTTTTCACTGGTGCGGGGACTCTTTTTCACATATTGTGTGGTGCACTGGCTGGGAGGCCGGAATGCATCCGGACATGGCCCCCCTGAAGGGCAGGCCATCCAAGGGAACGATTCTGGATCTGGAGCTGAAGGATATGGAATGGCACGCCGGCATTCTGCATTTCGGGCACTGGCTGGTTCACAACGGATTTTTCTGGCGGTTCGGCGCCACGTACGCCTGGGCCTGGGATGCCCCGGGCGTTCCGGAAGCGCCAGCCGTCCAGGAACTGATGCTGGACATGGTTAAACGCTATTCCGGGGAAATGAACGTTATCCGCGCCCGTGCCGCTGTTCGTCCCATCATCCGGCGCAGCCAGCCCGTAGCCGGACCCATTCCCGGTTTGGAAAGGCAGTTCGTCTTTTCCGGGCTGGGAAGCAAGGGTGTTACGACATCTCCCTGGACTGCGGCGCAACTGGCGGAGCATCTGGTTCATGGAACGGAACTGCCTCCGGACCTGCTTCCCGCCGCTCTGTGGAAGTAGCATTCCCTCTTTCCGGCCTACCTTGAACGGGACATGCATTTTCCTTGTCAAAGTGCCCTGAACACGTTTACATGCTGTCTTATATGCGAGCAGAGCAGGAAAATTGGGGAAATACGGTGAAGGAACGCCTGTTCGACCAGCGCGGCGCCGTTGTCGTACACTGGCTGATCCTGCTCAATGTGGTCATTTTTTTCCTCGGATTCTTTTTCCAAGTGGAGGTTCCGCGGGATATTTACCCGCCGGGCCGCCTGGACCTGGTGCAGTTGTATGGGGCCTACAGCGAGTACATGTGTTTTCACGAGGGGGAATTGTGGCGCCTGTTCACCTACCAGTTTCTTCACGCTAATCTGGGCCATATCCTGTTCAACATGATCGCCCTGTGGTTTTTCGGCCCCGTGGTGGAAGAACGTTTCGGGCATTTGCGCTTCCTGCTGTATTACCTGTTCTGCGGCGTGGCTGCGGCTTTATTTTCCTCCCTGTTGGGTTACATGGGCTTTTTTGACCCGGAATGGCGCTTTATCCCAATGGTGGGCGCTTCCGGCTCCATTTACGGCATCATGGCCGCCTGCGCCGTGCTTTTCCCCCATGCACGGGTCCAGCTTCTGTTCCCCCCCGTGAACCTGAGCGTACGCCAGTTTGCGCTGGTCGTGCTGGGTATTGCCTGTGCCGTGGTGATTTTCCAGTGGAATAATGCGGGCGGCGAAGCCGGCCACCTGGGCGGCATGCTGGCCGGGTTTATTTTAACGCTGCTGATCCTGCTGAAGGAGAAGCTGTCTTCTTCCCGACCCGTTTCCTACAGCCGTCGACCCGCTCCACGACCTTCCTCTTCTTCAGAAAGGGAGACCTTCCCTACGGAAGAGGAAGTGAATGAAGTGATGGACAAGATTTCCCGTTCCGGCCTGTCCAGCCTGACGGAGAAGGAGAGGGAAATCCTCAAGCGTGCATCACGGCGCTGAAGATTTTATTGGAGTTTCCCATATTTAATTCCATTTTTCTTTATTTTTCCCCGTTTCCGCCTAGGATACGGGCATGATGACGCGGTTATATTCCTCCACCGTCCTGGGCGTGGAAGGCGTAGAAGTGGAGGTGGAAGTGGATTTCCGCCCCATGGCGGAAAAACGCACCTTTATTGTGGGTTTGCCGGATACGGCCGTCAAAGAGAGCGGGCAGCGCGTGGACACGGCCATTCAGAACAGTGGGCTGCCGTTCCAGCAGGGGATTTTCGTGGTGAATCTGGCTCCCGCGGATTTGAAGAAACAGGGCCCCGGTTTCGATCTTCCTATTGCCCTGGGAATGATTGCCGGAGCGGCGGAGAAGCTTGTTGACGCTTCTCTCTGGTGCATCATCGGGGAGTTGGCCCTGGACGGAACCGTGCGCCCCGTACAGGGCATCCTGCCGCAGGTGATCGAAGCGCGGCGCATGGGCAGGAAACGCATCATGCTGCCTCACGCCAATGCGCATGAGGCAGCACCCGTTCACGGCGTGGAGATTTTTCCCGTTTCCACCTTGCAGGAAGCCTGGGAATTGCTGACGTCCGCCGCACTGCCTGCGCCTTTTACGGCACCGCAAAAGGCCGGGGATATTTCCGAAGCGAATGTCGATTTCGACGAGATCAAGGGGCAGGCTTACGCGCGCCGCGCCATGGAGATTGCGGCGGCGGGCGCCCACAATATCCTGCTCAGCGGTTCTCCGGGCTCCGGCAAGTCCATGCTGGCTCAAAGGCTCCCGACCATTCTGCCGCCTCTGAACCGGGAAGAAGCTCTGGAAACCAGCAAGGTCCATTCCGTGTGCGGCCTGCTGAAACGCGGAAACGGCTTGGTAACCCAGCGGCCATTCCGTGCTCCGCACCACACTATTTCCGACGCAGGCCTGATGGGAGGGGGCAATAATATCACGCCCGGAGAGGTGTCTCTCGCCCATAACGGCGTGCTGTTCCTGGACGAGCTGCCGGAGTTCCGTCGTGCGACGCTGGAAACGCTGCGGCAGCCTCTGGAGTCCGGCCACGCCATCATTTCCCGCGCCTCCGGGACCATGACTTTTCCATGCCGCTTCATGCTGGCGGCAGCCATGAATCCGTGCCCCTGCGGCTATTTGGGCGACCGCCGAAGAACCTGCACGTGTTCCCCGGCCCAAATAGCGCGTTACCGCCAGAAGATTTCAGGCCCCCTTCTCGACCGGTTCGATCTTTTGATGGAGGTTCCCGCCGTAGATCCCGCCATGCTGGCGGCGGCTCCTTCCGGCGAATGTTCCGCCAGCATCCGGGAACGTGTCGTAGCCGCACGGGAACGCCAGCAGAAAAGATATGCAGGCACCGTGATCCGCAGCAATGCCGCCCTTTCCGGAAAAGCCCTGCACAAGCATTGCCGCCTGCGGCCGGAGGGACAAGCCATCCTGCTGCGCGCGGTAGAGGAACTGGCCCTTTCCGCACGGGCGTACGACCGTATTCTGAAAGTGGCCCGCACCATAGCAGATCTGGCGGACAGCTCGGAAATCCAGGATCACCATTTGTATGAAGCCGTCCAGTACCGGGCCTTTGAACGCTCCCTCCGGGAATGACCCCATCCCGGAAAACGCGCGGCCTTTAGAAGGTCACGTTTCGTTCCATTCCAAAGGATAGCCTCTCCCTGTCCGGGAGAGGAAAAAGGGACGGCTTCCGGACAGTTTTCTTCCCGATGGGCACGCTTGCCGCTCACCGGCCCCGATGGCGCCGGATAACCAATGCTCCCAGGCCAAGCAGGCCCAGAGAGACGGTAGCCGGCTCCGGAACAACTTCATAGGCTACCTGAATGTTGGTGAGCGTGTAGGGGGAGGTAGCGCTACCCGCACCGCCGCGTACCCCGGCAACCAGCTTGTACCCTTCACCCCACGTCAATGGAGAATCCGCCATGTTCAAGGAAACGGACGTGGTTCTTGACGTGGAATCAAAGGTAAAGCCTTGCACGGTGGAAAGGTTCTGGACAAGCGTTCCGGAAGAGTCGTAAACCGCCAGAACCATGGTGTAGCTGGTGATGACGGAGGTAGGCGTATCACAGGAAAAGACGATGGAGGAAACAAGGTCTCCCTGTTGGGGCCCGCCCAACACCATGGCAAAGGAATCGCCCGCCACTCCGCTTCTGCCGCAAAGGATGATGGAGCCAATGTCACCATTGTTGATCCAGGTTCCCTCCCCGTTTTGGGGCCAGTTGGCCAGACTGTTGTTGTTGCCTCCCGCATAGACGCCAACCCCGCTGTTTTTTACCTTATTCAGCAGTTGCTCCCCTGTTTGCGGCGCCATCGTCGCAGTTTGCGACAGATTGGCGGATTCAGGCAGTTCGGCAATGATGGTAGCGGCATTTGCAGCCACCACACTGGCACAACTCATTAATACAGCACAATATCTACTTTTCATAAGTACCACACCATAATAAATTTATTATGGCATGTCAATTTACAATTATGAAGAAAAGCAGTTGAAATTTCCGCCTTTTCTGAAATCACTCACATCCTGTTGAAACTGAAAAGACGAGCCATTTCCGAGGAAGCTCCATTTCTGTCTTTCTCTGCACAACGTCATTAAAATCCGTTTTTTACGTAAAAACAAACGTTCCACCAAAGAGAAGATGAAATTATTGCCTCTTCATGACTTTCTGCAAGATTTTACAAGAGGCGGCCGGTCTTCGTTGCCATAGGTCCGTTTCTTGCAGCGGGATGGATGCTCCAGCTATTTTTTCAGGTTCGCCCTTCAACGTTCCTCCGCCATCCCGTCCGTTTCATCCATCACAGATGAAAAACAGCCGTTCCGGACATTTCCACGGAACGGCTGTACGTACGGGAAGGCAAGACAGATTTAACGGATGGCTTCCAGAGCCTGCCTGAGGTCGGCAATAATGTCTTCCGCCGCTTCCGTCCCTACGGAGAAGCGGATGAGATCTGGCCTGACCCCTGCTTCCATCAACTGTTCGTCCGTCAACTGGCGGTGCGTGTGGCTGGCAGGATGGAGGACGCAGGTGCGGGAGTCCGCCACATGGGTGACAATGGCGGCCAGTTTCAGGCTGTCCATGAATTTGATGGCCCGTTCGCGGCCTCCCTTGATGCCGAATGTCACCACCCCGCAGGACTGGCCGCCGCGGAACTGTTTTTGAGCCAGGTCATGGTACTTGTTGGAAGGGAGGCCCGGATAATTGATCCAGGCCACGTCTTCCTGTTCCTGCAGGAATTCGGCCACTTTTTGCGCGTTTTCGCAATGGCGCGGAACGCGCAAGTGCAGGGTTTCCAATCCCAGGTTGAGCAGAAAGGCGTTTTGCGGAGACTGGATGGAACCCAGGTCGCGCATGAGCTGGACGGTTGCCTTGGTAATGTAAGCGCCCTTGCCGAAGCTTTTACTGTAAGAAAGACCGTGATACGACGGATCCGGTTCCGTCAACCCGGGGAATTTGTCCCTGTGGGCTTCCCAGTCAAAGTTGCCGCTGTCCACGATGGCGCCGCCCACGGCGGCGGCATGGCCGTCCATGTATTTGGTGGTGGAATGGGTAACAATGTCCGCTCCCCATTCAAAGGGGCGGCAGTTGATGGGCGTGGTGAACGTATTGTCCACGATGAGGGGCACGCCGTGGGCATGGGCGATGTCCGCAAATTTGCGGATGTCCAGCACGCAGAGCGTCGGGTTGGAGACGGTTTCCGCAAACAGGGCTTTCGTGTTGGGGCGAATCGCTTTGGCAATTTCTTCCGCCGGGGCGTCCTGGTCCACAAAGGTGACTTCTATGCCCATTTTCCGGAACGTAACGGCGAAAAGATTGTACGTTCCCCCATAAATGGAAGCGGCACTGACGATGTGGTCGCCGGCCTCGCAGATATTGAAGACGGCAAAGAAGGAAGCTGCCTGGCCGGAGGAAGTGAGAATGGCGGCCACACCGCCTTCCAGGTCAGCTATTTTCCTGGCTACCGCCTCGTTGGTGGGATTTTGCAGGCGCGTGTAGAAGAAACCAGGTTCCTCCAGGTCAAACAGCTTGGCCATCTGTTCGCTGGTTTCATATTTGAATGTCGTGCTCTGGTAAATGGGAAGCACGCGGGGTTCGCCTTTTTTCGGCGTCCAGCCCGCCTGCACGCACAGGGTTTCCGGTCTCAATTCCTGACTCATGATGCAGGGATGCTATGCGATGCCCCCATCCTTGTAAAGCAGGGAAAAACAGGACGGGAATGCGGTGGTTTCAAATGGGCCGGGGAGCAAAATATTGCGATTGCTCAGGGACGTCCCGCGGAGTGTTTTTACTGGAGTTTCCCTCCTTCGCCGGACATTGGGTCCGTGCATTTATTGAGAAGAAATTTCTACGGTGAATTGTTCCGCCGGCGCCTTCTCCGCCGGAGTGGAGAGAAGTGTTCCATTCATCAGGGAGAAACACCGGATTTCCAGAAAACAGAGCCGCAAAGCCACTTTTACTTATTATCTAAAGCACTTCCGAAAGCTGTCTTTTTGCCGAAAATTGGGACTGGAACGGATCTGCCCGTTCCGGAGGCTTTACACTACGCAACTGTCAACCGGAGAATTCCCGGGTTTCCCTGCCTTCAAGGCCATTTCCTTTTCACAACGGAATATTTTCTTCCATGCAGAACGTTTTCTGCGGTGAAAGATTGTTTTCCGCCCATGTTTCAGGGGGCAGGAGCCTATGCCGCTCCGCCCCTACCGGAACCAATAGGATTATTTGATTTCCGGAAGCGGAGTGGAGATTTCTTCTTCCGTCAGATAACAGCCGGGGTCGGAACCGTACCAGTGCCCGTTGGCAAAGGCGGCTCGCGTGCGGAATCCGCCGCCGCACAGGGCAAAGTGGACGCAGCGGCCACAACGGCCTTCTATTTTTTTCTGCCGTTCCAGCGGGTCGTCGGACCCGCGCAATTCGGGCAGCATTTCCGCCGCGGCTCCCGCCTTGGCGTCCCACAAGTCGGAGAACAGGTTGTTTTTCACGTTGCCGAGCGTCACGGACTGCCAGAACTGGTCCGGATGCACCATGCCCTGCGTGTCGATGTTGGCAATGCCGCGGCCGGAACTGTTCGCTCCGCCGCCGTTCCATTGAAGCAGCTTCAACGTTTCCTCCGCCAGAGGGGAACTTTCCCGGAGCTGGCGCAGCAGCAGATAAATGCCGTCCGCAGGCTGGGTAACGGTAAGCACTTCCCTGTTTTTGCCTTCCGCCTTCCATTCTTCCACACGGGCAATGAGGGTGTCCATGGCATGGCGGGCTTCCTCCCGGGTAAGCGTTTGCACTTCCACGCCGCGGCCGGTAGGCACCAGATGGTAGAAGCAGACGCGCTGAATGTCGTTGGCGTCAATGAAGTCCAGAATCTGCTCCATGCATTGCACGTTGTTGCGGGTCAGGGTCAGGCGCAGGCCCGTTTTCTGGCCCACGTCGCTGCACAGCTTGAACCCGCGCACCGCCTGGTCAAAGGAGCCTTCCACCCCCCGGAATTGGTCATGAACGGCGCCGATGCCGTCCAGGGAGATGCCTACGTACGCCACACCCAGTTCCTTGAACCGCGCGGCGGATTCCGGCGTGATGCGGGTGCCGTTCGTGGAGATGGTGACTTTCAGCCCTTTTCCCGTGGCCCGTTCCAGCAGGTCCATGAAACGGGGATGCACCAGGGGCTCACCGCCGGAGAACAGAAGGGCGTTTACCTTGTAGTCCGCCAGATCGTCAATGACGGTACAGCATTGGTCCCAGTCCAGCTCTCCGTCAAATTTCCGGGCGGACGCGTCCGCATAGCAATGAACACATTTGAGGTTGCAGGTACGGGTGATGTTCCATACTACAATGGGCTTGCGGACGCGGGAAGAGGCGGGAGCGCAGGATTCCACGGCTCCTCCGGCGGAACGGCCGTGCCCCTGGCCCTGGCCGTATCTCAAATGGTCCGCGGGCTGTTCCGCCCCTGTCCAAAGTCTGGTGATGTTAATCATGGTGTTGTGAAAGCCTGGGTTGATAGGGGCAGAGGTTGTCCTCCGCCATCATGTCTCCGTACACGGCGTACGCCCGGGAGCGGGAGCCGCCGCAAATGGTGCGGTATTCGCAACGGCCGCATTTGCCCAGCAGCGCGTTGTCGTCCCGAAGCTTGAGAAAGAGGGGGTGCGTGCGGTACACTTCGCCCACATCGTCCGTGCGGACATTGCCCGCCGTGATGGGGAGGAAGCCGGAGGGCTGGATGTCACCGGTGTGGGAGATGAACATGATGCCCTTTCCGTCGCGCGTGGGAATGGCGCGCCGCGCCGGCCTGGCTCCCTGAGCACGTGCCTCCTGAAGGGCCACCCGGCGATAATGGTGCCCTTCCGTGGTCTTGACGCCGAAGGAGACTTCCCGGCTGACCTCGCTGAGTTTTTTCCAGACGGCTTCCACCTGCTCCGCGGCAGGCATTTCATCCATTGCCGCCCGGCCCGTAGGAACAAGCAGGAAGACGCTCCACATGCCCGGCTGCATTTTTTTCATCAGCTCTACAAAGTCGTCGAACTCACCCAGCGTGCTTTTGGTGATGGTGGTGTTGATCTGGAGGTGCATGCCCGCCTCCTTGGCCATTTCCGCCGCGCGGAGGGTCCGTTCATACGTGTGCGGCACGCCCCGGAAGGCGTCATGCGTGGCTTCATGGGCGCCGTCCAGGCTCAGGGACATGCTCTGCACCCCCGCTTCTTTCAAGGCATGAAAATCCGCGCGCACCAGCCTGGCCGTGGCGGCAGGGCTCAAGGCCACATGCAGCCCCTTGTCCGCCGCCGCGCGGATCAGTTCCAGAATATCAGGCCTCATGATGGGGTCCCCTCCCGTCAGCACAAGCATGGGCGGCCGGAGTTCCGCCAGCCGGTCAATCAGCCGCAAGGCTTCTTCATGGTCCAGTTCATCAGGATGCGGACGCGGCTGGGCTACGGCCCTGCAATGTTTGCACGCAAGGGCGCAAGCGCGCGTCACCTCCCAGAAAACCAGAAAGGGACGTTCATTGAGATCTGTTTCACTAAAAGTCGGTCGCATTCCTCAGGACTGCCACTTTAGAACAATTATTATCTTTGACCAGCCCAAAAGGAGGCATTTTCCAAAAATGGCTACTTGGCCGCTTCTTCGCGGATTTTCTGAACTTCCCTGGGCAGTTCGGAGAGGGATTTCACGGAATCCTTCAGGTTCTGCGTGGCATTGGGAGAAAGCATGACAGCCGCCATGTGCTTGATGATGGGCTGCATCATTTCCACAAGCTGCTGCTGCGTTCCCATCAGCTTGGCCTGCTGGTTTCTGGTCAGGGGCGGCAGGGAGGCCTGCTTTTTGGCAATGTCCAGCAACGCAGCCCGGTAGTGCTTGACCTGTTCCTCGGCAGCAGCGCTGGTTTCCGCATCTTTCACGTTCGCCAGCGCTTTATCCAGCTTCTTTGCTTCTTCCACGGTTTTTTCCAGCAGGGTCTCATGCGTATTGCCTTCCGCATCCTTCGGGAACGGCTCCGCCTGGGCAGCCTTGTCTTTGGAAGCCTGCGCCAGTTCCGTCTGAACGGACTGCAAATTCATCAAGGCTTTCTGCAAGTCCGGAGTAAGCAGGTTTTCCTTTTTGAGACGGGCAAGGGATTTCACCAGTTCTCCGGAAACTTTCTGTATTTCCACCATCTGGGCCGCAATCTGGGCCTGTTCCTGGGGAGTGGCGCCGGGCAGCTCCAACTGCCGTTTTCCCAGGTCCACCAGCTTTTCATGCACTTTCTTGACGGTTTCCACCGCGGCGGCAGCTCCGGGCTCATCCGTCACCTTGTCCATTGCGGCGGTGATCTCCTGCATGCAGGCCACGCTTTGCTTGGTCAGGGAAGTATGGGTATCCTGGGCAAATGCAGGCGCCGTGATGCAGGCTGCCGCGCCCAGGCCGATGAAAGCAACTGTGTTATTCATGGTATGGAAGCCTTTCCGTTGTGAAAAGGTACTTCTTTCCCTGTCTTCCGTCAACCGTGACGGCCGTCACGTGATGTAAAACGCTACCGGTCCTGTTTTCTTTTTTCCAAAAGTCGTTGCTGTTTTCGGAATAGCGTTTCTCCCGGGCTTGTTTTTCATTCCCTCAAGGGAGAGTGCAACTTTCCTTTCCGGAACAAGAAAGGTTTTCCGCCCGGCAGGGACAAGGCTGCCATAAAAAAGGGCTGCCCGCATGTACAGGCAACCCTTTTGAAATTGATCAACCAGCTTCCCGGCTTAGTCGCGCTGCTGGCGGGAATAGTTATAGTAGCTCTGGAAGCTGAGTTCCGCAGGGAATTCGCTCAGGCCGCCATTGGGATTGTATTCCTTGAGGCCGCTCATGCCGCAACGGCCCTGATAGGGAGGCCTGTAGGTGCACTTGTAGGTAGGCGCCCAGAAAGTGACAAGTTCATAGATGCCGTAGCCCATGCGTTCAAACATGGTGGCGGTGCCGTCCACAATGCCGACGGAGAATCCGGCGTAGTCGCCTTCGCGGCTCGTCCAGTTGATGATCCCCAGCGGGATTTCTTCAACGGAGTAAATGATGTTGGCAAGGGCGCGGCCCAGCTTGCGGGTGGGAGTGTATTCGGAAGCGGGCGGAGCCTGGATGTCCGCACTGGCAACCCCAAGGGCTCCGGCGGCGAAAAGAGCGGAGATGATGGCACGTTTCATACTGATTGTTTATATAGTATAATTTGTCGAGGAAAAGCAACTCAAAAAAACAAAAAAACATCCGTCCCCTGTACCTGGCTCCCCTGGAAAGGAAAAAGCCGGGGGCGGCAGCCCGTTCCTCCCCGTTTCCGGCACAGGTTCACGGCAAGGCATGCCGCAAAAGGAAGAGAAAGACTTCCGGCCACAATTAAAGATGATTTTTGAAAAAGGAGGCCAGAACGGAGGAGGCTTCATCCACATATTCCGGCACATCATATAACGACATGTGGTCGGCGCCTTCCACGACATGGTAATTTTTGTCCACGCTTGCCGCGCGGGCATACAGGTCATCGCTCATCCATTTGCTTCCGGCTGCGCTGCCCGCCACAATCTGCAGGGGCTGCGTCAGAAATACGTCCGCCATGTTGAACGCATCGTAGGTAACGAGCTGGGTCAGACTTCTTGACGCGGCAATGCTTGGAGCCGTGGAGCACGCGCAGCGGGGAGTCCGGTAATATTCCCATGCCTTGCGCAGTTCTTCGCTGGGGGCGTCTTCCTCCTTCAGCGGAGCAAGGGGGAATGTCACCTGGGCGGAACCGTTCGCCTCCGTCGTTCTGGCCTGGGAGCCGGCCTCCAGCAACGGAAAGGCGTCCCTTGAACTGCCTTTCCCTTCCCAGCCATTCCGCAGCATGGCGCCTATATTGACGGCGCTTACCGTTCCCAGCGCCTTGATGCGGCGGTCATTGATTGCGGCATTGGCCGCATAGCCGCCTCCGGCGCAAATGCCCATGGCTCCTATCCTGACGTTGTCCACATAAGGAAGCGTAGTCAAATAATCAATCACCGCGCTGATGTCTTCGGTCCTGACGCAAGGATTTTCCAGATGCCGCGGTTCACCCGTGCTTTCACCCTGATAGGAGGCGTCAAAGGCAATGGTGACAAAACCCTGTTCCGCCAATTTCCGGGCGTACAGGCCTGCCGTCTGTTCCTTGACGCCGCCGCCGGGATGGGCGACGATGACGGCGGGATATTGCAGGGAGGCATCAAACCCGTCGGGAAAATTGATGAAGGCCGCCATCGTGACACCCTGGCCGTTCCGGTTCGCGAACGTAATTTTTTGCTGTTCCATAACAAGGCATGGACATTTTCCAGGGTGCAGCGTTCATGGGGCGGCAAGCCTGTGCCGGCTCACCGCGCACAACAGCCCCGATCAATGATCGTCCGCATCCATTTCCGGTCTGGGGTCCCGCGTCATCAGTTCCGTAAGGGCCTCCATCGGCGCCTTGGATTCATAAAGCACGGCGTAAACCGCATCTATCAGGGGCGTGCGCACTTTCAGCTTCCGGGCGATTTCATACACGGAGAGCGTGTTGGGCACCCCTTCCGCCACCATGCCCAGGGTATCCAGGATTTCCTGGAGGCTTTTTCCTTCCGCCAGCCTGCGCCCCACCGTCTGGTTGCGGGAATGGCGGGAATAGCAGGTGACAATGAGATCGCCCACGCCTGAAAGGCCCATGAAAGTTTCCCTCCGGCCACCGCTGGCTACGCCGATGCGCGTCATTTCAGCCAGGCCGCGGGTCAGCAGGGCCGCCTGGGCGTTATCCCCCAGGTTCAGCCCCTCGCACAATCCGGCGCCAATGGCAAAAACGTTCTTGATGGTTCCTCCGAGCTGCATTCCGATGATGTCCGTAGCGGAATAAACCCGGAAGGTCTTGGAGGCAAATATTTGCTGCACCCAGTCCGCATATTGCGGATCCTCAAAACCAATCAAGGACGCGGAGGGAAGGCCCAGACAAATGTCCTCCGCATGGTTGGGGCCGGAAAGCACGCCGATGGGGTTTGAAGGGAGATATTCCTGGAGAATTTCCGTCATCCTTTTATGGGTGCCCTGTTCAATGCCCTTGGTGCAGGAGACAATGACGGCATCCGGCCGCACGGGCAGATCACGCAGCTGCTGCGCTACGGAACGCATGGCTACGGAAGGCACCACCACCACGATCAGTTCCGCATCTTTCACCAGGTTCAGGTCACAAGTGGGATGAATGTTGGGAGCCAGGGGAGCGGCGGTTTCGGATAGAACAGGGTTGCGCCTCGTTTCCGCCAGTTCCCTGGCCTGGGCCTCCACGGGAGTCCACAGCACAACCTCGCATTCTCTGGTTGCCAGCACCATGGACAGAGCCGTGCCCCAGGAACCGGCGCCGATCACCGCTATTTTATGTAACCGATTTATCATCTTACTTGGACTTTTTGGAGTAGAAGGAGTGTTCCGTTCCGTTGAACAGTCTTGCCATGTTGGAACGGTGTTTGAAAATGACCAGCAGGCCGATCAATGTAAAGAAGGCAATATAGAGCACCTGGGGCGAGATGCTTCCTCCCTCGGCGAGCGGATACATCCACCATCCCGCCACGATCATCGCAACCGCCGCCAGAATGCTGGCCAGGGAGACGATGCCGGATATTCCTACGAGCACCAGCCACGTAGCCAAAGCCGTACAGGCCACTGCCGGATTGAGGGCAAAGAGAACGCCCGCCGTCGTCGCCACGCCCTTTCCCCCCTTGAATCCGAGAAAACAGGTGTACGTATGGCCCAGCACCACGGCAAAACATACCAGGACCACCGCCGTGTTGAAGTCCCATCCGGCACTGTCCCCGGTCAGAAACGGCAGCCAGTGCAATGCGCCGAATACGGGAATGAACCCTTTCAGAAAGTCCAGGACAAATACCGGTGCGCCCCACCGCCAGCCCAGCACGCGCCATGCGTTGGTAGCGCCAATGTTGCAAGACCCTTCCTTTCTGAGATCAAGCCCCCCGCACCTGCCGGCAAGGTAGCCGAACGGAACCGCTCCCACCAGATAGGAGGCCGCAATGTAGAGAACTATCCAGGCAGTCATTTCGTGTGGAAAGCATTCTACCCCTGCACCGGGGAAATGACAATTGAGAATTTCCCGGCCCCGGACGCCGAAACGGCCTTCCCTACCTGGCGGGGCCTCCAAGACCCACTTTCAGGTCAAGAGGCACCTGTACTTCCCTGCCCGTCTTTTTGAAGAGCACCACTTTAAGTTCCGCATCCGTAGAAGGGATGACATATTCGTATTCAACCGCATAGTTCTCATTTGCCATGTGGATTTGTTTCGGATTGCCCTCCGCTTCAAGCGCGGCCCCATCCATTTTCTGAAAGAGAATTCTGTCTACCGGAACGTCCCTGTTTTTCCGGGATAATTTCAAGTTCAACGTGACGGAACCGTCTTTGACAACAACGTTTTCCACCTTGAGCGCCACATGGCCCGCGGAAGCAGTTGCCCCCTTTTTCATTTCAAGCGCGACAGGCTCCATTTGTTCCTCTCCGTCCAGCACTTGCACGGGCAAGGTTCCCTTGACATGAATCCATTGCGCTTCCGGGGCAGGCGCTTCCCGGGCAGCCACGGCGCATCCGTATTGCGGCGGCAGGACAATCCCCATGGAATAAACGGGGATCATCGTTACCTTGCCCAAATCCTTTCCTGTGGAATCCGTACAAACCAGGCGTCCGTCCTCCCTGCCGGCGGCCAGCTGTACCTTTTCCCCGGAGGGAGTCAGGATCAACCCTACTTCCACACCGGGAAAAGGCTCGCTTATAAAAGTAAAGCCGGGGGAGTTCTGCATATCAAACCGTACAACGACGCCGGAAGGCGCCACTCCAATGGAAACAGGGGCGGCCACGGCAACGGAGGAAGCCAGCAATAAAGAGCAAAGGGCAGTTCTCATAGGATTGTATCATTAGTCCGTTTTTTCGGGATTTCAACCCGAATTCTCATATTCCCGCTTTCCGGAGCGCGAACCGTGCCTTTTCCGCACAGTCCGCAGCATTTTTCTTCACCAGAGGGATTCCCTTGCCGATTTTCCCGAGCTTTGCTAGTCTTCACACAAATTCCGTCCTCATGCAAACCCTGATGAAATCCTTTTTGCCGCTGGCATTCGCCTGCGCCGCCCTGGCCGGCCTGTTCTGCTCATGCACGGAACATCTGCTTGCCAAAATACCGAAGACGGAGTTTGCCCCCGAGACCCTGCAACCGTGGAACGCCCCTTTTGAAGGACTTTGGGTGAACCCGAAAGTCCAGGGAAAAGAAAAGCATTACAAGCGGCTTTACATCGCTCCAACGACCATCGACTACCTGACGCCGGGAGCGGACCGGCACTGGCATCCGGAAGAGTTCAAGGCCCAGGCCGTGAAACTGGCGGGAGAGTTTGACCGGAAACTCCGGGAAGATCTGGCCGCACAGCCGGGACTTCCCATCGCCCTGGCGGACAGCCGTCAAAAAGCCGACCTGGTACTGGAGACGGCGTTTGTCAGCATCAACCGCACCCTGGTGGGCGTCAATCTCCTGTCCCTGGGGTCCTCCTTTTTCATTCCCGGGGTTTCCTACGGCCTGGGGCTGATCTCCAAAGGAGACATGGCGATGTCGGGCCGTGTGACGGATGCACGCACCGGGGAGCGCCTGGCCGTGTTCGGCGACTACCGTTCGGACGAACCGACCGTTTTCGGGAGCGCCAGGGATTACACGATGTACGGCAACCACCGGAAGACGATCGACATGTGGAGCGCCAAACTGGCGGAGTTGATTGCCAAGGGACGCAACGGGAAGGTGGCGCCCGCCCTGTGGTTCACGCTGAACCCGTTTTAACGGCTGTAGAGGAAGGTTTTCAAGATTTCCTAACCACGGCGGCCCAGACGGAAGCATTGTCTTGCTGGGGTTCCAGCATGTCCTTCACCTGCTCCATGACGGTTTCCACCAGATGCCGGCTGGAGCGCTCCCGCGCCGCCTTGAGGGCCAGGAATGAAGGCTCCCTCAACAGTTCGGACCAGACCTGCAAGCCGTCCGAACAGGCCAGAACGGCATCCCCGGGATGGAGCAGCAGGGGCATCGCGCTGATGTCCACCAGCTCCACGGGGCCGCCCATCACGGCGGAGCGGAGCACGCAGCGCTGCCGCAGGGCCCGCTGGAGGGACATTTCCCCCTTCCGGTAAAGGCAGTCCGCAATCGGCCTCATGGAATGGTCTTCATTGAGGCGGTCCATGCAGGACCCGTCCGTGCCGCTCCACAAGTAAAGGGGGGAATCTCCCACACTGATCCACCACAGGCAGCGGTCCCGGATGAATGCGGCCAGCAGGGTGGTTCCGGATTCTTCAGGTTCCTTCTGGGTAGCGGCCAGCGCCTCATTGCCCGCGTGCAGCGCTTCCGCCAGGCGGGCGGGGATGTCCTGCTGGCCGCTTTCCGCAAACGCGGAGGCAAATGCATCCGCCACCACGCAGGAGGCGCAGGCGCCGCGGAGATGGCCGCCCATGCCGTCGCACACGATTCCCAGCATTCCGCCGTCAACGGAAAGGCTTTTGACCACGTCTTCCTGCTCGCGGCGTTTGCCGATCCATTGAGCGGAAGCGCAGTCCAGGGTATCGGGAGTGCGTCGGGCCATGCGGCATGCGGTAGAATTAACTGTCCTTCCGCTTCAACTGGGGGAAGAGCAGGACGTCGCGAATGGAAGACGCTCCGGTCAGCATCATGATGACCCGGTCAATGCCGATGCCGATGCCGCCCGCGGAGGGCATGCCGTATTCCAGCGTTTCAATGAAGTCGTAGTCCACGCGCTGGGTTTCCCCGGCGGCCTGGTGTTCCAGGCGTTCCTTCTGGACGTCCGGGTCATTGAGTTCGGAATAGCCGGGGGAGATTTCCTGGCCGTTGATCACCAGCTCGTACACGTCCACCACGTCCGGGTTTTCCCTGTTGAGCTTGGCCAGGGGGACCAGGTCCTTGGCAACGTGGGTGACGAAGCAGGGGTTCATCGTTTTTTCCTCCACCAGCTTTTCATATACCTGCTGGGAAACGTCCACGTCCTTCATGTCCGGGCTGATTTCCACACCCAGTTCCGCACAGCGGGCGCGGCGTTCTTCCGGCGTGATGTCAAACCAGTCCCGGCCGGCCACGCCGCGGATCAGGTCCTGGTAGTCGGCACGCTTCCACGGGCGCGTGAGGTCAATGGTATAAAGCACGTTGCCTTCCGCATCCTTGTGGTCGATCTGGAGGCCGCCGCAGAACGTTTCCGCCAGATGGCAGATGAGTTCTTCCACCATGTCCGCCATGGTTTCAAAGTCTCCGCAGGCGCAGTAGGCTTCCAGCATCGTGAATTCCGGATTGTGGCGGCGGTCGATGCCCTCGTTGCGGAAACTGCGGTTGAGTTCAAAAATTTTGGTGAATCCGCCCACCATCAGGCGCTTGAGGAAGAGTTCCGGGGCAATGCGCAGCGTGAGCGGCATGTCCAGCGCGTTATGGTACGTTTCAAACGGCTTGGCGGCGGCGCCCCCGGCCACGTCCTGGAGCATGGGGGTTTCCACTTCCAGATAGCCGCGGTCCTGAAGAAAACGGCGGATTTCCGCGATCATCAGGGAGCGGGTGACAAACAGGGAGGCGCTTTCCTCATTGGAGATGAGGTCCAGATGGCGCTTGCGGTAGGTAACTTCCTTATCCGCCAGGCCGTGCCATTTGTCCGGCAGGGGGCGGAGGCTCTTGGAAAGGATGACCAGGCCGGAGACCTTGATGGTAGGCTCCCCGGTACGCGTCAAAAACGTGGTTCCCGTAATGCCTACCCAGTCCCCGCGGTCCAGCAGCTTCCACAGGTTCCAGGTGGTTTCGTCCACTTCATTCCGGTGCAGGAAGCCCTGGATTTTGCCGCGCACGTCTCCAATGACGAAGAACTGAGATTTGCCCATGTCCCGGATGGCCAGCAGGCGCCCGGCCACGGCCACCTGCCTGTCTTCCTGGAAGTCGGCTTTCAACTCGGCGGGCGTGGTGGTCGCGTCAAATCTTGCACCGTAGGGGTCGATTCCCAGCTCGCGGATTTTGGCGAGCTTGTCGCGGCGCACGGCAATGAGTTCGGATTCCGTCGTATTGGGATGTGCCTGCTGTTGTTCGGACATAGTGTGGGGATTTTAAAGGCTTGACTCCGTTTTGGCTAGCGGATTGTCAGGCAGAATCCATTTTTGGCGGGCCGCCCTGCATGAAATGCCGTTTACCCCAGGCATCCCGCGGAGAGGATTCCATGCTCCGCGACCGGCCTGCGGCGGAGAGAAGAGCCGCTTTTTCCGCAGCCGAGGAAGTTCCGGCAAATATTATGAAATTGCATTTTTAACGGCCTGCCTTCTCTTTAAAAAGACAAGCTTTTTCTAAGAAAACCAATATGATACGCCGCAAGCGGCATTTTTTTCTCTGGTTCGTATCTGGTCTTATTATAAAAAATGAACGGCAGGGGGTCACATACGCATAATTGCTTTTACCTTTGCAGCCGGACATGTTATAACCAGCCCCGTTAAGACGCACCTTATTTATCAATTATACTATCCGTGCAGACTTATGAGTGATCAAAAAACCGTAACTTACAGCACGATTGACGCTAACGAAGCCGTAGCCTCTGTAGCCTATCGTTTTTCTGAAGTCATTGCCATTTACCCCATTACCCCGTCTTCTCCGATGGGTGAATCCGCCGAAAGCTGGGCGGCCGTCAACCGGAAGAACCTGTGGGGGACCGTTCCCTCCGTCGTGGAAATGCAAAGTGAAGGCGGCGCCGCAGGCACCGTTCACGGCGCCCTCCAGACCGGTTCCCTGGCGACGACCTTCACGGCATCCCAGGGCCTCCTGCTGATGATTCCGAACATGTTCAAGATTGCCGGGGAACTGACCCCGGCCGTGTTCCATGTGGCGGCCCGGTCCCTGGCCTACCAGGCCCTGTCCATTTTTGGCGACCACAGCGACGTGATGAGCGCCCGCTCCTGCGGCTGGGCCATGCTTTGCGGTTCCTCCACGCAGGAAGCCGCGGACTTTGCCGCCATTTCCCATGCCGCCACGCTGGAATCCCGCATTCCTTTCATGAATTTCTTCGACGGGTTCCGCACGTCCCATGAAATCGGCAAGATCGCCGATATTTCCGACGATACGCTGAACGCCATGGTGAAGACGGAATGGCTGGATTCCTTCCGCGAACGCGCCCTGACGCCGGACGCCCCGGTGCTGCGCGGCACCGCCCAGAATCCGGACGTTTACTTCCAGGGCCGTGAAACGGTCAACACGTTCTATGCCGCCACCCCCGCCATTGTGCAGAAGGCCATGGACAAATTCGCGTCCCTGACGGGCCGCTCCTACCACCTGGTGGACTACACCGGCGCGCCGGACGCTGAAAACGTCATCATCCTGATGGGTTCCGGCGCCGAAGCCGTGGAAGAAACGGTGGAAGCCATGATCGCCCGTGAAAACGCCAAGGTAGGCGTGCTGAAAGTGCGCCTGTTCCGCCCCTTCCCTGCCGCGGAGCTCATCAAGGCCCTTCCCGCCACGGTCAAAAAGATCGCCGTGCTGGACCGCACGAAGGAACCCGGCGCCCAGGGCGAACCGCTCCACCAGGACGTTATCCAGGCCCTCTTTGACGCCCAGGCCAGCGGAGACCTTGCCTTCACCAACGGCATGCCCACGGTGGTCGGCGGACGCTACGGCCTGTCCTCCAAGGAATTCACCCCCGCCATGGTCAAGGGAGTTTATGACAACCTGGCCCAGGACAAGCCCAAGAACCATTTCACGATCGGCATCAACGACGACGTGCTGGGCACCAGCCTTCCCTACGACGAAGACTACTCCACGGAAGCGGACGACGTGACGCGCGCCATGTTCTTCGGCCTCGGTTCCGACGGTACCGTAGGCGCCAACAAGGACGCCATCAAGATCATCGGCCAGCACACGGACCTGTATGTTCAGGGCTATTTCGTGTACGACTCCAAGAAGTCCGGTTCCTCCACCATCTCCCACCTGCGCTTCGGCCCGCGCCCGATCAAGTCCACGTACCTGATCACCAAGGCGAATTTCCTGGCCCTGCACCAGCCCTCCCTGCTGAACCTGTTCGACTTCCTGAAGAACGCCGCCAACGGCGCCACCTTCCTGATGAACAGCCCGCATCCGGCGGACAAGGTGTGGGACACGCTGCCGGCCCGCATGCAGCAGCAGATCCTGGACAAGAATATCAAGCTTTACACGATCGACGCATTTTCCGTGGCCCGCAAGACGGGCATGGGCGGCCGCATCAACATGATCATGCAGACCTGCTTCTTCAAGCTGGCTGGCGTGATTCCCGCAGATGAAGCCATCGGCTACATCAAGAAGGCCATTGCCAAGACCTACGCCAAGAAGGGGCAGGAAGTGGTGGACAAGAACATCGCCGCCGTGGACGCCACGCTGGACAACCTGCACCAGGTGGACACCACCGGCAAGACCGTCAACGGCCACGCCATCCCGGCGGTCATGTCCGCAAACGCTCCGGAATACGTCCAGGACGTACTGGGCAAAATGATGTGCGGTGAGGGGGACAGCATTCCCGTCAGCCAGATGCCCGTGGACGGCACCTTCCCGAACGGCACTTCCCAGTACGAAAAACGCAACCTCGCCCTGGACCTGCCGGAATGGGACCCCACCCTCTGCATCCAGTGCGGCAAGTGTACGGCCGTCTGCCCGCACGCCGCCATCCGCAGCAAGTTCTTCTCCCCGGACGCCCTGTCCGGCGCTCCTGAAGGCTTTGAATGCCTGGATGCCAAGCATCCGGACTGGAAGGGCGAAAAATTCGTCATCCAGGTCTCCCCGGACGACTGCACGGGCTGCACGCTCTGCTCCGACGTCTGCCCGGCCAAGAGCAAGACGGACCCGACCCACAAGGCCCTGACGATGGTTCCCAACGAGAAGATCCACGACAAGGAGGAAGCCAACTGGGACTTCTTCATGAGCCTGCCGGACGTGGACCGCACCAAGGTGAAGACGGACAACATCCGCTCCATGCAGGTGCTCCGCCCGCTGTTCGAATTCTCCGGCGCCTGCGCCGGCTGCGGCGAAACCCCGTACGTGAAGATGCTTTCCCAGCTCTTCGGCAACCGCCTGGTGGTCGCCAACGCCACGGGCTGCTCCTCCATTTACGGCGGCAACCTGCCCACTACCCCGTGGTCCCACGACTCCGAAGGACGCGGCCCCGCCTGGTCCAATTCCCTGTTTGAAGACAACGCCGAATTCGGCCTTGGCTTCCGCGTCTCCCTGGACAAGCAGATGGAACATGCCATCGAGCTCCTTCATGACGCCGCCGGCATCGTCGGACAGGAACTGGTGGACAAGATCCTTGCCAATCCGCAGAAGGACGAAGCCGACATCGCCGAACAGCGTGAAAACATCGCAGAACTGAAGCAGAGAATCACCGGCAAGCCGGAATGCGCGCGCCTCCTTACCCTGGCGGACAAACTGGTCCGCAAGAGCGTCTGGATTCTCGGCGGCGACGGCTGGGCCTACGACATCGGTTACGGCGGCTTGGACCACATCCTGTCCACCGGCAAGAATGTGAAAGTGCTGGTCATGGACACGGAAGTATATTCCAACACCGGCGGCCAGTGCTCCAAGTCCACCCCGCGCGCAGCCGTGGCCAAATTCGCCACGACCGGCAAGCACAGCGTGAAGAAGGACCTGGGCCTGATGGCCATGACCTACGGCAACGTGTACGTGGCTTCCGTCGCCCTCGGCGCGAAGGACGAACATACGCTGAAAGCCTTCGTGGAAGCGGAAGCCTACGACGGTCCCGCCCTGATCATCGCCTACTCCCACTGCATTTCCCACGGCATCAACATGGCCAAGGGCCTGCAGCAGCAGAAGGCCTGGGTGGACACGGGGCGCATCCTCCTGTACCGCTACAATCCGGACCTGGCCCTCCAGGGCAAGAATCCGCTGATCGTGGAAGGCAAGGGACCGAAGGGCGACCTCCGCGACGTCCTGCTCAGCGAAAACCGCTTCAAGCTTCTGGCCAAGACCAACAAGGAAGAATTCGAAAACCTCCTTGAACAGGCCCAGAAGGATGTCTGGCGCCGCTGGAACCTGTACCAGAACATGGCCGCGATGCCCGTTGAAAAACCCGCGGACGCGGAATAAGGGTCATCGCTCCTGCCTTTCAACGCCCCTGCGCGGTTTTTCCGCCAGGGGCGTTTTTCATTGATTTACGGCCTGTCCGGGCACGATGCTTTCATAATCCCGCCTTTCCCTTGTTTGCCAGGCGCCTCATGAAACCTAAATGAGTTTAAAACCGCCATGAATCCCGGCCTATTTTTCCTCCCAACGGCTGACAGCCAAAAGGAACGCCGCTCCGGGACAATCCGAAACGGCATTCTTTCCGTGATTTGCCTGGCGGAAGCACCGCTCCGCAGTCTGCTATTGCCACTTCACAGGTTCATCAAGAATGTCGCCGTCCAGCGCATCCTCGCTCGTAAACGTATTTCCGCGATACTGCACACAGAGCATCACAAGCGGCTCCGTACCATTATTGCGCACGGAACGCTTCCCCGGAGGCGCTACGCGGACAACGCTGCCTTCAGCTACGGGAAAAACTGTGCCGTCCACCTGGAATTCTCCCCTGCCGCTGAGGAAAAAGTAGAGTTCCTCATGATTCTTGTGCGTGTGCAGGAATCCCGTTTCCGTGCCCGGCTGAAAAAGCTGGAAGGAAAAATCCCCTCCGCTTGCGTGCAGGGCGCCCCCGCCGAATACCTTGCCCGGAATTTTCACTTCCGGAGAAAGTTCCAGAACATAATCCCCCAGTTCATTGAATTTGCCAGCATTTGCCGCGCTGAAATTTTCACCGTCGGCTATTTTTTCCATTTGCTTCATTTTATTCCTGTGTTTGTGATTTATTCCCTATCATGCTTGCCTGTCCGGCAAACCTTCCCTACAGTAGGCCTGAATATCCCATCTGTAAAGTAGGCAGAAAATTGTGCTTTAGTTACCAAAAGGAAACCATCGTTTGAAACCAATGACTTGCAAAATGACTCCATGTCCCGTCGAGACGACTCTCCAACTGATTTCCTCCCGATGGAAAGTCCTGATTATCCGGGATTTGCTGGAAGGAACAAAACGATTTGGAGAACTCCGGAAATCCATCGGCCCCGTAACACAGAAAGTCCTGACAGCCAATCTGCGGGCTATGGAAAAGGACGGCCTGCTCACCCGCAAGGTTTATGCGGAGGTACCCCCTCGCGTGGAATATACACTTACGGAGCTGGGCTACAGCCTGCATCCCATTCTGACTTCCATGTCCCGCTGGGGAAAGGCCTATCAGCAAATGGACATCCACCAAACCCGCTAGACAAAGAATATTCCTGTTTTCACGGTTTCCTCCTGTCCACAGGCCCTTCCGGCTTCATTGGACTTTCTACAAATGCAGTTCCAGCCGGAAGTGGAAACAAGGGACAGGTTTTTACTCCCGGGAGATTTTTTACGTGCAGAAGCGCATTCATGGCCTGCACGGCTTCTTTCTGGCTCCATTTCCGGGATTGCTCTATGACAGGAACGGAAATCTCCCTCCACTTTTCTTGCGCCTCTTTTAAAGAAACTTCCCTAAAGCATTTCCAATGGGGAATATCCTGCGTAAGAAGCTCAAAGAGGGAAACAACCCAAACTGTTTCCAGAAGCTTGTCTTCTTTTAATTTCTCCTGTCCAGGTAATGCAGATGATGCCGCCTTTTCCTTTACTATCGTTTCAAACAGGTCTTTACCTTCGCGTTTCCGCGAAAGAGGAACCCGGGAGCTGCCTGGAGAAAGAGAGCATGTTTCGTCAACAACGCCCGTATTTACATAAATGCCTTCCTTTTGCTCCATGCCGCTTTTCCAAAGAGTTCCGTTTTTGGGATTGGCCTCTTCGCAGCCACTCCATTCCAATACCCGGGCATACTGCCCCGTTAGTTCCCATTGCCTCCATCCGTAGGTGAAGCGGTATCTGTTAACATGCCGGTCAGGACAAAAATAATAGGCATCTTCACCTCGAAAAACACTGCCCGTCTTCTCCCCGCGCAGACAGAAGGAAGGAACCGTATAAAGATAGGAGCCATCCGCATTGCAGATGAACCTCACATGTTCATCCTGCCGTGGAGGGGTTCCAGCTATTTCAGGTCTTTGATACAAGAAGACTCTTTCTTTCCCCGTGTCCCCCACAAGATCGATTTCCTGCATCAAAACAAGACCTCCGTGGGGGCCTTCCGAATTCTTTAATGCAGGATTCCAGCCCGTCCAGGATTCAATAAGGTCTCCCTGTCCGGAAACCTGTTTCCGTATGTTCCACTGAAGAAAAGAGGGAAGCTCTGAAAAAGAAAGGGAAAAGACAGGCGGCTCCGCCGCCTTTAACAAGAAAGCGGAGCAACATAAAAAACATATTCCCGTGAGCAAGACATTCATACCAAGTTTGAGTTATCCGGGACACAATCCTGTCCGCATAATCAAAGCGATGACGATTGTATCCGGAAATGCGCCATTGTCGAGAAGCGTTCAGCCACCAGATTTTCCTGGATTACAAAAAAACCGGAAGATTTCATCCTGGCAGCGGTTTTATTGATCTCCCGGAAACAGATTGAAACGGCCCATATGCCTTGAGCGTACCAAGGTGAACCGTAGTGCGGCCGGTTCCTTCAGCAAATGAATCATTATAGGGAATCCCTGCCCAGAATTCGTATTGACCGCACGGTGAACCGGGAAAGTATTTGCAAGGCTGCCCTTTTCCCGGGATAAAAGAGCAATAAAATTCTGTCCGTTGTCTCCGGTAACCGGAAAGACAAGGACAGAATTTTTATCAATAAAGAGGGGGAAATAGGGAATCTGTAAAATCATCTAGTGGCTTCCGCCGTCTTCCGGATGATTTCACGGGCCTTGCGCACGTCGTCTTCATGGGCGCTGCCCCGGCTCTTTTCCACGGTGAAGAGTCTGGACAGTTCCTCGTCCATGCGGGCCACGGCGGCTTTCGCCTTCGGGCTTTTCGCGGCGCGGGAACGCAGGATGTTGACTTTTTCAAATTCTTCCAGGCCGTCGCGCAGCTTTTCAAACCGCAGGGAACTGAGGTTGCCGGGATAAACCAGGTAACAGTCTCCCGCAGGCCAGTTTCCGAAGTCGGTTTTCTCAAACGGATTGCGGTTCCAGGAGTTGTATGCCCACCTCAGGAAGCCGTCCAGATGGTTGGCGGCGGCAAAGAGAGGAAGCCATTCGGCTTCCGCCAGCGGAGACATGGTGAAGGTATTGGGCTTCTGGGGGGTGACGCAGACATAGAAGGTGGTTTTTTTCCCCTGTTTTTTACGCTGTGCCAGCAGGTCTCCCATGACCGTCTCCGCATGGCCGATCACGGGGGAGACGTCATACACGTACCGGGTCATGGCGGTAGGATGGTTAACGGCGGAAACGATTTTGAATTCCGGGGCATATTTGTCCAGCACGTCCTTGGCCGCCTTCACCATGGCATCCGGCCGTTCGTCCAGCCCGATGCAGGTTTTGTTCAGCCATCCCCTGCTTTTGACGTGTTTCCGGAAGTCCGTCAGGAAGGGCCCCCAAATGGCTTCGTACGAAGGGTCGCCGGGCTTGAGTTCCAGGAATTTGTATTGTCCGGAAGCTTCATCCAGATAGCGGACTTTCAGGGACCACGGAATCATGGTGTAGCAGGTGATCTGCTCCTTGATTCCTACATCGTTGAGCATGAAGGAAACCCATTTGTCAAAGCCAGTGTAGTCATAACGCATTTTACCGTCCCTTCCCTTGATCCATTCGATCATGGACGGCCACCAGTCGTAGGTCTGGCCGTTCCAGGCTTCGTCAATCAGGGAACAGGTGACGGCTTTCTGCCCGGCTTCCGCCAGCCTTTTCATCACCGGCTTCATCAGGGCGAAATGTTCCGGAGACCACGGCTCCACATCGTGCCACCGAGCAACGGCCTGCGGATGCTGCCAGAGGTCCAGGTGCACCCGCCAACTGGCTGGGGCCGGGAGCAGTTCCGGCGCCACTTCCAGCGTCACGGGCACGTTCACGGCCGAACTGTTTTCAGAGGTCACGGTAATGTTGCCCTTGTATATTCCCGGCCTTGCGGCCGCAGGAATATTGATTTCCACCCAGGCGGGACGTACGATGCCGGCCTGCAGGTCACAGCGCTTTTCCGTGCCGATCACATCCGCTACGGGCCTGTTTCCGGCCTTCGTGTAGCGCACCATGGAGACGCGGACGGGAATAGTCTGTCCGGACGCATTTTTGACCCCCGTGCAGGATACGGCCAGTTGCGGCTGCGGCTGGGATGACCAGACGGCAATCTGGCCGCCGGCCCGCTCTCCCCGCCACCCGGAAAGGCGGAGCGCGTCCTGGAGCATGTCCGCCTTCGGCATTTCTCCGTAGGGCAGACGGTCATAGTCCTTTACGGCTGCCGCTTTCAGTTCCAGGGAGGCATCCGGTCCATAGCCCTTGATTTCCACCAGATGGCCTCCCTTGCCGTTGCCTGCACTGTTGCCCAGAAAAGTGATTTTGACGTACCGGACCGTCCGCGGATTGAATTTGAAAGGCACCCCCTCCGCCGTGGCGGCAATGCTGTTGGAGGACTGGTCCGCCAGCATTTCCCAGCTTTTGCCGTCCCTGGAACCTTCTATTTTATACTTGTATATGCGACCGCCCTTCCAATAGGGCCATACATGCAGGGAGGACAGAACACGGGGCTGCCCCATGTCCACCTGGAGCCAGACGGGCAGGTTTTCACATCCCCAGTATTTGTCTCCGTCAGCCGACCGGCCATCCACCGCCAGTTCAGGGCGGTCATTGCCGTAATGGCCGGAAGCGGTCACTTTGGCCCCGGCAAACAGGTTGCCCGCATCCCGGACGGCTCCCGCGGAAGCCAGGGCGGGTTCATACAGAGGATGCCTGTCCGGCGACTGGGCATGAACGGCGGGCGTGAACGCAATCAGAGAGAGCAGAGGAAGAAAACAAAGGCGCATCGCTTCAATTACGTCATGAAATCACCCTCACTTTCAAGAAATAAATCTGCATTATTCCACTATCGGCCGCACGGGAATTCCCCTGGCGGAAAAGTAGGCCTTGGCTTCCGGCACCGTGTATTCTCCAAAATGGAAGATGGAGGCGGCCAGGACGGCGTCCGCCCTGCCTTCCGCAAGCACTTCCACCATGTGGTCCAGATTGCCCGCTCCGCCGCTGGCGATGACGGGAATGCGCACGGCCTCGCTGACGGCACGGGTCAGTTCAATATCATACCCGGTTTTGGCGCCGTCCGCGTCCATGCTGGTGAGCAGGATTTCCCCCGCGCCGCGGCGTTCCGCCTCCATGGCCCATTCCACGGCATCCAGCCCCACGAATTTCCGGCCGCCGTGCGTGGAAACGCCCCATTTGCCGGGAGCCTGCCTTTTGGCGTCAATCGCGACGACGATGCACTGGCTGCCGAATGCCGCCGCCCCTTCGTTGATCAAGTCCGGACGGTTGATGGCCGCCGTGTTGAGGGAAACCTTGTCCGCCCCGGCCAGGAGCATTTCCCGCATGTCCTCCACGGAACGGATGCCGCCGCCCACCGTCAGGGGCATGAAGCAGCAGGCCGCCGTGCGGCGTACCACGTCCACCATGGTGGCGCGCCCGTCGGAAGAAGCGGTGATGTCCAGAAAAACAAGCTCGTCCGCCTGCTGCGCATCGTAGGCCCTGGCGCATTCCACCGGATCCCCGGCATCCCTCAGATTGACGAAGTTGGTCCCTTTGACGACCCTGCCGTCTGTTACGTCCAAACACGGAATGATTCTTTTTGCCAGCACGCCCTTATCAAGCCAGCTCTTCCTCAAAAGGAAAAGCTTAAAATACGGCTTGGCCTGCCGCATGCGTTTTTCATCGCTCAGTTCACTCTGTCTTCGGACGTTCCAAGTCGTTTCCCGTTCTTCCCCCTCTTTTTCATAATATTGAAATTCAATAAATAGCGACGCTTGAAAAAGAATTTTCCACCACATTCCGTGCAATCCTCAAATTCGTTTTGCGGATTGCGAATCCGGTTCAAATAAAAAAATATGACCATAAAAGAAATACGATTTTTAATTCATTGAAAATAAGATCTTTTCCTATAACTGGTCTTTTTTTTAATCTCTCCCGTCCCTGATTTTACGGGGGATGGATGCGGGTTGTCCTCTTAAAAACGGAAAAAATCGAAGAACCGGATTCGCAATCCGTTAAAGGAATTACAGATTCACCCCGCTGTTCTTTTCCCTGTCTAACAATTTAATTATATGAAGAAAACATTATTCATCCTGGCCATGGGGCTCCTTGGAGTCTCGGGAGTCCAGGCAAGCGTAACTCTGGTTTCCGGCTTTTCCCGGTTTGACCAAACTTCCCCAGGCAGCGGCACCGCCGTCTCCGACCTGGGCACTGCCGCCCTCAGCTGGACGCTCAATGACGCCACCTGGAACGATGACGGAACCTGGACATCCAACGCAACGAATGCAAAGAAAAACGGTTTGGACGTTTCCAGCCTGAATCTTTCAGGAGCTTCCGGTTATACCGTCAATATCAATTTTGCCAAAGCTACCGGCCTTGACAATCAGGATTCCATCTTTTGCGCTTCTATCGGGGGAACAGGCAACAATTCCATCCTGGGACGTTATGAAACCGGAAATAAAATCGGAATCGCAAACGATGGCAGCAGTGGGAGCCGTCCTACCAGCGCTTTGAGCAACGCCATTAATTTTACCGATCCTTTCTCCCTGACCCTCTCCGTTCAGGCCGGCGGCAGCTACAATTTATTTATCACGCAGAACGGAACCACCCAGAATATATACTGGAATGGAAAAACACAAGCCGGGCTCCTGAATACGCTGTATATCGGCTGCTGGGGTTCATTGCCCGGGTACCAATGTTCCCCGACGGTATCCGGCCTCAGCTTCTGGGAAGGAGCGGCAACGCAAGACGATCTGGCAGCCATCATCAACGTTCCGGAACCGGCCACCGCCTCCCTGGGTCTGCTGGGACTTGGAGCGCTGTGCCTGCGCCGCCGGAGGAAATAGGCCAAGGTCTTTCTCTTCATGAGAGCCGTTGGCCGTGTTTTACCGCCAACGGCTTTTATTTTTTACTTTTCTGAAAACAACTGCCATGAAACTGTCTCCTTTTTGCCGCGGCCTGCTGTACATTCCCCTGGCAGCAGCCCTGATCGGCACGGCGAACGCCAAAACGCTTCAATTATACATCCTGACGGGCCAGTCCAATTCCCTGGGCGCGGTCAAGGGTTCCCCGGCATCCGCCGAATTGCTGGAACAATACAAGTCCGACGGGAGCATCAAATTCTGGCACAACAATTTCAACAAGGATTCCGGCAACTCTGTGGATTACAATCCTGCGGCTTCCTCTTCCTGGGGTTCCGTGGTTCCGCAGGTGTGCGGAACGGCGAAAAGCAATTACAACTGCATGGGGCCAGAGTACGGATTCACGGCCATGATGGAACGCAAGGGATGGTCCCTGGGCGGCTCTTTATCCGGAAGCACGGAGATGGGCATCGTCAAGGTTTCCCTGGACGGAGGCGGCAATTCCTACTGGAACAAGGGAACCAATGCGTACAATACCATGGTGGAAACCGTCCGGCAGGCTTGCGCGAATGCCCTGGCCTACGACTATGACCAGGTGGAAATCATGGGCGTGATGTACCTGCAGGGAGAATCCAATGGCAATGCAAGCAACGTCGGCGATTCCTTTTTAACGTTTCTGGACAATTTGCAGGCGGACGTCAGCCACGCAGGCGTGGACACCACCGGCTTAACGGAGCACCAGGCCATCCTGGGAGAACAGGCCCAGTGGTATACAACCAATGTCACGAATGCCGAAACCGGAGATGTCACCGGCGGCTTCAACGGCAGTGAAGGTTCCTCCGGAACGACGCGCGACCAGCAGAAAGCCCTGGCCCAGGCCAACGACAACATGGGCTGGGTTCCAACGCGGGACCTCGCCAAAATCACTTCAGGGGATGCCATGGGCGTTCATTACGACGGGAAGTCTCAAATTACCATCGGAGCACGGTATGCCTATGAGGCGGCCAGGCTCGCCGGCTATGATACGGGCACCGTACGCAGCGGAAATTACGATGCCGCCCTGTCTTCCACAGACGCCTGGATGAACGGCAAGCTTCCGGTGGACAGCGTGGCCGTATGGGACGTGGCTTCATCCGCCAAGGACAACATGGTGAGTACAGCTGCCGGAACCAATGCCGTTCTTTACGGCATCAGGATTGAAGACACCTACTTGAACACCATTACCATCCGGGGCGTGGCCGTGGACGGCAGCGCCTCCCCTTCCCTGGAAGGCGGGCACCTGATCCTCGGCAATGGCGGCATTGACATTGCCGCCGGCAAGAATCTGAATATTGACGCCGTTCTGGAATTGCGGGGAAACCAGTCATGGAACATCGCAGGCGGCAGCACTCTCGCTATTCAGGGCAGCGGCGCAGGAAACAGCAATGCCGGCAACCAGGTTCTTTCCTTCATCACCGGAAGCGGGGACGTCTCCATCAGCAACTCCACCCTCGCGGCTGATCCGGCCGGGATAGCCAGCGTTAATGTTAATACCTACATCAATACCAACGCCGCCGCCTTCACGGGAAACTGGACCATCGGTCCGGGCGTCGAAATCACGATGAACGGGAAGGATTCGCAAACGGCGGCCTCCGGCTGGGGTTCCGGCGCCATCCATCTTCAGGGGGCGACGGTCCTGGCCGGCTGGGAAAACGTGACGGCCAATACGTGGAACAATCATTTTATGTTGGAAGAGGGCACCGTTTCCTCCTTCGGAAGCTCCACCAACTCTTCCGGAAGTGTCCTGACCCTGGCCGGAGAGATTTCCGGAAAAGGGGCCCTGTCCAAAACCACCGACAATACGCTGGTGCTGTCCCACGCCAATACCTACACGGGAGGCACCCGGGTCCAGGGAGGCACCCTGCGGCTCGGAGACAAGGATGCCCTAGGTACGGGAACCGCCGCCGTTTACACGGGGGGAACGCTGGATTTGAACCACTACGACGTTTCCAGCGCCATCCGCCTGGCCGGGGGGGAAGTTCTGAATTGGAGCTCTGCCGCGCGGGTGGAAATCGCCCACCAGGTCATCTGGGCCAACCAGCATTTGACGAGGCAGCTGGCCTTGTCCGACGGTTCCCGGATTCTGGCCGGCAATTCCATGACGCTGGGAACGGGAGACAGCCTGACGGCGGGCAATTTCACGGTGGAACTTTCATCAAGAAACCTGGTGGACGGCGGCGAAGGACTAGCCGCCATCATCATGACGGGAGGCACATTGAACCTGTTGAACGGCCTGACGCTGGACGTCAGCGGGACCATGGATGCCGCCGGTACCCTGTCCTTCAAGATAATGGATGTTTCCGGAGGTTCCCTGAACGGGTTGTCCTCCGCGGAAGATTTTTCCATGGCCGATGCGTCCAGCAATTGGAATATCCTGAATTACAACGCTTCCACCGGTATCGTGACACTCTCCATTCCAGAACCTTCTTCCGCCCTGCTGGGACTTCTGGGCGTTACAGTCCTGCTGGCCATGCGCCGCAGAAGCTGACCTTTTTTCTTCCGGACGTTACCTGCATGCAGATTAAAACGGGGAATGGGTTCTAATGCCTGATGAAACGCCACAAGCCTCTGCGGCATTCCCCGGCCGGTCCGAATGTTGCTGGAAGCCGGGTTTTCCTCCTCAAGGCATATTTCCGGGATGCTCCGGAAATATGCGGAAAAATTTGGGGGAAGAAGGGCAGACGGCTTAATACTTTTCTTTCCGTGCCCAAGTGGTAGACTCCGCGCAAGGCATCTCCACCCATGACAAACACACGCTCGGGATTTACCAAACTTGCAGCCATCTGCATCGCCATCCTTCTGGGAGCGGTGATTTGGGAACTGGGGTGGCCCCTGACGCGTGCGGAACACGAATGGGCGCGCCTGATTGCCGCCGTGGCTACTTTCGGGCATTTGACGGGCGTCGTGGGTTCCTATTTCCGGAAAGAGATCAACCGACCGCGGCCGCGGCTGCTTGTTTTCCAGATTGTCAGCTGCCTGCTGATTTTCGCCCTGATCGCCCGGGAACAGCAGGAAGACAATTTCATGCGTTTTACGGAGCTGTCCCGCCTGGTCATCACGGCGGGCCTGATCGCCATCCCCACCTTGATGTCCCTGACCAGGATTTTTGAATGGCTGCTGCGCAAGCAGAAACACGGAAGGCCGCTGATGGCTCCGGCCATGCAGTTCGTAGCCTCCCTGGGAATAGTCATTCTGGCCGGAACCGGATTGCTCCTGCTTCCCAATTCCACTTATCCCGGCATTACACTGGGCTTTACGGACGCCCTGTTCACCAGCACCAGCGCCGTTTGCGTTACGGGGCTGAACGCGGTCGATTTTGCCAACGTGTTTACGCCGCTGGGGGAAATGTTCGTACTGGCGCTGATCCAGATCGGGGGGTTCGGCATCATGACTTTCGCCTATTTTGTGGCCATGGTGGCCGGCCAGGGCTTTTCCCTGCGCGACCGCGTGCTGCTGACGGACCTGCTGGACGAGGGGAACCTGGGTTCCGTGGTTTCCTTCATCACCACCATCATCGCCAGCACCCTGTTTATCGAATTGTGCGGGGCCATTCTGCTCTATTTTTCCTGGGAGGGGAAGGACATCAACCTGATGGGGGAACCGCTGTGGTGGCATTCCCTTTTCCATTCCGTTTCCGCCTTCTGCAACGCGGGTTTTTCCACGTTCCCGATGAATTTGATGGAACCGGGCATCCGCCTGTGCCACACCGGGCAGGCGGTTATCATGGCCCTGATTGTCTGCGGCGGCTTGGGATTCGGCATTTACAAGGAACTTTACGCCCGGTTGGTCAACCGCTTTACGGCTAGGCACCGCCGCCTGCGCATGCAGTGGACTCCCTATTTCAGGCTGGTGATGATCACCACCGGCATTCTTCTGGCGGGCGGGACGCTGGCGATTTTCACCGTATCCGCCCCGCATGCCTCCGAACCGCTGGCCCAGCATTTCTGGAACTGTCTCTTCGACAGCGTGACGGCGCGCACGGCCGGATTCAACATCAGCGATTACAGCCGCTACCTGCCTGCCGCCAGCCTGATCATGTGCGGGCTGATGGTCGTGGGCGGCAGCCCCGGAGGCACCGCGGGGGGCATGCGCACCACCACCTGCGCCATTGCGGGGGCTGAAATCCTGCGTATTCTCCAGGGCAGGGAGCATGTGGAGTTTTTCCGGCGCCGCATCGACCAGCGGACCGTAGCGCGATGCGTGATCACCGTGGTGGTGTCCTGCGCGTGGATCGGCTGTTTTACCATTCTGATCTGCAGCCTGGAGCCGGCTCTGAGCTCCCTGGATATCTTCTTTGAAAATTGCAGCGCTTTTGCTACGGTAGGCGTGTCGCGGGGCATCACGCCCCATCTGGGCGACCCTTCCAAATATCTGCTTATCATCAACATGCTCGCCGGCCGCGTGGGGCTTTTCGCCTTCCTCATCGCCCTGGCCGGCACTCCCACCCCGCGGCATTACCGCTATCCATCCGTCAAAATCCCGCTAACCTGAACATACCGTTATGAGATACACCGTTATCGGCCTGGGCCAGTTTGGACAGGAACTCTGCACAGAGCTTTCCGCCCGCAATATTGAAGTGGTGGCCGTCGCCTCCTCCGATGAAGAATTGGAGCAGGTCAAGGACCTGGTGACTTACGCCGTGGTGACGGATTACACCAATCCGGCCGCCCTGCGGGAACTGGAGCTGGACGACCAGTCCGCCGTGATTGTGGCCATCGGTGACAGTTTTGAAGAAAACCTTCTTGTCGTGACGCACCTCCAGAAAATGGGCGTGCGCTACATTTACGCACGCGTGATGAGCCCGGTGCACGAACATATTCTGAGCCAGATGAACGTGTATGCGCTCATCAACCTGTCCCGGGTGGCGTCCAAGCAGCTCGCCAGCCAGCTGGAATCCCCCGAATTCTTGCGCGTTTCCCCCATGGATGAAAACCACAGCATTGTGGAAATAGCCGTGCCGCGCATCTGGGTGGGCAAGCAGCTCCGCGACGTGGGCCTGCGCACGGAACACCACCTCAATCTGCTCACCGTACGCCGCGGTGAGGCCCAAACGCCCCAGGGACGCCGTGAAATCCTTTCCATCCCGCGCATTCCCGTGATCGGCACCCCGTCCCCGGACCTCGTGTTCGAGGATCACGACATTCTCGTGCTGTTCGGCAAGGAAACGAACCTGATCGAATTCGCCCAGCTGTCCAAGGGACTGTAAATAGTCCTCCGGCGGGAGTCCACGGGCACCATTCATGCGGCGAAAAACCGCCCTGTACATTTCTCCGGGTGCATGCCCGAAGGATTTGCGCGGTTTTCAGCCGGCATGTTGAAATTGATCACGGCACAGGTAAAAATCAAAAAACAAGATTACCCGCGCAAGCCCCCCCTGTCCGGCCAACCCGCAGTGAATTTAGTGAAAAGACAAGGATTCACTAGCTTTACAATGCTTCAAAAGCAGCATTCAGCCGTTTTTCAGAGACGCGTCCCTTGACGGGGATGGCGGGAGCGAATACGGAGAGGCGGTATTCCTCCAGCAGATAGCCGTACCGCATCCAGCGCAGATCGTCCGCATGCTCCGGCAAAGCCCGATGCCAGGGGAGATAAACGCGTTCAAAGAGGTCCAGGCGTTCCAGTTCCCTGGCCAGAGGCTGCTGGCCGATGCGCCTGATACGTTCCGCGATACCCTGCATGTACCGCTTCAGGTCCGGCAGGCGTTCCGCACCGTGAACCCACAGGAAGCGGGGACGAAGAAGCCAGTCCATTTGACGCCGGAAATCCGCCGTGATGCGTTCCGCGGGGCGTATGCCCTGCTGCGCCGTTTCAAAGTCTCTCACGGAATGTTCCGTGGAGGCGACAAGTTCCCATGCGTCCGCCACGGTACGGGCGGCATCAAAAAGGTTCTGGCGGAGGTTCATTTCCGCGGCGGCGAATTGTTCCGCCGTACGCGGCAGGGGACGCCCCCACGCAAGTTCCGCAGAGACGTCCACCAGGTCATCCGCGTTGGTGGACGGGTCTTTGCCAAGCATGTGCAGGGAAAGCTTTCCTTCCAGCTTCAGCGGGAATTTCCTGCGCAGGTGGTTGAGCTGGTCCGTCTGCCGCAGGCGCATGAAACGGAGGCAGCCGGCGCGGTGGGATTCCGCGGCGCGCAATTCATCTTCAAAGACGCGGACTCCCACGGACGTTCCTTCATCCACCAGGGCCACATAGCCGGGTCTTCCCGCCACATCCACCGTATGCTCCAAATTTCCGCAGGTCCATTCCTTCATGCCGGTAACGGATACGATGTCCGCCGCCGTTTCCCGAAAACGGCGGGAAAGTTTCCCGCCAAGGCGGGTGTTGAGTTCCGCAATGTCCGTACCAAGGGCGAGTTCCTTTCCTTCGTCATCACACACCCATATTTTTGTGACCAGCTCCGCAGGCAGGCGTTTCATGTCAAAGAAGGAGGGAGCGCAAAAGCGCCCCGTTTCCGCTTCCACGAATTCCGCCAGTTTTTGCGCAAGCGGGCCGTCCGGCGCCATGCCGTGGCGCAGTTCCGCAAAGTAGGCGGCTTTCTGACTGATGGGCTGGAGGAAAACGCGCAGGTCCTTTGGCAAGGTGCGCAGCAGGCATTCCGCCCGCTGGGCCAGATGGCCCGGCACGCCCCATTCCGGAAGCCATTCCGGTACGTCCGGAAGCTGGTCGATGTGGACCCCCAGGGTCACGCCATCGTCTTCCGCTCCGGGGTCGTTCTGGTAATACACGGGGTATTCCGCCCCGTTGCAGGAAACCTCGTCCGGGAAACCGCCCAGCAGGTCCCTGCCCCAGAATTCATACATGGCTTCCTCCGCCGGAACATGCAGGGATTCCGGGTTCTTTTTTTCCATGCCGGAAGCCCAGCGCAGAAATGCCCTGGCCGTGCAGCAGTCCTCCGGAACAAGGCCGTTGAAGAATTGAAAAACGCCTTCCTCGCACCAGACCTGGTCCGGACGGCGCAATTTGAGTTCTATCTGCCGCACTTCCTCGCGGAGCGATTCCAAATGCCGGATGCAGGCGGGCTTCGTGCGGAAGCCGCCGCCGAGCAGTCCTTCGCGGATCATGATTTCCCGCGCATGGGCGGGATTGATGCGTCCATAATGAACACGCCTGTTGTCAATGATACGCAGGCCGCCGCATACCACGCGCTCCATCGCGTAAACCGCACCCTGTTCCTTGTCCCATCGCGCTCCGGAGTAATGGGATTCACAGAGATGGGGAGCAACCTGCTCCACCCACTCCGGTTCCAGCCGGGCGGCGCGGCGCATCCACAGGCGGGTGGTGTCCACCAGTTCCACGCCCATGACCCATTCGCTCCGCTTCTTGCGGCGGAACAGGCCGGAGCCGGGAAAAATGCCGAAGGAACGCCCTCCCGCGCCGCGGTATTCCCGGCTGTCCGCATCCCAGAGGCCGAACTGGCGCGGCACGCCGGCCAGAATGCTCCGGTGGATCATGGCAAAGGAGGCCTGGCGGTCCGTTTCCTGTTCCAGAGGGGATATGTTACACCTCAAGGTTTCCTTCACCAGCCGGGAGAGGTCCTCCCACAGGTTGAACCATTCCATCATGCGGTTGAAGTTGAGGAAGTTTTTTCCACACCATTTGCGGAGCTGGTTTTTGCGCCAGCGCCGCCCTTCCCTGAATTGCCACGCATCTTTCCACAGCTTGAGCAGGGACAGGAAGTCGCTGTCTTCGTCCTTCCATTGCGCATGAGCCTGGTCCGCCTTCTGGGCGGCGTCCGACGGACGCTCACGGGGGTCCATGATGCCCAGGCCGGCCACGATAACAAGCATTTCAGGCAGGGCCTGTTCATGCCGGGCTTCCAGCAGCATGCGGCCCAGCCGCGGATCAATGGGCAGGCGCGCCAGTTTTTTACCTACGGGCGTGAGCTGCCGGGTCTTGTCCAGGGCTCCTATTTCCCGCAGGGTGCGGTAGCCTTCCGTCACCAGTTTGGAGGAAGGAGGGTCCGGCAGCGGGAATTCCGGCATTTCCGGCAATCCCAGGTCCTTCATCCTGAGCAGGGCTCCGGCCAAGGCGCTGCGCTTGATTTCCGGGTCCGTAAAGTCGGGGCGGTCTTCCCAGTCCTCTTCACTGTACAGGCGTATGCAGACGCCTTCGCACACGCGTCCGCAGCGTCCCGCACGCTGGCGCGCGCTGGCCTTGGAGACGGGTTCTACCTGGAGCCTCTGCACCTGCCGCGCGGGGCTGTAGCGGCTGACACGCGCCAGACCGGAGTCAATGACGTAAATGATGCCGGGAATGGTCAGGGACGTTTCCGCCACATTCGTGGCAAGCACAATGCGTCTGTACCCCTGTTCCGGATGGAAGATTCTTTGCTGGTCCGCCAGGCCCAGCCTGGCAAAAAGGGGCAGGATGCGCGTGTTCCTCAACCGGCGGCCTTCCAGTTTTTCCGCCACCTCCCGTATTTCCCGTTCGCCGGGAAGAAAGACAAGCACGTCCCCGCGGTCGTCCAGTGTGTCCAGCCAGTCCACGGCGCGCGCCACATGGGCGGCCAGCTCCTCGTCTTCATGCAGGGGCGGCAAATAGTGCAGGTCCACCGGGTAGGTGCGCCCCTCCACCTGCACGATGGGGGCGCCGTTGAAGAATTCGGAGAATCCCCCCGCATCCAGCGTAGCGGAGCTGATCACCAGCTTCAGGTCCGGCCGCCTGTCCAGCAGGAGCTTGAGATACCCCAGCAGAAAGTCGATGTTCAGGCTGCGTTCGTGAGCCTCGTCCAGGATCAGGGTATGGTACTGGCGCAAGTCCGGATCATGCTGAGTTTCCGCCAGCAGGATGCCGTCCGTCATGAATTTCAAACGCGTATCCGGTCCCGCCTTTTCTTCAAACCGCACCTGGTACCCCACCAGGCCGCCCAGTTCACAGCCCAGTTCTTCCGCCACACGGCGGGAGACGGAAGCCGCGGCGAGTCTTCTGGGCTGAGTGCAGCCCACCCTGCCCAGCCTGTTTCCGGCAAGTTCCATGGCCATTTTGGGAAGCTGGGTGGTTTTGCCGGAACCCGTTTCCCCGACCACTACTATGACCTGATGCTCCCGCAGGGCCGCCAGAATGTCATCCCGGCGGCGGGAGATGGGAAGGTCCGGATAAGTGATGTTCATGGAAGGAAGGGAGAAAAAAACCCTGCAAGACCGTCCTGCAGGGTTTGATGGAAAAGCCGGAAAGGTTCCTTACTGCCGGGGTTTGGGAAGCGCGATGCGGCCGCTGCGCGTCAGCATCTGCACGTTGTAGTCTTCAATAAGGGACAGAAAACGGTCGATCTTGTGTTCGCCGCCCGTAACCTCGATGGTCAGGGCGTCTTTGGTGACGTCCACAATGGAGGCGCCCAGAATCTGGCAGAATTCAATGACTTCATGCCGCGTGGCGGAATCCACGCCGATGCGGGTCAATACCGTCTCCCGGTACACGTTGTCCGTGTTGCGGAAATCCACCACTTCCACCGTGTTGACGAGTTTTTCCAGGTGCTTGATGATCTGGTCCAGGACGTCTTCCTTTTCACGTACGACGATGGTCATCCGTGAAAAGCGCGGGTCCTGGCTAGGGGCAACGTTCAACGAATGAATATTGTAGCCCCGTCCACTGAACAAACCGGCAATGCGGGCAAGCACGCCGAATTTGTTTTCAACAAGTACGGAGATGGTATGACGAGTCATAAGTTTAATTTCTTAAAGGTGATATATTATATGCGTTTTTATCTGGCAGTCAAGCCTGTGCCGGGGAATGCCGCAAAATGCGGCGGAAGAGGAAGCGCTCCGCAGGAAACTGCGGCGGCGGAATTCAAAGTTCCCTCGGCAGAATGGCATTGCTTTTCGTAGCCGTGGGAATGCGGGGAAGCAGGGTTTTTTCCGAAACCGGGCGGGCATCCACCTTCACGTTGAACTGCTGTCCGTCACGGGAAACGGTCAGCAGGGCGGGCCCCTCCCGCAGCGCTTTGACCAGTGCTTCCATGGTGCTGACGCTCTGGTGGTTCACGGCAAAGACCATGTCTCCCGTCTGGAGGATCTGCCCCACGGATTTTTTCGGGTTCACCTGAATGACCAGCAGGCCCCGTGCGCCGATGGATTGTTCTTCCGCGGTGAGTTCCCGCAAGTGCATTCCTACGCCGTCCATGAAGTCCGCCCACGGCGATGGAGCATTCTGCAGAATGCTGTCCCCAACTTTCAGGGTAAGGTTCATTTTTTGTCCCTTCCTCCAGATTTTCAGCCGGAATTTGTCGCCGATGGAGAGGTTTTCTATGCGGTCAAGCACGTCCTGGACGTTCAGAATGGGGACTTCATTGAAATTGAGCATCACGTCTCCCGTCCGGAGACCAGCCTGTTCGGCGGGAGATCCGGACTTGACCATGTTCACGACAGCGCCCGTGGCCTCATGGTAGTCCAGAAAACTGCGGAGGGGAGGCGTATTGGGCACGATGTCCAGTCCCAGGTACCCCCTCATGGGACGCCCATGCACGCAGATTTGCTGGAAAGAGTGCTGGACGAGATTGGAAGGAATGGCGAAGCCGATGCCCGCATAACTTTTTTCCGTATTGGGCAGTATCGATTTGTTGATACCAATGATTTCCCCGCGGATGTTGATGAGGGGCCCTCCGGAATTGCCTGGAAAGATGCTGGCATCCGTCTGGATCAGGTCCAGGCCGGAATCCATCAGCTTGCGTTCCCGGGCGCTGATGATGCCGCGTGAAACCGTCGTGCCCAGTCCGTAGGGATTGCCGCAGGCCAGAACGATCATGCCGGGAGCCACCTTGTCGCTGTTGCCGAAGGGAAGAGGATTGAAGGTCGTCTGGTTGTCCGGTTTGTCCACCTTCAGCACGGCGATGTCCAGTTCCGGGTCCACGCCTACCAGATGCACGGAGACGCTCCTTCCGTCGCTCAGGGTGACCCGCAGGGCATGCTTGTTCTGGATGACATGGTAGGCGGTGATGATGTGCCCTTCCTTGGTGACGATGACTCCGGAACCCAGACCGTGCACCGCCAGCCTTTTTTCAATGACGGACTGGCCGTCTTCCGAAGGCTGGGTGACATTGGTCACGCCCGTAGTGTCTATGCTGACCAGCACCCGCTCCACGAGCTGCGCCACTTTTGAGTATTCCTCATTGAGCTGATGGAGAGTGGGAATGTCCGTATCCTTCAATTCGGATTCCTGGGCGGTGGTGAATACTTCCGACCGGAAGGAAATGTTCCTTTCCGTGACGCGGCTGTCCCACCTCCAATAAGCCACGGCGACAACGGTCATCATAACCGTCATCATGATGACAAGTAGAGTCCGTGTCCAGATGTTCGATCTCATGAAAATGCCCTGCCGTGGTGATGATCAAACGGTTTTCGGCTTGATCACAAGGGTATGGGAAGGAAAGGAACGGAAAAACTCCGGATTATGTCCCTCATTCCTTTCCCATTGATACTATTTAAGCTTATCTTCTTCAAATGAAAAAACTTTCTAATGACAAATACGTCTTTCAAAAAACCGGATTTTGTGGTATGAACGGGCACGTTTTATGGGCAGTTTCATTCCAGAACAACAGGCCATTCATCTCGTTTTCGGCACGGATGAAGGGATGGTGCGTGAAAAGGCTTCCGGCGTTTTTGCCGCCCTGACGGAAGGGACGAATGAGTTTTCCCATGAAATCCTGGAAGCGGGCTGCGGAGATTCCGATGAAGCGGCCCAAATTGTCCGCCAGGTCATGGAGGCCCTGCGCACACTGCCTTTTTTCCCCGGCCGCAAAGTGGTCTGGATGAAGAATTGCAACTTCCTGGGGGATTCCGTCACCGGCAGGTCCTCTGTCACGGAAGCGGCCCTGGATTCCCTGAGGCAATTGCTGGAAGCCGGGCTGGGTCCGGACGTCATCCTGGTTGTTTCCGCTTCCGAATTCGACAAGCGCCGCTCCTTCAATAAATTCCTGCTCCAGCATTCCGCCGCGGCGGAGTTGAACAAGCCGGACATTACCAAGGCCGGCTGGGAAGGCAGCCTGATGCCCCTGGTAAACAAGGAGGCGGCCGCAAGAGGGATGGCCTTCGACCCTTCCGCACTGGAACTGTTCATCCACCGCGTCAGCGAGTCTTCCCGTCAGATTATTTCCGAAATTGAAAAGCTGGATCTTTTCCTGGGGGCGGAACGGCGGACAGTCATGCCGGAGGACGTGGAAAGAATGGTTCCGCTCACCCGCACGGGGGTAATTTTCGAAATTTCACGGGCGCTGGAAAACAAGAAGAGCGACACGGCCATTTCCCTGATCGATTTTCAACTGGAACGCGGAGAAAATGCCGTCACCATCATGCGTGCCGCATTTATTCCGACGCTTAGAAATTTGCTGGCCGCCAAGCTTTTGTGCGATGCCTTCAATCTGAAGCCTACCAATTTCAAGGATTTCACCGCCAGAATTTCCTCCCTGCCCTCCTATGCATCCGCGCTGATTCCCTTGAAGAAGGACGGCACCCCGAATGCCTACCCGCTTTTCCTGGCGGCCCAAAACGCCGCCAAATTCAAGACGGAGCGACTGAAACAGACTCTGAAGGAGTGCATGAAGGCCGACAAGGCCCTGGTTTCCTCTTCTCTTGATCCGCGGCTGGTTCTGCACCGCCTTGCCATTTGTTCAGCATCCTGATGAATTCCTCCACCCAAGCATCTTCCGTGTTCGACGTTCTCGTCGTCGGCGCAGGACACGCGGGCATTGAAGCGGCTTTGGCCGCTTCCCGCATGGGCTGTTCCGTAGCCGTTCTTACCCATAATCTGGATACCATCGGCCAAATGTCCTGCAACCCGGCCATCGGCGGCCTTGCCAAGGGGCATATTGTCCGGGAAATAGATGCTCTGGGGGGCGCCATGGGCCTGAACACGGATGCCACCGCCATTCAATTCCGGATGCTGAACGCTTCCAAGGGCCCCAGCGTCCGCGCACCGCGCGCCCAATGCGACAAGACCGCCTACCGCACGCGCATGAAAAGAGTGCTGGAAACCGCTCCCGGCGTACGGCTGTTCCAGGGAGACGTTGTCAAACTGCTGGTCAATGGAGAACAGCAGGCCGCGGGCGCCGTCACTTCCCTGGACTACACCATTCATGCACGCAGCGTGGTCATTTGTTCCGGCACCTTCATGAAAGGCCTGCTGCACGTAGGACTGCAGCACGTCACGGGCGGCCGCATGGGCTGTGCGCCATCCACGCTTTCCTCCGACCTGGCGGATTTGGGCTTTCAGGTGGAACGGCTGAAAACAGGCACTTCTCCCCGCATCAACGGCAGGTCCATTGATTTTTCCGTCTGCGAACTTCAGCCAGGGGACACTCCTCCTGCCCTGTTCAGCTACCGCTCACGCAATCTGCTGAAGCGTTCTTCCGAACCCTATTGCACACTGAACACGTGGGGAGACGAAGATTTTCGGATGGAGCAGATGCCCTGCTGGATCACGTACACCAACCAGACCACGCACGATATCATCCGGGATAATCTGAAATTCAGCCCCCTGTACAGCGGTATCATTGAAGGGATAGGGCCCCGCTACTGCCCTTCCATTGAAGACAAAATCGTGCGGTTTGCAGAAAAAACGAGCCATCAGGTTTTTCTGGAACCGGAAGGGCGCAGCACGGAGGAATTCTACCTCAACGGCGTGTCCACCTCCCTGCCCTACTCCGCCCAATGCGAATTCATCCGCACTATTCCCGGTTTGGAAAATGCCCAGTTGATACGCCCGGGGTATGCGGTGGAATACGACTTCTGCCCACCCACCCAGCTTCATCCCACCCTGGAAACCAAGCTCGTGGAGAACCTGTATTTTGCCGGACAGATCAATGGAACTTCCGGATATGAGGAAGCCGCGGCACAGGGCCTGATGGCGGGAACGAACGCCGCCCTGAAAGTTCTCGGAAAGCCTCCGCTGGTTCTCCGGAGGGACCAGGCTTATATAGGAGTCATGATTGACGACCTGGTTACCAAAGGAACGGACGAACCATACCGCATGTTCACCAGCCGGGCGGAATTCAGGCTGCTGCTGCGGCAGGATAACGCAGACTTGAGGCTGGCTCCCCTGGCGTTTGAAAACGGTCTCATCACCCATGATCTGTTCATGGAAACGGAAAACAGGCGGAAGGCCATTGAAGAGGGAATAAAGCAGGCGGCGGCAATGAAATATGAAGGCGTTCCCGTCTCCATCTGGCTCAAACGCCCCGGAAACGACTGGTCCATGCTGCCGGAAGACATGAAAAAAATGTTCCACGTGGAACATTGGGATGCCATAGCTACGGACATCCAGTATGAGGGCCACATTGAAAGACAAAAAAAACAAGCGGAAAAAATCGTGCGGATGGAGGAAAAAAGCATCCCTGACGGTATCAATTACGAATCCGTCCACGCTTTAAAAAAGGAAGCCGTTATCAAGCTGGGCAAGATACGCCCCGCCACCATAGGACAGGCTTCCCGCATTCCCGGCATTACTCCGGCGGATATGGCGCTCCTGCTCGTCTATCTGCAAAAACGGAACAGGCAATAGTCAGCCTTTCTTCTACCTTTTCCAAGTGAAATCCGTCCTTTGCAAAGGACTTGAAATAAAAGGAATGGATCTTCCTTCGTTTATCACCATTCGGACGGTAGTTTATGATAACTGTTTCATCTGCTATCTCGCCGCCATGCAGCGTCATTTTTTCATGCGTGGAGGATGGGAAAGGCCTAATTATCTCGAATATTTTCTTTCGTCTTTTCAGATGCGTTGCCTGCATAAACCACGAGGTATTGATTGCTTCTCAAAATAGCGATGATATCGGAGGCCATGAAGGAAATCATCCCGCAGCAAACAATCAGGATAGGGAAAGGAATCTAAAAAGAATAACGGAAAGAGGACGACGGGGAAAAGACGACTTTCCTCTCACAGTGAAGACGTTCTTTCCGTCATTGATAATGGACATCTCCCCGAATGCACACGTCAGAGCCGAATATTCTTACAGAAGGTTCCGAGAGATACGCCTCCCGTTCCAGGAATGCTCCTCCTTTCACTCCTTCGGCACCGCCGCCGGTAATGACGGGAGCATAAAATCCCACCCATTCATCCACAAGTTCTGCTTTCAGGAATTCTTTCATCAGAATGCCTCCCGATTCCAGAAGAATAGTACCTATTTTTCTTTCTGAATATAAATTTTGTAATAATTCCAAATAATTGGATACATTCTCTACGATCAGGGTACGGTCGCGAAATTCATCCATCAGGCAGATGGAATTTTCCGGGATGGAAGCGGCGTTCCGCGTCAGGATAATGCGCCATGGCTGTTCCTTAAGGGGGGAAACGGGCTTTTCCGGATTCCTGATTGTCAAAGCCGGATTATCCAGGCGTACCGTGTTTCCTCCCGTCATGACGGCATCGCATTCGGAACGGAGCGTATGTACGAAGGAACGGGCGGCTTTTCCGGTGAGCCATTGGGAACGTTCCGGACTGCGGGAAATATGGCCGTCCAGGGACATTGCGCTTTTCGCGATTACCCAGGGACGGCCTTTCATCATGTTCAGGCGGAAACTTCTGATCAGAAAGTCGCATTCCTTCTTCAGAATCCCCCGGGCAACTTCAATGCCTGCATTTCTTAAAATTTCCGCGGCGATTCCCCTGTGGCGGGGATTGGGATCTTCCGAGCCGTAAACCACCCGCTTGAAGCGGTGCTCTATAATGGCTTCCGTACAGGGAGGGGTTTTTCCCGTCGTGCTGCACGGTTCCAATGTAACATAAAGGGTGGAATCCGAAAATAGCCTGGCATTGCCTTTGGCCATACCATCGGCAATGGCATTCCTTTCCGCATGTGGAAGACCGGCTTTTTCGTGAAATCCGGAACCGATGATCTGATCCTTGTGAACGATGACGGCGCCCACGCAAGGATTGGGGCTGGCCAGTCCGAGCCCTTTTCCGGCAAGTTCAATGGCCAGTTTCATCCAGCGGGCATCCTGATCCTCTGCGTTCATGGGAACCTTGTATCATGGATCGTGGAAAAAGGACAACAGAGATGTGTGTTGAAGAGTATTAGATTTAACAATATTAAATTCCTTCTTCTTCTACCCTGTGGTAATTGTGAACAACGATGGTTTCGCGTTTAAAATGAACGTGGTGCATCTTTCCGTAAATGTGAATAAATTCCGTTAACAGAAATGTGAATAATGTCTGAATAAGTTATTCACAGAGTATTCACTCGTGATTCACTGTTCCTTTCACACGGTTATTGCCTGGAGAGGCCACTCCGGGCACCGGCTGCATTGCTCTTGCAGAAAGTGTGGAACAAGGAATATCATTCCTGCATGCGGATTGCCAGATTGATTTATATTCCCGAGAGGGATCTCACTTTTCCGGCAACGGGTCCTGAAAGGCCCTTCCACGCGTTTTCCGTGGCCGGGACAAGCATAGAGGCGTATTGTGCCTCACGACTCCGGGAAGCGGGCTTTGAAGCCGTTTTGGGACCGGAAGAGGAAGAGTGCGGGGACGGGGATGGAGTTGTGGAGGTGTCCATGCATGATTTCTCTCCGGAGGCCGCTGTGTGGCTGGCTGATTACGGACCGGGGGAATGCGAGCTGAGGAATGCGGAGGTTTGTTTTCTGGCGGGGAAGGGGGCTCCGGGAGTACGGCGGAGTTCCTGGGAAAGAGATATGGCCGTGGAGCGTTTGGTATATCCGTGGGATCTGCTGGACTGGCAGGGGAGAGTGATAAAGGGAATGAAAGGGAACGCCGGTTCCGGGAAGGACGGCGTGCATGTTCTGGGAAATTTGCGGCTTGGGAAGGATTCCATAGTGCTGCCCGGCGTGGTGGTGGAAGGCTGTGCATGGGTGGGGAACGGTTGCAGGATTGGTCCGAATTGCTATTTGAGGGGATGTGTTTCCCTGGGGGACGGGTGTGTTGTGGGGCAGGGCGTTGAATTGAAGAATTGCATTGTGGGGAACGGGACATTTATTTCCCATTTGAGTTATGCCGGAGATTCCATCATTGGGGATGATGTCAATTTTGGCGCGGGAACGGTTTGTTCCAATTTCAGGCATGATGGGGAGGAGCACCGGATGATGGCGGGAGGAAGGCTGGTAGAAACGGGAAGGAACAAACTGGGAGCCGTTATTGGAGATCACGTCCGGTTCGGGGCCAATACTGTTGTGTTGCCGGGACGGGTGGTTCCGCCCGGAACATGGACCATGCCCGGCGAGGTTTTCCGGTAGGATGGTTTTCCGGAATGAAGCGCATGGGTTGCCGGGGAGCAGAAGACGCCCGGTTAGCGGAAACCGCAAAGGTTTTTTATTTCATCCAAGGATTCTCGGAATGATATGGATGAAGAAGTTTTTTCCATTTTATTTCTTTCCTTTTCCAGCTTTCATGAAAACTGCCGCCCGAAAACCGTGTTGCAGCCGCATTTTCAATGCTGCGGCGAACCGGAAATGCGGGAAGTGTACGGCTTGTGGAACAGACTTTTAAGAATGCTTAAATAATCTCAAAAAACGCACCATGCAAGATATGCCCTTTAAAATGGTGAATTACTATATATGGTATGCTTTTGAAAAAAATACTGCCAAATATGCCGATTTGACGGAGAAAGGACTTGAAGAGAGGAAGGCAATTGTGAGAGGATGCGAGGCAGATAAAAGCACAGTCACATGAAGTTTACTATTTCCAAGCAAGTATTTCTGGATGGCCTGAGACAGGTAGTCAGTGTGGTGTCTTCCAAAACGACGCTGCCCATTCTGTCCAATGTAAAGATTGAAGCCGAAAACGGGCAGGTGCGCTTTACTGCAACCGACCTCGACGTCTGTATCACGGGCGTGGTGCCTGCCAACGTGGTGAGGGACGGTACGGTTACCCTCCCCGCCAAAAAGCTGGTGAGCATTATCAGCGAACTTCCTGAGGCGGAAGTGCAGGTGGATGTCAACCAGCGCAACCAGGCGACTGTGGAATGCGGCCGCTCCCAGTTCAAGCTGAACGGCCTTCCGGCGGACGAATTCCCCGAGCTTCCTTCCTTTGAGCAGGCGACCGTGTACCAGGTGGAGCAGAATCTTCTGCGCGACTGCATCCGCCGGACGGAATACGCTATTTCCACGGATACGACCCGCTACGTGCTCAATGGCATTTCCCTTTCCTTCCGCAACGGGAAGATGACCCTGGTGGCTACGGACGGCCGCCGCCTGGCGCTGGCGGAAACTGCTCTGGATTTCCCGGAAGAACAGCAGCTGGATGCCATTCTGCCTACCAAGGCCGTAGGAGAATTGCGGCGTCTGCTGGATGAAGTGGGTTCCGTCACGATCCGTTTCACCCGCAACCAGGCGGCTTTTGAAATCAACGATACGCTGCTGATCAGCAAGCTGATTGACGGCAATTACCCGAATTACCGTCAGGTGATTCCGACGGACTGCAAGGAAAGCATCGAACTCCCCTGCGGAGAATTGCTGGAAACCGTGCGCCGCGTCTCCCTCCTCTCCGTGGACAAGAGTACGAACATCAAGCTGAACTTCCGGGAAAACGAACTGGAAGTAGCATCCAGCGCGGAAGGCGTGGGTGAGGCGCACGAATCCGTGACCATCACTTATTCCGGCAGGCCTCTTTCCATCTCCTTCAATCCGGACTTCTTCATGGCTCCCCTCAAAACCATGCCTGGCGACACGATGATTACGCTGAACCTCATTGATGAAATGAGCCCGGGCGTGCTGAAGATTGGCGATGAGTTCCTGTACGTGCTCATGCCGATGAGATCTCCCAACTGATTTTGACTGGCACAAAATCATTCATACAAAGGGACAGGCGCCGTGGAAACATGGCGCCTGTTTTTTATTGTTTGAAAGTGAATGGAATGGATATGTTATTCACATGAATGTTCTACGTGGAACATTTTTCATTTTCCCGGATGAGATGAAGCATGGATCTGGAGAAAATAAAAGGCCGACACCTTCCTTTTCCCAGTGGCAGAACAGGCATTTGGAACGATTATTCGCTCAGGATGCCCGGAGCGGCAAACAGGTCCGGAGCAAGATGCACGGGATATTTGCCGGAGGCGTGAAGGACGGCTTCCCGCACGGCGGGCAGGGAGGAGAAACAGGAGGAGTCCACATCCAGAATATTGCCGTCTTTCAACTCTATCTTGAGACCCGGCTTGTTTTCCTGGTCCGGCGTATATCCTATGCTTTCAATGGATTCCCAGGGAATTTCCCTGCGTGTGATTCCGTTGCCCCATGCGATGAAAATGGACGTGACAGTCAGAAAATGCGGCCTGCCGAGGATGACGGGAAGCCACAGGCAGATTAGAACCGCAGCCAATGGAAGAACCCACCAGCCGGCTCCAAAGATGCCCCATGCCAGGGCGCATCCCAGAGTGCCGTAGAGCTTTCCGGCCAGGTGATAACTGTGGTAGGAATAATAAGTGTTCATGAGTTGCGAAGCCAATGAAACGGATCCGGCAGGAATGTTGAGTTTTCAGCCGTACTCTATACGATACTCTTCCGGCTTTGCGAACGCAAGAGGATAAGTCAGGAAATGGAGTCCAGCAGTTGCTCTGGAATGATTCCCCCGGAACGGACCAGGGACAGGAAATATTCCTCCGTTTCCGGAGGAGGGGGGAACAGGCCGGCCTTTCCGCGGCCTGCGGCCAGTTCCACGGCGCCCTGATTGTGAAGAGCCAGGGGAGGGTCAATATAGCACATTTGCGTGGGATCGAGCAGGATGAAGTTGAGGGGACGCCCTTCGTTCAGAATGCGGTTTTTCGGGATGGACGGCCCCCATTCGTCTTCCACACCCATATTCGCCAGCAGAACACCGGAAGAGCAGGGCAGGGCGGGATCAATCAGATTTGACAGGGCATGCCGCCTGCCGGTAGCCGTGACGGCGCAGAAGGCCTGTTTTACCGCGTGGCTGAGAGCCGCGCCATCCGTCGCGCGGAGAAAGGAAACGGACGGGGAAGGAGGGCGTTTTTCTTCTATGTCCGCCACAATGACGCGCATCTGGTTGTTCAGGGCATGCAGGACGATGCCTCGGCCCACTTTCCCATACCCGATGACGACAAGCGTTTTCCCATGCCAGTCATTAAATCCTAGAGAGGCCAGGGCGCGGAAGAAACTTTCCCCGGTGCCCAGGCAGGTTTCAATCTGTTTGATTTTTCCCGCATCCACCATCCAGACGGGCTGCGTGCATCCCGCATAATGTTCCGCACCGGACCGCGTCAATTCCACATAACCGCAGCGGCTGGAGACATGGGAAAGGGCGCCCGCACAATCCAGGACGACATTGTAAGGACCTTCGGCCCGTTCCGCATCTACCACGGGGATTCCATAGGCCGCCAGCAGGGGAAGAATTTCCGCATCATGAGGCATGACCCGGGAAACGGCCACCGTCAAGTCCGCTCCGGCCGCCAGCAGGGCGGCGTATTTGGCGCAGGTGTTCCGGAATACGGGGGAGGCGTCAATCACTCGGCATCCTTCCAGCGGACGGCTTTCCGACCATCTTTTATACTGGTCGAGCAGCACAGGGAGTTCTTTTTCCCGGTAAAAAGAGAAAATATCCTGAAGAATGTGTGCCGGAGTCACAGGCATGGCGGAATTGTACGGATTCCATGGAAAAGGAGCAATCTTTCTCCTTCTGGTTTTTCACATGAAAAATTTTGGCAAGCGTGCAGCATTTGTTTGAGACTTTTCAGAGTGTAAGATAATATCCGGAGAAAAGCTGCCTTCCCAGACATAAGTATTTTTCTTTCTTTCATGTGAAGCCTTTGCACAGGAATTTGGTTGCTTCGCATCGCTGGCTTTTCTTTCTTCTTATTTTTCTAACAAATAGAAAATATTGATGTCTATGATGGAAATAAATTGATATTAAAAATAGTAGGTTGGTTTATCCAACGATGGATTTTCATTATTCTATAACGTAAATCTGGTAAATTCTGGAGAATATTGTTGACATCGGATGTGGACATATGCTACTGAAAAAATGATTCTTGAGAACTGCCCTTGTTTCTTTTGTTAATCATTCATTCCAACCCTTGTATATCCTATGAACACACCCAATAATAGTGCTCCCATGGAAAGTGGGCCTTCTTCCGTTCCTGTTTACCGGAAATGGTACTTTGGCTCCAGTGTAAAGCCTTCGGCCCTGTTGCGCGGTTCACGGTCGGCGGACGATCCCATGCCTCTTCCGTTTGAAGAAGTGCATGAAGACGAAAACCATACCGTGGGACCGCCCAGTACGTCGGCGGACGGGTACAGCAATTATGGCTCATTCACCATTCCGGAAGGGGCCGATGGAAAAATCCTTTACGGCACCTGTTCTCTCTTTCTGGGGGTGGACGACTGGGGAAGCCTGGAAGTGAGGGACTCCGGCGGCAACATTGTGGCACAGGTGGACCTGAAAGAAAACTCGCAGGAAGCGGGAGACCAGGGAGGCCACAAATACCACACGGGTGTGGGCGGAGCGCAGCTGCCTTCCGGCACGTATAGCTGGGAAGTCAACCAGACCAACATTGACTACGATCCGGAAGACGCCAACGTCTCCATCTGCAATTACAAAATAGACGTAGTTCCGACGGAACCCGGAGGCAAGGAGGAGCCCGATTCGTGTCCCTGCGAAGGAGATACATGTGATGAAAGCGGCGGAACGCCGCCTTCCCCATCTCTGGCCAGGTCGGGTTCCGGCCGGAGCGTGAAATAGTCTTCTTAGTAGTAAAGATTATCCATGTAAGAATGTTTGTATTTTATCCAGACCAATAAATCAGTGAAAATTTCACCAATAGTTATAATTTTGTTTTTTCATTCTATTTCATCTTATAATCTATTTGGAAAACATGCAGGAAAAGAAATAATTACTGATCATTCTGATATAATTGAGGTTGAAAAAGGCGTTTTTTCTAAAATTTTCTTATGCATCGATGACGTCCATGTTTCCTGGAATAACGTATTAAGATGCTTAATAAAAATTAATTCGACTGGCGTAAAAGAAATTAATATATGCAAAAATGGTGAGATTACAAATATTTCATCAAATGGCATTAAAGATGATATAAAAGCAGTTAGATATTCTTTTAACAGGAAAAGAAAAAATGATTTTAAAAACAAAAGTTTTCTTATCAACAGTATTAATCATTCGAGAGGTAGTTACATATTGATATATTGGCACATAATTGCATGGAAAAATGATTGGATAAGGAAAATGGACATGATGCTCTTTGAAAGAAAAATAAAATCTTTAAAAGGAAAGAAAATAGGATTGATTTTTTATATTGATAAAACGATTTCTGTGGGCGATGTTTTCCATTATCTATCCGTACTCGCCCAATATCGTAATTGTATAGGAATAATTTTTTCTTATGATTCTCTCTTCAATCCTGAATGTTATCGACTATCTCCAAATATCAGTACGGAACTTCCCTGAAGTGTACAGTCAATATTCTTTAAGAATACTTAATATAAATATTTTTTTATGTTCAATAATATTAAAATTTTCTATTAATAATCAAATGGCCCGTATTCATTTACGTCTTTGTCTGTTGTCTTTGCGATAATATGCGGTAAAGACGTATGTACAACTTCCCTACAACGATTGGAGAGAGCCCACCGGAGCCACTCTGGACAATGGTGCCTACGCTTACAGCTATGATAACATCGGCAACTGTAAGACGGCGCAGGAAGTGAAAGAGGAATTTGCCTACATGGCCAACGAGTTTACCAGTACACCCACATTGAAGAAGCTAGGGAAACGCCCTGCGTGCCGCCATATGACACTTCGGGCAACCAGATTCTTAATCAAGACTTCAACGGGAGTATTTCGGTACTGTTAATCTAGCCGATATCATAGAATAAAATATAGGAAGTGTGAAAACTGTAGAAGCAGATACTGTAAAAAAGGAATGGTTTTATTATTCTCAAAATATTTAATAACAAATGAACTATTTTTATTTTTTAACATTTTGCATCATAACAAATTCTTGTTTAAGCCAGCCGGTTCACTATCAAGAATCATCTCCCATGTGTATTAATGCTGCGATTGATTTAGATGAAGATGGTTTGCATTTTATTAATTTATTAGAGAAACTAAATAAAATATCCCGCAGGCTGGATAGTACAGATGATGCCCAAAGCATACTTGATGAAGCCCGGGAATCCATCTATGCTTATTTAAGAATTCAGTATGGTGACGGAAATTGCATAAGTAAAAAAGGCCTAATATCGTGTGGCAAGATATTGAGATTGCATGAATCGCTTTATCATCCCGGAAATAATTTTATCGCTACAAAATATGATGTAAAAAATAAGATATTTGAATATCAGCAAGAACTTGTTTCCGCTTTTCTTAAGAGGAGCAATGAGATAAAACAAGCAGAAAGGGATGTAGATCAGGAAATATTCAAGTCTTTGTCAGAATTGGATTGTGATATGTTCAATTATGACAATTTCAGGAGCCATTTGATAAAACAGGGCCATGAAAATGAGTGGTTGATACGCGGTCTTTTTTTTCTCATTCAGGAAGCTTATGAAGGTAATCAGAATGCCATGTTCATATTACTGAAAAACAGTAACGAGGGAATATGCTTCCTTGCCCTGGCTCTTATTCTAGAACGGCAAAATAGATTGCGTTTTATATTGAGCCAGTATCATGACTTATCATGGGAAAATACTTGGGGTTGCATAGATAAACAGAAAGAAATGATTTCCGATTTGTTAGAAAAGAGTATTACTCAAGGTGAACCTTGGGCCAAAAAGATTAAAGAGGCAGATATTATCGCCAAGTCCAGCCTGGATCTCTTAAAGAGGATGTGGAAATAATACTTATGGATGCGAACATATCACTAGCCCAAGGCAAAATAAAAAGCGTTATTGATGTTATATTAAATTCATAGAATGGTTTAAAGTACCATAAGCATTGTAAAGAAATCAAATATGTGAAAAGGGTTCATTCATGTATTCAAAATGTAATACGGATATTTAATATGGAAATATCTAATATTTCCTATAATGGCATATTGTCCTTCTGTTGCTGTTTTCTTTTTGCAGGATGCTATTCTTATACGAGCAATCATGATGAAAAAGAAAAGGCTGAATATACTTCAATCATAAAACGCTACAAGCACAAGGATAAAAAGGCTAAAGCAAAACCGGTAGAATTAACCGAACGGGAACGTAATGATTTTTTAAAACTTATTAAAAAATTTAGAAATAAATATGTGGAAGGGCCAGGCCCACAAATGGCCATGGATGGGATAGGAGAGGTAAATATCAATTCATATGGTTCTGTCAGAATTCTGTTTGATGATTCTTTTAGAACTATTCATGTACCAGGAAAAAGAGCGGATGAAGAGACAAAGCGTAAACTCTACCAATTAATGGATAAAATTGATAACAGATTGTTTGAATTTAAGAAATAACAGCTGAAATCCAATTATGAGCATCATTTCTTGTCTTCCGCTTCCAGTGTTACGATGTGCGGGGACACCCGGCACCTGCACGCAATAGCAAGAAACAAAAGCAGGCTACAGCGACAATTTTAGTTATAACGGCAGAAATGCACTCATCGGAGCCACCTTGGGCTCTACAACATTGGCAAACGCAAGACAGCACAGGAAGTGAGGGGGGACTGTCCCATGCATCCAATGAATTCAATCAGTACATTCGCATCTCCTATATTACTTTTAACGCTCCATACCGGAATAACCTTTCGTACCGCCATATGACACCAATAGCAACCAGACCACAGCCAACACTTTAACAGGAGTCTGGCCGACACGAAAACAGGAAACCTTGTGCAGCTAGTGCAGTGGAACAGCGAGATATACGGTTCAAAAGAATGAAGACCGAAAAAAGGACTGCCTTTCCGGCAGTCCTTTTTGAGACAGGGAATGGAAACTTCCATTATCGCACCATGGGCGTTTTCTGTGCCTCCGGAACGGGCAGCGGCGTGTTTTGAATAGTAACCGGAGTCCCTATGCTGGTCTGCTTATAGAGGATTTGGGCTACGTTCCGCGGCAGGCGCACACAACCGTGGGAAACGGGGTAACGGCGCACTTTGCCGACGTGCAGGCCCAGCCCTGCGTTGGTGAGGCGCTGCCAGTAGGGCATGGGAGAGCCGTCAAAACGGCCGCCTTCCGGAACGGCGTCGGTAGATTCCGCATTGTAGTTGATGCATTTGCCTTCCGCATCATACATTTTGCCGTACAGATTGGAAACATGGTCCTCCTTTTTGGAGATGACGGTGTAGTCGCCTGTTTTGGTCGGGTAGGCCTTGACCCCAGAAGAGAGCGGGAAGTCCATGGCGACGAGCCCGTCCACCAGGTACTGTCCCCGCTGGTCGTTCAGGCAGACAAAGATCTTGCGCGATTTCTTCGGCGTACGCTTCAGCAGGGTGTCATCCTTGTAAATATCGTAGGTTTTCTTGTAGTCCTTGCGGGCCACGAAGTGCGCGTACGTGGAAGGATGGAAGGGGTTTTTGTATTCCGGAACGGATTTGTCCAGGGTGCGGGGGTCCGGCAGGGAGGAGTGTTCCTTGCCGGAGTGGGAACAGGACATCCACCCCATGCAGAGCACGGGGAGGATGGCCAAAGGGAGGAGGCGCTTCATAAGTGGCGGATCCGGAACGAAGGCTCCGGATTATTTGGAACGTGGAATCGTCAGTTTCTGGTTGATGTGAATCAAGTCGGACTTGAGCCTGTTGGCTTTTTTGAGTGCGGCTACGGAAGTGCCGTTTCTGCGGGCAATGGCGCCCAGGGTATCGCCCTTCTTCACGGTATAGGTCCGGGCCTTGGGAGCGGGCTTCCGCGTAGTTTTTTTGGCAACGGCGTTGCGGGAGGAGCTGGTGGATTTGGCCGCCGGCTTCCGGGTGGTGGATTTCTTGTTGACGGAAGGTTTGGCGGGCGGGTTGTAGGAGTAGTCCGAATTGCTCGCCACCGGGCTGTAATGGCCGGATTCATAGGAGGGATCGGAACTTTCCGCAATCCACGGCGGAATTTCCCCGTTGGCTATGGGTTCCGCAGTATCGTAGCCAGCCGTGGAAGATTTCTGGCTGGAGCAGGAGGAAAACGGAAGGACCAGCGCGGCAGCGCAGGTGCAGGTTAAAATAAGGTGCGCTTTCATGTGTGCCTGTTCTTACTAATTTATCATTTCGGTTTCAAGGAGCTAACGCTGATTTTGCGGATTTTTTTTCACTGCTGGCGCAAATTGTAAAATGTTCCGGCATTCCGGGTGGTCAAACGGGCGAATTCTTCCAGCTCCATCCCTCTGGCCGCAGCGATGAAGCGGGCCGTATGGATAAGATGGGCGGGTTCGTTCATGCGGCCCCTGAGCGGTTCCGGACTGAGGTAGGGGGAGTCCGTTTCCAGCATGATTCGGTCTTCCGGACACCAGCGCGCCGTTTCCGCCACGACGGGAGCGTTTTTGAAGGTAGCCACCCCCGTGAAGGAGACCATGCCGTCCAGCCTGTCAAAGATGCGCGCTGCCTGTGCGGTGTCCCCGATGAAGCAGTGGAATACGGGCCGGACGCGGCCCGCATGGTTTCCGGCAATTGCCAGGGCGTCTTCAAAACTCCGGGAGCCTTTTCTGTCCCGGGTATGGAGAACAATGTTCAATCCCAGGCGCGCGGCCAGTTCAAAGTGTTCTTCCAGGAGTTCCTGCTGGTGGCGGTGGAAGTCCGCCGTTTCCCAGCCTTCCGGGGCAGGGTGGAAGTAGTCCAGTCCGGTCTCCCCGATGGCGGCGAGGGGAACGGTTTCCGCGGCCGCGGTCAGTTTTTCCGCCCAGTTTTCAGGCGCGCCGTGTGCATCGTCAGGATGAATGCCCAGCGCGCAGAAAACCGTGCCGGGGAACTGGCGCGCCCAGGACAGGTTTTCTTCCCAGTCGTCCATGCACGCTCCCAGAGTGATCATGCGGTCTATTCCTGCCTCAGCGGCATGCCGTACGTAAATTTCCCGGCGGGACTGGTCGAATTGCCGGGAAGCCAGATGGCAGTGCGTGTCAATGATCATGGTGTGAAACCCTTGTGGGGTAAAGCGGAAGTCTGTGGATATTTTCCCTTATTGAAAAGTCCAAACCGGAAGCATGCCTGATTTTTCCTTGCAAGGCGGATGTGAAACGGACAAACTGCCCCGCATGAAATGTGCAGCTTTGCGCGTGTGCGCCAGCCTGTTAATGGCAGGAGCGTCTTCTCTTTATGCAGGAACCGCCCCTGCCGCAGCCCCTCAGGAAGGGCCTGTTATCAGCCTTCATGTGGAGAACGACATGTTCGTAGGGGACGACGATAATTATACCAGCGGCGTCCGCATCGGCTGGATGTCCGGCACCACCGCAGAAAGCCGAACGTTTTCGGGCATGCTGGGAACAGTGCTGGGGGGTACGAATGCTTCTGATTCCTGGCGGCGCTTCATGGGAATGAACGGTTCCTCCAATCTGCGGCAGCAGTGGGGCCTGGACCTGACCCAGTTAATGTTTACACCGGAGCGGAAGCTCCGCGAGCCGATTTACGGAGAGCATCCCTACGTGGGCAACCTGACGCTGGGTCTGATATCCCTGGTTAAAAACGAGGACCGGGCAAATGTCCTGGAGCTCCAGCTGGGTACCACGGGTTCCCCCTCCCTGGCCAAGGGGTCCCAGCACTTGGTCCATAAGATGTGGGGCATGGAGCAATGGCCCGGCTGGAACAACCAGCTTCCCAGCGAAATGACCGCCAATTTGTTTTTCAAGCGCTATTACCGCCTCCGCGGATTGGAAAGGCATTATGGTTCCGGGTTGGAGACAGACGCCCTGGCCTACTGGCACGCGGATGCCGGCACCGTGAAGGTGCAGGCGGGCGGGGGCATGACCTTCCGCTTCGGCTACAACCTGGGCAACACCTCGCCGGAAAACAGCATCCGCGGGGCCACCAGCGCCGCTCCCCCCTTCGTTTATAACCGTACTTCTGTTTCCAACTGGGGCTATTACGGGTATCTTCACGCGTCGGCGCGCGCCGTGGCGCATGATCTGTATCTGGACGGCACCGTTTTCCATTCCTCCCCGGATTACGTGAACAAATATCCCGTGGTGGCAGAATGGGGCTACGGATTCGGCGTCACCTACAAGCGTACGGAATTCCTTTTCGGGCTGCATTACATTACCAAGGAATACACGCGGCAGGAGTCCATCCAGTGCATAGGGGTGCTTCAACTGAGGCATACCTTTTAATACCCGCATTCCATGCGGCCAGGGCGCATAGCGGAGCGGCAGCTTGCAAAATGCAGGTTTGCTGTTAGAATTAGAATCGCGGATTCGTATGTAACAGGACGATCCGTTCGTACATACAACCTTTGACACACCCGATATATTCATGAGAACAACCAGATCCTGGCGTTTGTCCTGCACCGCGCTGGCGGCAGGCACCGTGATGTGCGGCCTGTCCGCCCATGGCGGGGATGCGCCTCCGTCCGAACCCGCCCCCACCGGGCTGGAGTGGGAACAGGAGCAGAACCTGCATTTGAACAAGGAGGCCCCCACGGCGTCCTTCATGTCTTTCAGTGATTTGAAATCCGCCCTGAACGTGCTGCCGGAAAACAGCAAATGGTGGAGGTCCCTGAACGGACAGTGGAAGTTCCACTGGGCCAAGGATCCGCAGAGCCGCCCGGCCGATTTTTACAAGCCGGATTACGACGTGAAGGACTGGAAGGAGATCAAGGTTCCCGCCTCCTGGCAGACCCAGGGCTACGGCACCCCCATTTATTCCAACCAGCCTTATCCTTTTGAGCGCGCGTGGCCGTATGTGATGAAGGAGCCTTCCAACAAGAATTATACATCCTACAAGGAACGGAATCCCGTGGGTTCCTACCGCCGCACGTTTGAGGTGCCCGCAGACTGGGACGGCCGGGAAGTGTACATGCAATTTGATGGCGTGGATTCCTTTTTCTATCTCTGGATCAACGGCAAGTACGTGGGTTTTTCCAAGGATTCACGCAATCCCGCCCGGTTTGACATCAGCCCCTATCTCAAGAAGGGCGAGAACGTAGTGGCCGCAGAGGTGTACCGCCATTCCGACGGCGCCTATCTGGAATGCCAGGATATGTTCCGCCTCTCCGGCATTTTCCGGAATGTTTCCATCTTCGCCCTGCCGAAGGTGCATGTGCGCGATTTCTTTGTGCATACCAATCCGGTGGACCAGAGGGACTGGGCCCTGAACATCGACCATACCAAGCCCGGCACCATGGACGGCGACTGGCGCCTCCAGGTGGACGTGGATGTGCGCAACCTGTTCCCGGCCACGCAGAAGCTGGACGACTGCACGATTTCCATGGCGCTCTACGATTCCGCCGGAAAACTGGTGGAACCCGTGAAGCCCAAGGACGCTCCCTACGACGGCGTGATGGAAAAGCCCCTGCGCATTACCGGCATGAAGGATTTCAAAACTTCCCTGCTGGGCATCTATTCCAAGCCGAAGCTCTGGTCCGCGGAGGACCCCAGCCTGTACACCCTGGTGCTGACCTTGAAGCGCGACGGCAAGACGGAGGAAATGGTTTCCTCCCGCGTGGGTTTCCGCAATGTGGTGATCAAGGACAGTGTGTTCCTGGTGAACGGCAAGCCTGTCAAGGTGAAGGGCGTGAACCGTCATGAAAGCCATCCGGAGACCGGGCATTACCTGACTCCGGAACAGATGGAGCAGGAAGTGCAGATGATGAAGCGCGCCAATATCAACCACGTGCGCTGCTCCCATTATCCGGCGGATCCCTATTTTTACTACCTCTGTGACAAGTACGGCATTTACGTGCAGGACGAGGCCAACATCGAGTCCCACGGCTATTATTACGGCAAGGAATCCCTGTCCCATCCCATCGAATGGATGGCCGCCCATGTGGAACGCATCATGGCGATGGTGGAACGCAACAAGAACCACCCGAGCATCATCATGTGGTCCCTGGGGAACGAAGCCGGCCCCGGCCAGAATTTCCGTACTGCGGAAAAGATGGTGAAGGCGCGGGACATGTCCCGCCCCACCCATTATGAACGCAACAACGATATTGTGGACCTGGGCTCCAACCAGTATCCCTCCGTGGACTGGACGCGCTCCATGGCGGCCAACAAGGATTTCCCGAAGCCCTACTACATTTCCGAGTACGCGCACAACATGATGAACGCCATGGGCAACCTGGCGGATTACTGGGAGGCCATCGAATCCTCCGACCGCATCATGGGCGGCTCCATCTGGGACTGGGTGGACCAGGGCCTCTACAAGACGCTTCCCAACGGGGAAAAGATGCTCTGCTACGGCGGGGATTTCAACGACCACCCGAACAGCGGACAGTTCGTCTTCAACGGCACCATCCTGTCGGACCGTACGCCGGAACCGGGCTATTTTGAAGTCAAGCATGTCCATCAGAATATTTCCACGTCCCTGACGGAAGACGGCAAGATTTCCATCTTCAACAAGAATTTCTTCACGGACCTGTCACCCTACGACATCACCTGGACCCTTACGGAAAACGGGAATGTGGTGGCGGAAGGCGCGCTGAACACGCCTCCGGCCGGGCCGCGGGAGAAGATTGTGGTGCCCGTACCGGACATTCCCCAATTGAAGAACCGGAAACCCGGTGCGGAATATGCCCTGCGCGTCAGCTACAAGCTCAAGAAGGACACGGACTGGGCAAAGAAGGGCTATGAACTGGCTTTTGACCAGCTTCAGCTTCCCGTCCAGGGAGAACTGCCCATGTTCACGGCCCCCGCGGGCAAGGTCACGCTGGGAGCGGACAAGCACACGGTGTCCGGCAAGGATTTCACCGTGCAGTTTGACCCGGCTACCGGGGAACTCAGCCAGTTCACCGTGAACGGCAAGCCCCTGTTCAAGACGCCCATGGCGGTGAACGCCCTGCGCGCCGCCTCCAGCAATGAGCCGGGCGTCATGTCCAAGAGCATGGCCAACGGCCTCCGCCAGCTCAAGCAGGAAGTGGTCAGTTATGAAGCCATTGACAACGGCAGCAGCGTGACGGTCAAGCAGTCTGTCAAGGTCAGCGGAGTCCAGGCTGAAAAGGTCAACGGCTACGGGGATACCAAGACCACCATCACTCCGGTGAAGGAGCCGCTGAATGATGCCAATACGCATTTCATCAACAATCAGGAATGGACCATTTACGCGGACGGCACCGTGGTGTGCCAGTCCGTGCTGCTGCCGCGCGGCAATCCCCTGGAGCTGCTGCGCCTGGGTTATGAGTTCCAGTTCCCCGCCAATCTGGGCAACGTGACCTATTACGGCCGCGGACCGGAGGAGAATTACGCGGACCGCAAGAGCGGGATGCCGCTGGGCGTTTACAAGACCACCGCGAAGGATTCCTTCTTCCCGTACGGAAGGCCGCAGGATTGCGGCAACCATGAAGACACCCGCTGGGTGGCCGTCACGGACGACAAGGGGCAGGGGCTGCTTTTCGGTTCCCTGGGAACTCCGTTTGCCTTTTCCGCAATTCCGTATACCACGACGGAGCTGATTCTGGCCAACCACCCCGTGGAATTGCCGAAGACGACGGACAGGACCGTGCTGGTTCTTTCCGCCGCCACGCGCGGCCTGGGGGGCGCCTCCTGTGGTCCGGGACCGATGAGCCGGGACATTATCAAGGCCAACAAGCCCTACCCGATGTCCTTCTTCATCCGCCCCGTCACGGCCAAGTCCTACAAGGGAGAGCTCCGCGTGCCCGCTGCCGAATTGGACATGACCATGCTGACCCGCACGGACAAGTACACGGTCAAGAGCGTGACCAGCCAGGAACAGGGCGAAGCGGACGCCGAGTTTGCCATTGACGGCGATCCCGGCACCTTCTGGCACTCCGAATATAACAAGACCGTGACCAAGCACCCGCACGTGCTGGCCGTGGACTTGGGCAAGGAACGGGAGTTTTCCGGAATTACCTATCTGCCCCGCCAGGACGGCAGCGCCAACGGCCGCGTGAAGGATTATTCCGTGGAAGTGAGCGTGGACGGCGAGAAGTGGCAGCCTGCCGCCAAGGGTTCCTTCCCGAACAATGCGGATCTGCAGCAGGTGAAATTCGCCGCGCCCGTAAAAGCCCGCTATTTCCGCTTCTCCGCCCTCAGTGAGGCGGGGGGCAGGGATTACGCCGCCGTGGCTGAACTGGAAATTATTCCGGTGAAGAAGTAACTCCTGCGGGTCAATCCGCTTGCACGACCGCCCCGCCGTTTTTTAAAGCGTGCGGGGCGGTTCTCTTTTCCTTCCGCACGGTTGGCAAAGCGCCGCAAGTCCTGCCCCAGTTGAATAGCCCATGCGGTCTCCGGCCGTACTTATTTAATGGCATCTTCGAGGGTATTTGTCCGGCCGCCATTGCCGTCAAGGCTTGCGGCGTTCCTGACAGCCATTTCTGAATCAATAGCGGTTTGCGGATGGCATGCGGTTTCATGGGACTCTTTCCATCCATGTTTTCGTGCACGAAAAAGCCTCCGTACAGAGTATCCGCACGGAGGCTGATTGGTAAGGAAAGCCTGTTTTTATCTTCTTCTGCGCACCATCAGGGCCGCCAGGCCAAGCAGGCCCAATGTGGCCGTGGCCGGTTCGGGAATGAGCTGGAATCCATCGGGAGTGTTGTGGCCAAGGATGCATTCAACGTACCATTCACTTCCCAGTGCAGCAGCCTTATCCCGGGAAAGAAAATCAAAATAATTGGAATCAGGAAGATTCGGATCGGAAGGATAGGTGGCGAGACTGCCATCCTCAGTTTTGCGGAAGACGAATACGGCGATTTCGGTAGATGCATCAATGGTTGAACCGTTGCCGACCATCAGATAAAGAGGGGTATTTTCCAAGGTCAATCCCGCAGGCTGCTGGTATGATCCCGACAGGGAAAAGAGTCCGCCATTGGTAATAGATCCGTTGTCGGAAGAGCTGACGTTGAGCGTGCTGACAAAATTGTTCCGAATATCGACTATTTGACTATAGCTCAGATTGCCTTGATCATATTCACTTCCTCCATTGGCCCATTTGGCGCCGTCAAAGTTGTAATTCCAGTTTGTCAGGGTACCGAGCATGGCACAACCGCTGCTGAGAGGGATTCCCAGGGTATCAGCGATGGAGGTATTGTAATCCTCCTCGTTGGAAATGAAGTAATCGCCTGCCTGAACAAGTCCGCCGGCAAGGAAGGAGATTGAAGCAAGCGCACAAGTAAATAAGGAATGGTGGGACATGGTTTGAAAAGGTTATTGTTGAGTGGCGATGGAAGAATTAATATTAATGTAGGCCGGAGTCTTGGAAGAGGAAGAAATGGAAAGAACTCCATGGAAGGGGATATCGGACACATCCTGTCCCTTCTCGTCTTCCCAACGGTCTCTCTGATAGGTACATTTTACCATGACGCTCTTGTCACCGAGGGGGACGTAAACGGCATCTCCTGATTGCAGAGTATTCTGCAGCCCGGTTTCCCGGAGGGAGTGGGCCAGGGGAAGCCTTGTGTGGAGCAGCGAATTTTGCCCGGCCAGCAGAAGTTTCTGATGTTTAGGAGATACTTCCCCAATGACAAAAGCCTTGATATCTTCCCCGGCCTTGCGGGTGATGTCCAACGGCTCATGGCCGAAGACGGGCATGCCGCCGACATCCTCCTTGGACCCTCTCCGCATCCATTGCGTTCCGGAGTAATATACCGCCTGTTTGGTGGTTTCCGAGTTGAAAATACTCGCATTGTCGGCGGAAGCCGCAGAGCCGCTTTTCAGCCCGAATTTGTTGTCATCGCCCAGCACGTCATTCAAAGTCCTCGCCTTGCGGAGAACATAGAAATCAGGAGAATTCCCCTTTTTGAGGAATTCGGCCAGAAGGGAGTCGCTTACCTCGATCTCATGCTCCTTCCAGCAGGAAGACGGTTTTTTCCAGCCGTCCCGGTTGAGGGGAAGGGCCACGACCTCGTTGCCGAAGTGGAGGGCCAGGATATAGGCGGAATTTTCGTCCATCAATTCATTGAAATTGACGTCCGGGTCCGTGATGGTGACCTTGCTTCCGTTTGAAGTGACATTGTCCGTTTTCAATGTATGCTGCATCAGGGCTTCCGGATGGACTCCCAGCCCCAGGTAATTGGTTTGCTTGGCGTACAGGTCCGTTTGAATATAGCCGCAGGGCGTGCTGTAGGCCGTCTCCGCATGCAAGGTCGCCGAGAAGACCGGAAACAAGGCACAGGTACAGAAACAAGCTGGCAGGCAATGTACCGGATTCATAAACATTAATCCATTAAGGGGAAAGGGCATCATTTGTCAATTCAGAAAGGGAAAAACGTTCTGAATTTTCAATTTTGCGTGATGAATGGTCTTTACCCGCAGAAAGAGAATTATGGAGATTCCTGCTGTTTGTCCATGACGCAGCAGGCACTGAAGTTGCTGATTTCCGGCGTGCCGGCGGCTTTTTCCACCGTCAGACGGAGTGCGGACGCCTTGACGGGGGCAAAGGACTGGATGCGCTTGTGGCCGATGGAAGTTCCCTCGCATACGGGAATCCAGCTGCCGTTGACTTTTGCTTCCACGCGGTAGGCGCGCACCCGTTCTCCGTGCCGGATGTTTTCCTGGATGATGCAGTAGTTGACGCTTTGCTCCCCTTTCAACGGAAGGGTAAGCGTTTCCGCATTCCCGGAGACGGAGGCCAGAGGCGTGCCGAAACGGCGCCGGATTTCCTGCCCCAGTTCCTTCAGGCGCGCTGCGTCGCCGGGAGGAAGCAGGCCGTCCGGGTTCGGCGTCAGGCCGATGATCAGCGTTGCGTTGCGTCCCACGGATTTTTCATACATGTCCATCAGATTGGCCAGGGGATAGACAGCCTTGTCATCGTCTCCCGGTTCCCAGAACCATTCGTGGCGGCCGTTGTAGCCGCGCAGGGGAGTATCCGCCATGGCGGGAACCCAGTGTTTTCCGTCCGGATCCCCGTGCCTCAGGAGCTTGTTATGGTCCGCAGCTTTGTCATTTACGTTGCTGTGGCTGTAGGGATAGGGAAAGCCTGACCAGCAGGGATAGCCCACCATTCCGCTTTCCGAGCCTCCCCACCGCAGGTCCGCCCGGTCCACATTGTGGTAGAACAGGCAGTTGGGCTGGTATTTGCTGACGATGGGTTCCACATCCGGACCCAGCCCCCTGGGATCGTCCGCCCCCCCGTCAAACCAGATCATGAACAATTCTCCGTAACGGGAGCAGAGTTCCGTTACCATTTTTTCACACAGTCGTTTGTACCAGGCCTGGCGATTACGGGCAAATTCGCCCTCTCCTTCCGCCTTGAAGTTATGGATGCCCAACAGGGAGTTCCAGCGGATGCCGATGTAGATGCCCGGCTGGATGCCGTATTTGCGGCAGGAGGCGACAAAGTCGCGCACGATGTCGCCTTTGCCGTCCCGCCATTTCACGGCTTTCAGACAATAGGGATTGGCGTCGCTCTGCCACAGCCCGAATCCGGTTTCATGCGTGGCGGTCAGAATGGCGAATTTGGCTCCGGCCGCCTTGGCTGCCGCCAGCCATTGGTCCGTGTCCAGTTTGACTGGATTGAAAACGTTGTAGTCTTCCATCGGTTTGATGCGGTTATTGCCCTGATTGTAAATTTTCCCGTCAAACACATGCAAATCATAGTGGAAAACCACCCCCATTTCCGCTTCATGCCATTTGAGTTGGTGGGGGGCCGGAACGGCTATATCCACAGCGGGAGAGGGTTGGCCGCAGGCGAGGAATGGGCAGAGAAGCGCCGGAATAATGAATGTAGGTTTTTTCATCTGCTTGGATGATTGGGATTGAATGCCTCCGGTTCCGCCATGCCGTTTTTCAAGGGTGCGGGCATCAGCCAGGAAACAGTTTTCTTTTAAAAGAAAACGTTAGGGAAAATGGATTCTTTCTTTCGAATGCCCCGGTTTGGAAAGCTGTTGAACGCCGGAGCGTGGGAAAGCGTTAAGGATAGCAGCCGTGGCCGGCCGGTTGCCGTGCATTCTCTCCTTCCGGAAAAGCGGCTGCGGTCCGGAAGCCCATTCCGCCGCTGGTACAGGAAGAGGATGAACCGGGAGGATAAAGCCTCCTTCCCTTCTTGACGGAACGGTTTCCGTGGACCGCAGGATTCCGCCTTGTTAATGCGGGTTTTCTTCTTCCCGGGAGATTTTCAGGCGCAGGAAGCGGCGCGGGGGACTTTCCGCGTTGATGGGCACGGTATCCCGGAAGATGGCGGAGCTTTTGCCTTCCGTTTCCACTTCCGCCATTTCCGTCCAGGTTTGAAGGTCTTCCGAGGATTCCACCAGATGCCTGATTCCCGTGGCCTCCGGATTGACGGGCCAGGCCAGCACCAGGAAGGTGCCGCCGTTCGTTTTTTCCGTGGAGACCTGCACGACGCTTCCGCAGGGCTTGAGCGGGTCCAGTCCCGTAGCGTATTTCAGCAGGTTGGGGATGCCGTCTCCGGCGGGAGAATCAGTGGGGCCTGTCTGGTCCGTATCCGGGTCCCGGGAGGCGATTTCATCCTCCTTCCATTCGTCCCAGGTGCGCTTCTGCCCGCGTTGGACCACGGTTGCGGAGCGGACGGTTCCGAAAGAGGAAAAGGAAAGCTCCGCCGTGCGGGAGCCTGCTGCGGCATTGGCCGCTGCGGTAACGGACACGGTTCCGTTGCCCGTCTCCGTGTCCTGCGTTCCGGTGATGTCCAGCCAGGCCGCCGTTTTGGATACGTTCCACGCAGCGTCACAGGTGACGGAGAAAACGGCTGTTCCTCCGTTTTTGGGAAGAATGAGGATGGGAGGGGAAAAGGTGAGAGAAGGCTCCCTGCCGGACTGGATGATAGTAATGACGGCCGGCTGGATGCCGGGAACGGAGATGGTGATGGTTCCCGTGCGTTCTCCCGCTCCTTCCCAGCGGTCCACGCTGTAGGTGACCGTGCCGTTTCCGGAGTCTGAAGAGGGGGAGACGGTTATCCAGCCTGCGGAGGAGGTGGCTGTCCAGGAAGCGTCGCTGGAGACGGTGAATGTGGCCGCCGTTGTTCCCTCCGCTCCCACGCGGATGATCTGTCCCGTGGCGGGAACGTCCAGGGAAGGCAGGAATTCTTCATACGGAATGCGCAGGAAAAAGATGTTTTCATCCCCATTGAGCCCTTCATAAAGCACGCCGATGTGGCCGTCCCCCGTTTCGCAGATGTCGGAATAGCCGGAGGAGGGGCGGGAATCGTAAAGAACCTGGCTGCCGGAGGGCCATGTGGAGCCTTCGTCAAAGGAGGCCTTGAGGGTCATCAGGGCGCGCGGGGCCGCAGTTTTACTGGGGTTGGAAAAAAGAAGGGCCCTGCTGATATTTCCGGAGTTTTCCACGGCCAGCTGGCTGGCCTGGCAGGCAGCCGGTTCCGGCAGGGAGTTCAGGTTGGTGGCATGGGGCGTCCACGTCTTGCCCATGTCATCCGTGGTGAAGATTTTCCGGTAGCCGCTCTTGTTTTCATTGCGGGCGTTAAGCATCAGGCGGCCGTCGCTGAGTTCCGTGACCACGCATTCGCTGGAGCTGGCGCCAATGCCCAGCGTGCCGGATTTGCCGGTGTCCTCGCTGATCCAGGTTTGTCCGCGGTCCAGGGAGTAAATGATGCAGGACTGGGGAGTGCCCGTGCCGCTGCTTCCCGTCCATATCTGGGAAGGGAAGACGATGGGGCGCACGCCGTTGACCGTCTTTTTCATGGTGATGCCGTGGCCCGGACCCTGGAAGAAGGACTTCCAGGCCTTGTTCTTGATATCCTTGTTGATGCTCCTGGGCTTCGTTTTTACAAACTTCCCGGTATCCGGATCAATGGAACCCCACGTCTGGCCGTTGTCCGTACTGCATGCCACCACGTATTGGACGGTTTCCAGGCTTTCCACATCCACGTTGGCCTTGGAGGAGGCAAGCCCGTGCCTGGCGATGCCGGCCAGCCACAGGGTTCCGTTGACTTCATCCACCAGGATGCAGGGGTCGCTGACGCCGTAGCCGGCATTGTAATCGTTGGCGGCCTCCCCCGTAGGGTTGAAGTTGACGGCCACGTGGACGGGCGTCCAGGTGCGGCCGTTGTCTGTGGAGCGGCTGCAACCCGTATCGATATTGGCCTGCATATCGTTGCGGCCGTCGTAGCGGATGTCGAAGACGGAGACGAGGTCGCCGTTCTTCGCGCGCACGATGCCCGGAATGCGGAATTTTCTGGAGGTCTTTCCTTCCGTGGGGCCTCCGTAAACAGGATCGTTCGCCTTGGCGATGGCATAGCCTATCCGCTGCCTGGCCGTCACTCCGTCGGCAAAATCGTCTGTTTGCCCGTCCACAGTGATGGAGGCGATTCTGGCGCCCACTTTATGGTCCATGCTGGCGGAATCCTTGAGCTTGACGCTGACCCAGAAATAGTATTGCTGCCCGTCAACGAGAGCCCCCGGGGTGACGGGAAAAGTCATGACGGCAGCCGGAGGCTGGGCCGGGCTGGCGAGGACGCCCCTGGAGCTCATGGCGCCGTGGCCGCTGGCTCCATAGGCGGGAGCGGAGTAAATGCTGTTGGCGTCTCCGGTGTAAAGGGATACGCTTTCAATGTCTGCCAGGTCGTCGGACGGGCTCATGTCCACGGTGACGGCCATGCCGGCATAGGAGGCGGGGACGTTCGTCAGGGAAAAGCGGAGAATGCCGTTGGCCTCCATGCGGATCATGGCCGGCCATGCTTCTGCGGCGCTGGAAAAGGGCTGGAAGGGAGAAAGGACCAGATCATCGAAAAGAACACCCGTATTGGCAGGAGCTTCACAGCGGAAAATAAGGCGGACGGTCCCGGACGGGAGAACTCCCTGCACTTGCTGGGTCATGGGGCTGTTTCCCGTTTGCAGGGAGGAACCGTCCACGGCCAGCGTTTCATTCCCTTCCTGGTCCGCGGCATGAATGGTGAAAGAAAAGGGACTATCGCGCGTCCAGCGTTCCCCCGTCAGTGAAAGAATTTTCCTGGCCGCCAGGGGGGAAGGCAACGTCAGTGTGGCTGTGCTTTTGGTTCCGGCGCCCTGGCCTATCAGCCGCATGCAGTTGGGCAGGGAGGAATAACGGTTGTCAGCAATGGCGGCGTGGCCGCTTTCCGCTGTCATGGTCCCCAGAGCGGTGGCCAGGGTGGTGAAGCCGCCCGTCGGAAATGAATCAAAATTTTCGGAAACGGCCTCGTCTGCTCCCCTCGTCATGCCGGTGCCCAGGCACAGGAAAAACAGGACGGCGGCGGAAATGAAGGTGCGGCGGAGGGTCTGGAAAGTGTTCATCATGAGAAAGGAAAGAAAAACTTTTAAAAATGCCTGATAGCAGAAAGGACGGGAAATGAGAACAAAAATAGAAAAGGGAGGGGGAAAATTAATAAAATTTTAACGGTTGTTCTGGTCTGTTTTATTTGTGCTGCGAACAGAGTTCCTCTAACATGAATCCATTGTTGAGGAGGCCATCACTCCTTCCCCCTTTTTCCATGTTTTCAGAAGTGCACTCGGACAGCCAGCGGGCGGACAGAATTCTGGCCTCCATCCGGAGGAAGGAATCCCGTCCGGGCCGTGGCCTGTTGAAAATTTTCTTCGGCATGGCTCCGGGCGTGGGAAAGACGTATGCCATGCTGGAGGCCGCCATCCAGGCGGCGGACAAGGGGGTGGAGGTGATCATCGGTGTGGCGGAGTCCCATGGCCGGGAGGACACGATGCGGCTGATCGGCAGGCTGCCGCGCCTTCCCATGAAAAAGACGGTTTACCGCGGCGTGGAGATGGAGGAATTTGATTTGGAGGAGGCGCTGCGCCTGAAGCCCCGGCTTATCCTGATAGACGAGCTGGCGCACACGAACGTGCCCGGCCTGCGCCATAAAAAACGTTATCAGGATGTGGAGGAGCTTCTGGCTGCGGGCATTGACGTCTATACCACTCTGAACGTGCAGCATCTGGAAAGCCGGGCGGATACCGTGCATGACATCACGGCCGCTCCCGTGCAGGAGACCGTGCCGGATTCCGTGCTGGCGGAGGCGGATTGCATTCAGCTGGTGGACATTGCCCCCGACCAACTGCGCGCCCGCCTGCGGGAGGGGAAGGTATACGGCGCGCCGCAGGCTTCCGCCGCGCTGGACAATTTTTTCAAGGAGTCCAACCTGATGGCTTTGCGGGAGCTGGCCCTGCGTATCATGGCGGAGAAGGTGGATCATGAGCTGACGGAGGTACGCACCATTTCCGGGGACCATTCCATCTGGCGCAGCGGGGAACGGCTGATGGTGGCCGTGGGCCCCAGCCCTTTTTCCGCCCGGCTGGTGCGCTGGACGCGGCGCATGGCGTATGCCCTGAATGCTCCGTGGATTGCTCTTTCCGTTGACACGGGTGCCCCGCTGTCCCCGGAACAGCAGCAGAGATTGGACGCCAATCTGGAACTGGCGCGGCGGCTGGGAGCGGAAGTGATCGTGATGCCCGGTTCCGATTTGGCGGAGACGCTGCTCCGCATGGCTTTTTTACGGAACGTGAGCCAGATCGTGGTGGGCAAACCGCAGGAAACCTACCTCTGGGGGCTGGTGCGGCCCTTGTCCCTGGTGGACAAGTTGGTGAAGGGAAGCGACCAGATCGACATTTATGTGGTTCCCGCGGCTCCCGGACCGGGGAGGAACCGGTGGAGGAGCTGGCACCGTGAAGCGGGAAGATGTGGCCGGGATTACTGGCTGGCCGCAGGCGTGACGGCGGCCGTGACCGGAATCGGCCTGCTGATTGCATCGTTTACCGGCTATTTCGCTCCCGGGTTCCTGTATCTGGCGGGAGTCGTGGGCCTGGGTTTTTTCATCCGTTCCCGTTGGGCCATGCTGATGGCCGCCGCGCTGAGCGCCCTGTTGTGGAACCTTTTGTTCATTCCTCCGGTCATGACGTTCAAGATAGAACGGCTGGAGGACGCCCTGATGTGTCTTTTCTTTTTTCTGGTGGCTCTTTCCACGGGGCGACTTACTTCCCGTCTGAGGATCCGCGAGCAGGAGGAACGTGAACGGGAGAAGAAGACCAATGCGCTGTTCCTGTATTCGCGGGCCATTGCCTTCGCTGCGGATGCGCCTTCCCTGATTTCCGTTGCCCTGGGACAGATGAGCCAGATCATGGGGGTGCTCATGGCCGCCATGACGCCCGGGAAAGGGGCGCGTGGCCTGGAGCTGTGGGAGTCCGGCGGAGCCTTTCCCATGGATGACAAGGAATGGAGCGTGGCAGCCTGGTGTCTGGAGCACCGCCGCCCCGCAGGCAGGTTTACGGATACGCTTCCGGTAGCGGAAGGGTTTTACCTGCCCATGATGTCCGGGGAACACTGCATGGGCGTGCTGGGCGTGAGGGCGGAAGGAAAGGACCGCCTGACGGCGGGTCAGAAGGATTTGCTGGAGAGCATGGGCGCACAGCTGGCCATGGCGCTGGAACGGGAGGAATTGCGGGCGGAACGGACGCGGGCGCGGCTCATGGAAGAGTCGGAAAAACTGCACCGTTCCCTGCTGGACAGCGTTTCCCATGAGTTCAAGACGCCTTTGGCCGTGATTGAGGGAGGCTGCGAGAAGCTGGCGGCCAGCACCGCCTCCGCACCGGAGGAACGGGAAGAGTATGCGGAAATTCTGCTGGCCGCGCGCCGCCTGCGCCGTCTGGTGAAGAATTTGCTGGATGTCAGCCGCCTGGAGTCCGGAGCGCTGAAACCAAAACTGGACTGGTGCGATCTGGGGGACGTGATTGAAGGAGCGATGGCCGCTACCAGGGAAGCGCGCCGGGACCATCCCGTTTCCGTTGCCCTGCCGCCGGATTATCCGCTGGTGAAGGCGGATTTTTCCCTGATGGAACAGGTACTGGTCAATTTGCTGCTGAATGCCTGCGTGCACACGCCCGGCGGAACGCCCGTGACATTGAAGGGCGGGATTGATTCCGTCCGCGGCCAGGTCTGGCTGGATGTGCACGACCTGGGACCGGGAATTCCCGCGGAGCAGGCGGAGAATGTTTTTGAGCGCTTCCGCACAACGCGCGTCGGCGGGCTGGGCCTGGGGCTTTCCATTGTGCGGGGGTTCATGGAGGTGCAGGGCGGGTCCGTTTCTTTGGTACCCGTTTCCTCCGGAACCTGTTTTCGTCTGACGCTCCCCCTCGTAGAACACGGCGAGGTACCTGAAGAATAAAACTCCGGCTTTAGAAAAGATGACCGACATTCCTCCAGATATTCTGATTATTGATGACGAACGGCAGATACGCCGTTTGCTGAAGCTGACCCTGTCCGGAGCGGGCTACCATGTCCGGGAGTGTGAAACCGGGCAGCTGGGGCTGAGCGAGACGGCCCTGAAACGGCCGGATGCCATTATTCTGGACCTGGGACTTCCGGACATTACCGGACTGGAAGTGTTGACGCAGCTCCGGGAATGGACGCAGGTTCCCATTCTGATTTTGACGGCCTGGGACCGGGAGGACGAGAAGGTGGCTGCCCTGGATGCCGGGGCGGACGATTACCTGACCAAGCCGTTCAGCGGCAGGGAACTGCTGGCGCGCCTGCGTGTGATGCTGCGCCGGGGCCGTCCGGAGAGGGAGCCTTCCGTGTTCCGGCTGGGTTCCGTGGTGGTGGACCTGAGCTCCAGGCGCGTGGAAAAGGGGAAGGAGGAAGTTCACCTGACCGCCAAGGAGTATGATATCCTGCGCCTGCTCCTGCTGCACCAGGGCAAAGTGATGACCCACCGCCAGCTTCTCCGTGAAATCTGGGGGCCCCGGCATGAGGAGGATACGCATTACCTGCGGGTCCACATTGCCCACCTGCGCCAGAAACTGGGAGATTCCGATCCGGAAAACCGCATCATCCGCGCGGAGTCAGGTCTGGGATACAGGATTGCGGCGGACGGAGCGGAATAAGCTTTTTCCATTTCCGTCGGCAGGGAGGAGACGCGGCTCCGGATTCCGCACTGCCGGAAATATATTTTTTCCTAACGGTTGGAGAGCATGGCTTAACTTAACGCGGGTCAATAGGCTGTGTAGTATTCAGGACGTATTCGATACGTTTTATGAAGATTAAATACACCGCAATGAAGATAGGAGCGGCAGCCCTGGGCTGCGCTATGATGACAGGAAACGTTTGCCGGGGGGAAGAAGTCGCCGCCAGGTCCATATCCTCCCTGGCGGAAGTACAGCAGGCCATGATCCCTTCCACGGACAGGGACTGGTCCTTTTCCCTTTCCGCCGGATGGTCCAGCAAGTACGTGACGGAAGGGCTGGATTGTCTGCCGCACAGCGGCATTTGGGAGGTGGCTCCCGGCATTTCCTGGAAGGATTTTACGCTTGGCGCCTGGTATGCCGGGGGGGATTCCGCCAATTACGATGAACTGGACCTGGTACTGGGCTATGCCTGGAACCTGGGTGGCTGGACTGTCAATCCCTGGTACGAACACCAGTTCTATTTCACGCAGGATTACAATGTGGCCAATCCCGCCCTGACCGTTTCCTACACGGTAGCGGACTGGCTCACCGCAGGCGTGGAAACCCAGGTGAAAGTGGAGCATCAGGATTTTGAATCCTATTACAGTGTCTTTGTACAGATGGAATGGTCTCCCATGGAGAACGTGACTGTGACGCCGCTGGTCCGGTACGGTTACAACGGGGGCTATAATGTGGATTACGACGACGGTTCCAACTGCATTGACTGGAGCCTGGGCGTGACCTGGAAGTTTGCGGAGCATTATTTCCTTTCCTGCTCCGTCAATTATTCCCAGGCGCTTACGGTGCTTCACCGCCGGCGCGCCGGAGACGAATTCTGGATGGGGTTCCGTCTGGGCATGGAGTTCTGATGGGTGTTCTGACGGCAGGAGAGACGGGCTTCCGGGCGGGATTTTAATTATTTCTTAATGTCCGGAAACCCTTTGTTAACTACCCGGAATTCCGGGAATGCGTATAGAGTTGCGTTATGTCCTCACACGACTTGTTCATCATTATCCTATTCATAGGCATACTGGTCGCCTTCACCCCGTTGCTCGGGAAGTGGCTGGCGAATGTTTTACAGGGAGAGCCGACCTGGTTTTCCCGGTTCCTGGGGCCCGTGGAGCGCTGCGCCTACCGTGTGGCCGGCGTGGATCCTTCCCGGGAAATGGACTGGAAAAAATATCTGGCCGCCGTTCTTTTATTCAATGCCGCCGGATTTCTCATTCTGTTCCTTTCCCTGCTGTGCCAGAAGTGGCTGCCGCTGAATCCCGCCGGTACGGAAAACATGAGGTGGGACATTGCTTTCAATACGGCAGTCAGCTTCATGACCAATACGAATTGGCAGTTCTATTCCGGGGAAGGGCCGGAAGGCATCAGCTATTTCGTCCAAATGACCGGGCTTTCCGTGCAGAACTTTGTCAGTGCCGCCACGGGGATTGCCGTCATGGCCGCCCTGATCCGCGGCCTGAAGAGGAAGTGTGCTTCCACTCTGGGCAATTTCTGGGCGGACCTGACGCGGAGCACCCTGTATTTCCTGATTCCCATTTCCGTTGTCGTCGCACTCCTGCTGGTATCCCAGGGGGTGGTGCAGTCCTTTGACGGCCCCACGACCGTGGCTGGCATGGACGGCGTGGAGCAGGTGATTCCCAACGGTCCGGCGGCCTCCCAGGTGGCGATCAAGCAGCTTGGGACGAACGGCGGCGGTTTCTTTGGGAACAACAGTACGCATCCGTTTGAAAATCCCACGCCATTCAGCAACATGATTGAAATGCTCTCCCTCCTGCTGATCGGCTGCGCCTGTCCGTACGCCTACGGCGTGATGATCGGGAAAAGGAAACAGGGCTGGATAATCTTCGGAGCCATGATGCTTCTGCTTGTAACGACCATTGGCCTGTCCCAGTGGGCGGAGCACGCCGGGAACCCGCTGTTCCCCGGCCTGGAAATGCTTGAAGGGAAGGAAGTGCGCCTCGGCATCACGAACAGTTCCCTGTGGTCCGTAGCCACTACCGCTTCTTCCAACGGTTCCGTGAACTGCATGCACTGCAGCATGTCTCCGCTGGCCGGCGGCATCGCCCTGTTCAACATGCTGCTGGGGGAAGTGATTTTCGGGGGGCTGGGCTGCGGTTTGTACGGCATGCTGATGTTTGCCATGATTACCGTGTTCCTGTGCGGGCTGATGGTGGGCCGCACGCCCGAATTCCTGGGCAAAAAGATTGAAGCGCGGGAAGTGCGGTGGTCCATGGTGGGCGTCCTGCTGCCCGGCATTGCCGTCCTGGCCATGAGCGGCCTGGCGGCCGCTACGGAGGTGGGGCGGGAATCCATCTGCAATGCCGGTCCCCACGGGCTGACGGAAATCCTGTACTGCTTCGGCTCCCAGGCCGGGAACAACGGCAGCGCCTTCGCGGGACTGTCTGTGGGCGATACGCCGTTCTATTCCCTGCTGGGCGGCCTGGCGATGCTGCTGGCCCGTTTCGGCGCCATTATTCCGGTGATGATCATTGCCGGGAGCATGGTGTCCAAAAAGACCGCCCCGCCCGCCCAGGGCACCATGGCGACGGACAACCTGATGTTCATGATCCTGCTGGTGGCCGTCGTGCTGATCGTAGGCGCCCTCACCTTTTTCCCGGCTCTGGCTCTGGGGCCCATTCTGGAGCATTTGCTCCTGTATTCGGGAAGCGTGCTGTAAGGCGTATTTGCCAACAATTCAAATTTCAAGATGATGAGAGAAGAAAAGAAAAATAAATTCTGGTGCGACAAGGCCATGCTGAAAACGGCTTTCCGGGACGCATTGCGCAAGTTCGATCCGCGCGCCCTGTCCAAAAACTTTGTGATACTTGTCACGGCCCTGGGCGCCCTGATCTCCACTATCGTCCTTGTCAGGGACGTGGCCGCGGGGCAGCCTTTCAGCTTTACCCTGCAAATCACGCTCTGGCTCTGGTTCACGGTCCTGTTCGCCAATTTTGCGGAAGCATGGGCGGAAGGGCGTGGAAAGGCCCAGGCGGACGCTCTGAAAAAAATGCGCGTGTACGTCAACGCCCGCCTGCTGACGGACAAGGGAACGGAGGAAATCGTTTCCGTTTCCGAACTGCGCAAGGGACAGAAGGTGCTGTGCGAGGCAGGGGACGTCATTCCGCTTGACGGCGAAGTGATTGAAGGCATTGCCAGCGTGGACGAGTCCGCCATTACCGGTGAATCCGCCCCGGTCATCCGGGAAAGCGGCGGCGACCGCAGCGCCGTGACGGGCGGCACCCGCGTGATCAGCGACGGCATTGTCATCCGCATCACGGCGGAGCCGGGCAATACCTTCCTGGACCGCATGATTGCCATGGTGGAAGGCGCCAGCCGTCAAAGGACGCCCAATGAAATCGCGCTGGGCATTCTGCTGGCGGCGCTGACCATCGTTTTCATTGCCGTGGTGTTTTCCCTGCCAGCCATGGCCGGGTACATTGAGGATTCCGCGCGGGAGCTCGGTTTCCATGCGGATGGCCATATTTCCCTGCCGGTTCTGGTCTCCCTGATGGTGTGCCTGATTCCAACGACGATCGGCGGCCTGCTGAGCGCCATCGGCATCAGCGGCATTGACCGTCTGGTGCGCCGGAATGTGCTGGCTACGTCGGGCCGTGCCGTGGAAGCGGCCGGGGACATCGACGTGCTGATGCTGGACAAGACCGGCACCATCACCTTCGGCAACCGCATGGCGAATGAATTCCTGCCCGCTCCCGGCGTGGAGGAACAGAAGCTGGCGGAAGCCGCCCAGCTTGCCTCCCTGTCCGATGAAACGCCGGAAGGCCGCAGCATCGTCGTACTGGCCAAGAAGCTGTTCGGCATCCGGGGAAGCCACATGGATGCCGACCATGTCGCCTTTGTCCCGTTCTCCGCCTCCACGCGCATGAGCGGCGTGGACATTGCCGGGCATGACGGCCAGCCGGCCGTCTCCATCCGCAAAGGTGCGGCGGAAAGCGTGGCGCAGTGGGTGAAGGAGCAGGGCGGGACTTTCCCGCAGGAGGTGGAGATGACCGTGCAGAACGTAGCCCGCGCAGGGGGAACTCCGCTGGTTGTAGCCAGAGGAAGGGACGTGCTGGGCGTCATTTATCTGAAAGACATTGTCAAGGGAGGCATCAAGGAACGCTTCGCCCATCTCCGGGCCATGGGCATACGCACCGTCATGGTGACGGGGGACAATGCCCTGACCGCCGCTTCCATTGCGGCGGAGGCCGGGGTGGATGATTTCATGGCGGAAGCCACGCCGGAAATGAAGCTGGCGCGCATCCGGCAGGAGCAGGCGGCTGGCCATCTGGTAGCCATGACTGGAGACGGCACCAACGACGCGCCCGCCCTGGCCCAGGCCGACGTGGGCGTGGCGATGAATACCGGCACGCAGGCCGCCCGGGAGGCGGGCAACATGGTGGACCTGGACAGCAACCCGACCAAATTGATCGAGATCGTGGAGATCGGCAAGCAGCTGCTGATCACCCGCGGTGCGCTGACGACCTTCTCCTTTGCCAATGATGTGGCCAAATACTTCGCCATCATTCCCGCCATGTTCGCGGGGCTGTTTGTTGCTGACGGCATGGTCAACGGCCCTCTTTCCGCACTGAACGTCATGGGGCTGCATTCTCCGCAGAGCGCCATTCTCAGCGCCGTTATTTTCAATGCCCTGATCATTGTGGCATTGATCCCGCTGGCCTTGAAGGGGGTTTCCTACCGTCCGTCCGGGGCCGCCTCCCTGCTGAAACGCAATATCCTCATCTACGGCGTCGGAGGCCTGATTGCGCCTTTCATCGGCATCAAGCTCATTGACATGGCCGTCACGGCCCTGCACCTCGTCTGAACAATCAAAACCCAACCTGTCGAATTATTATGAAATGGACATTTCCCAATCTGCGCCTTTTCCTGGCGCTGGCCGTCATCACCGGCGGCATTTATCCCGCGGCCGTCACACTCGTCAGCCTGGCCGTATTCCCCCATCAGGCGCATGGCTCCCTGATCCGGAATGAGCAGGGGGAAGTCATCGCGTCGGAGCTCATCGCCCAGCCCTTTACTTCCGCCAAATATTTCTGGCCCAGGCCTTCCGCCGGAGACTACGCCACCATGCCTTCCGGAGCCAGCAACCTTTCCTGGACTTCCGCAGAGCTGGTGAAAACAGTGGCGGAACGCAAGGCAGCGCTGCTGAAGGCCCACGGCCTGCCGCAGGGGACGCCCGTTCCGGCGGACCTGCTTTTTGCGTCCGGCAGCGGCCTGGAGTCCTTCATCTCACCGAAGGCGGCGGAATTCCAGGTGAATCGTGTTGCCGCCGCCCGGGGAGAGGACCCGGAAAAAATCCGGAAGACGGTGGCCGAACATTTCATCAGTGGAGGCATTCTGGGGGAAAACGTGATTAACGTGATGACTTTGAACGCCGCCCTGGATAAATTGCCCCGCAGTTAGCGGCAGGGAGCAACAAGCGCCCCGGTCCGGAAAATACCCCTGCGGAGAAATCGCCCGGTTTTGGCCGGCGCCTTGGCTCCGCGTCTTTTTCCGGTCCCCGGGCGCTTGTCATTTGCAGGATGGTATTCGAGGATGAACCGGCACCCTCTTATTTTTTGCCGTCCAAAAGGAACAGGGACGCCCCGTGCGGGTTAAGTTCCACATTCATTTCCTGCCGGACGGTGCCGGCATCTTCCTGTTTCCACAAGTCCCGGACGTTTTGCGGAGATTTCAATTTGAGGAGGGAAAGCGGCACCTTGACAGTCCGGCGCTGGTTGCCCGTATTGAAGAAGCCGATGGCGCGCCGGTTGCCGTCCAATGGTTTGACCCATACTTCGCAATCATTGGCGGATAAGACCTTTTCCGCAGGTCCGTAAAATGTCTGGTTGACGGCAATCACTTCCCTGTTGCACAGGAGGCCCCGGGTAAAATCGTCCAGATGCTCCAGATCGCATGAAATGATCAGGGGGGCGGACATGATGGACCAGAAGGACATTTGGAAATATTGTTCATCCGGAGTCAGCCGGGTGGGTTCGAAAGTGGTGTTCGCACGCCCGACTTTGCCCAGCCGGCCGATCTGGAGCATGTCGGGGTCATTCCAGTGTCCCGGCCTGGTGTAAGGCTGCCACTTCCCCTGGGAGGAAGCGATTTTTTTCAAGCTGCCCCAATGGTCTTCAATATCTCCGGTAGTGCGCCATACGTTGGTTATTTTGCTGATGGGACCGGCAATTTCAAACGGGGTGGAGTTGGAGACGCTCAGGACAATGTCCTTGCCGCTTTTTTTCAAGTCTGAGGCGATTCTCTCCGTATTAGGTACGTCGATCAGGTACCAGTCCATCTTCACGTAATCGAACCCCCATTCCGCCCACTGCCGGGCATCCTGGGTAACCATCCATACGGGGCCGACCTTGGTGGCTCCCAGTTGTTTGGATCCCGGGCAGGCGCCAAACAACTGGTCGGGTTGCGGACGTTTGTTTTCCGGAAGGGCCAGGGAGGAATAGTCTCCCTGGGGATTGGGGGAAGAACCGCCTATGTAGCCGGCATAAGTGCCCATCCACGGAGAGGAATAAATCCCCGCCTTGAGTCCGAGGCTGTGGATTTCATTGCACATGGCCTTCATGTTCGGAAAGCGCTTGTTGGGCTGGATGGCGCGGTACTTGCCGCCTCTGGCGCCCTGCCAGCAATCGTCAATGTTGACGTAGCTGTAGCCGTACCGGGCCAGCCCGGAATTTACGAGCAGACGGGCGGTTTTCAGGATGTTTTCCTGGCTTACGCCGCCGCTGTAGGAATACCAGCTGCTCCAGCCCATGGGAGGCGTCAGGCATATTTCCTGCCCGATGCGGATGGTGATGGTTCCTTGTGTTTTGCCGTGGCTGTTGCTTGCCTGCACGGGAAAGGAATAAACTCCCGGGCGGCTGATTTTACCTGTGATGATGCCGGTTTCCTTGTCCAGCTTCAGCTCTGGAGGAAGTTTGGCGGCGGCGAAGCTCATGGGGCGTTCTCCGCTGGCGCAGACGGAGAACTGGATGGGAGAACCGGGACGGGCTCCGAAGAGCCGCGGTTCATTCAGGAGGGGAGCCGGTGATTCCGGAGGAGTCAGGCGCAGCCCGGATTCAGGGGCCGGGTACGGGGAAGGCATTTCCTTGGAGAAAACGGGCATGGGAGCCAGGAACAGAACGGAGCAGGCAAGCGAGGGGAAAAAAGAGGTCATTGTGATGTTGAGTAAAAGGTAATGGGAAAGAAAGAATTCAATTTATGAAAAGAAGCAGTCCATGGCAACGACATAGTAAGATTTCCGGAGATAAATTTTTAGATAACAGGAAAAATCTTGTTTACCTATTCAACGGTTGGGACCATTCTTATGTCTAAAACACCAACATACCATGCTTAATAATCTAACAACAAAATTTCAAGAAGCGCTGATGCAGGCGCAGCAGGCCGCGGGGCGGCTGGGAAAGCCGGAAATCTCTTCTCTGGATGTTCTGGTGGCGTTATTGGAGCAGGAAGGCGGTATTCTGCCTCCCATTCTCCGCAAGGCGTCCTGTGATCCGGGACTTCTCCTCCAGGCCGCAAAGAGTGAAGTGGCCCATGAACCCACCCAGAGCGGAGCTTCCACACAGCCGCAGATAGGCCGTGACCTGGCTACCGTGATGCAGGCCGCGGAGGAAGAGCGCAAAAAGCTCAAGGACGACTACCTCAGTGTGGAACATTTCATGCTGGGCGCCCTGGACACGCAGAACAAGGTGCACCAGCTGACCGACACGTTCGGCCTGACCAAGGACAATTATCTGGCCGCCATGAAGGAAGTGCGCGGCAACCAGCGCGTTACGGACGACAATCCGGAAGGCAAGTACCAGACGCTGGAAAAATACGGCACGGACCTGACGGCCCGCGCCCGCGCCGGAAAAATCGACCCGGTGATCGGCCGTGACACGGAAATCCGCCGCGTGCTCCAGATCCTTTCCCGCAGAACCAAGAACAATCCCGTGCTCATCGGCGAGCCCGGCGTAGGGAAGACCGCCATTGCGGAAGGTCTGGCGCGCCGCATCGTGAACGGCGACGTTCCGGAAAGCATGCGCAACAAGCGCATCGTGTCCCTGAACATCGGGTCCATGCTTGCCGGGGCCAAGTACCGCGGGGAATTCGAAGAACGCCTGAAATCCTTCCTGAAGGAAGTGACGGAATCCAACGGTGAAATCATCCTCTTTATTGACGAACTGCACACCATTGTGGGAGCGGGCGCCAGCGAAGGGGCCGTGGATGCGTCCAACCTGCTCAAGCCCGCCCTGGCGCGCGGCGAACTGCGTACCATCGGCGCGACGACGCTGGACGAATACCGCAAGTACATTGAAAAGGATGCCGCCCTGGAACGCCGGTTCCAGCCCGTCATGGTGGCGGAACCCAGCGTGGAGGATACGATTGCCATTCTGCGCGGATTAAAGGAACGGTATGAAGTGCATCACGGCGTGCGCATCACGGATGCCGCCATCGTGGCCGCCGCCACTCTTTCCGACCGCTACATTTCCGACCGGTTCCTGCCCGACAAGGCGGTGGACCTGGTGGACGAGGCCGCCGCCCGGCTCAAGATTGAACTGGACTCCATGCCTTCGGAAATTGACCAGATTGAACGCGAAACCATGCAGCTCGAAATGGAGCGGCAGGCGCTCGCGAAGGAGGAAGACGCGGACAGCAAGGCCCGTCTGGAAAAGATCACCAAGGAACTGGCTGACCTGAAGGAAAAATCCGGTTCGATGATTGCCCAGTGGAAGAGTGAAAAAGCCGCGCTGGACGCCGTCCGCGTGGAACAGGAAAAAATAGAGGCCCTCAAGATTGAAAGCGAACGGGCCAAGCGGATGGGCGACTTGACACGTGCGTCTGAAATCACTTACGGAGAACTGCCGGAGGCCGAACGGGCCCTGGCGGAGGGAAAGGAAAAACTCAACAAGATGCAGAAGGCGGACGGAGGCCTGCTGAAGGAGGAAGTCACGGAGGCGGACATCGCCAAGGTGGTCGCCACCTGGACCGGCATTCCCGCCGCACGCCTGCAGGAAGGGGAACGCGCCAAGCTCGTCCACATGGAGGAACGCCTCGGAGCCCGCGTCATCGGGCAGAAGCAGGCGGTCAAGGCCGTGTCTGACGCCGTGCGCCGTGCCCGTGCGGGGCTTCAGGATGAAAACAGGCCCATCGGCTCCTTCATGTTCCTGGGGCCCACGGGCGTGGGCAAGACGGAACTCAGCAAGGCGCTGGCGGAATTCCTCTTTGACGATGAAAACGCCATGATCCGGATAGACATGTCCGAATACATGGAAAAACACTCCGTAGCCCGGCTCATCGGGGCTCCTCCCGGATACGTGGGCTACGAAGAAGGCGGCCAGCTTTCCGAAGCCGTGCGGCGCCGTCCCTACTGCGTGATTCTGTTTGATGAAATTGAAAAGGCCCATCCGGACGTTTTCAACGTGCTTCTCCAGGTTCTGGACGACGGCCGCATTACGGACGGGCAGGGACGTACGGTGGACTTCCGCAACACGGTCATCATCATGACGTCCAACATCGGCAGCCAGTACATCCTCAATGAAATCAACGCGGAACAGCGCGAAGCCAAGGCGATGGAAGCCCTGCGGGGCCACTTCCGCCCGGAATTCCTGAACCGCATTGATGAAATCATCATCTTTGACCGGCTGACGGCGGAAGAACTCAAGGGCATTGTGGACATTCAGCTTCAGCGTGTCCGCAAGCGTCTGGAAGCCAAGGGCCTGTTCCTGCGCATGACTCCGGAGGCTACGGCCCTGGTAGCGGACCACGGCTTTGATCCCGTCTATGGAGCCCGCCCCCTCAAGCGTGCCATCCAGCACGACCTGCTGGACCCCCTCAGCCTTAAACTCCTGGAAGGAGACTTCCCGGAAGGGACGGAAATCGTGGTTCGGGAAAAGGGAGGCAAGCTTGACTTTACCAAGGAAAAGAAATAACTGAAAAGCCTGTATTTCCGGCGTGATCCGGAAGCGGACAGGGGCGCAGCGTTAGGCTGCGCCCCTGTTTATTGGGTAGCGCGGAGAGAGAAGGACGTGCATGGGTTTCATATCTCCTCATTCCTTTTTCTCCACAGGAGAAACAATGGAACTGTTGCTATTGACCTGGGCAATCTGACCTTTGAAAACAGCAGGGTCGCAACAGGGGAAAACGCCATGATCCCTGCAGGGACGCGTCAGCTTATATAAGCAACTTTTTTAATAACAATCACGCAATCAGGGAAAATAAATCAGCCCAGGCAAACGCGGAAGCCATCCATGCCCATGGGGAGATGGCGCCGGATGCCGTCTGTTTCTCCAACCATGCGGCAAGGAGGGAAGAAAGGCATGGGAAAGGGAGGAAAAGGAGAATGTTCAAAAAAATGACGAGTGGAAAAAGAAGTATGACAAAAACGCATTTTATTCATTATTAGAATATTACGGATGGACGTTTCTAACTTGGAAAGCAGTTCGGATAATTTTTGGTTCAAAATATATTGACAAACAGGTGTGTTTTAGTAGACTTCTCGGCACGCCAACACGGC
>NZ_KQ971081.1:0-242642 GCF_001580195.1 Akkermansia sp. KLE1798
TGCTGTTGGCAAGAAGCGTGTCACGGGAGATCAGCTTCCTGACTTCCGACATGTCGCCACCGGACCCCGACGGCATCAATGAAGTCATATTGAGGGTGTCCAGATCCGGGCCGGGGGTGTCCCAGGTGGAACGCAGCACGGTCAGCGGGTCGGTGCTTTCCTGGGAAGCATGAGGCATCAGATTGATGCGCGCCTTCTGGTTTTCCGGCGTAATCCACCAGGCAATGTACTTGCGGGTGTTGGCATTCTTTTTCAGCCCCGTATTCTTTGAAGAATCGTCCACGCGTACAGGGCGGACATGGATTTCCTTTTTATCCTGGTTCCGGGCCCCCGCCGGGGTTCCTACGGTGCCGGGGCCCAGCAGGCAGACGCTGCGGAAACTGCGGTTGGAAGCAGACTTTTGCCCCAGAAGGTTTTTTCCGGCTTCCAGGGTGCTGAGCCTGCGCAGGTCGGGGTCGGAAATCAGCCAGCGGCGGAACATGGAGCTTCTGCCCGTATCGTAGGTGGAAGCGATGTCCATGCCTGAGGAATTATTCCTGTTGAGCCAGGTGTCCCAGCTGTTCCAGGCGCCCAGAATATAGGGGGAACTTCCTTCGCTGGTGCCGGAAGAAAGAATGCCGGAGTTGGCGGAAACGCGCTGGTCGGGTCCCAGCTCGCACTGGAGCTGTCCCAGGGAAACTTCCAGGGAGAATCTGGCCAGGGACTTGGCCTCAGCAGCGAAGAGCTGTTTCTCAGAGATGCGCACCTGTGATGATGCGATGGTAAGAAGGCCGACGCTCAGGAGGGCCAGGAGCATCATCAAGGTGATGGTGGCAATGAGTGCGAATCCCTTGCTGACGTGTCGGACAGAGCGTTTCGTAGAAGGTTTTGTGTTCATGGATATTGGTGGAAGATTGGAAAATCCTCGGGAAAAAATGCCATGCACGGCTTCTGGCAACTCCCCTGTTTTTACCAGTCTAGGGCTGCCATATAGGGAAACAAGGAATAACCCTATCTCTGTTGAAAAGACCAAATAATTTATTTTTAGTCTGTTGTATTAATTTACTCTGTTGATTGAAAACCAACGGATTCCAAATCCGGTGAACGTTGCGGGAAATGGGCCAAGAAGGCCAGGTTAAGAAATCGTCACAATCCCTGGATGGTCATTGCGGGGGGAATTTGCGATACCATGCGGGCAGCGGTGATGAGCCGCGCCATGGTCAGAGATATGAGCCTACCGCCTGCAATACCCGATCAAACCGCCGTGGAGGTGGATTCCCTGGATTTCTGTTACGGCAGCAAACAGTCGCTTTTTAACGTCAACATATTGATTCCGAAAAACCGTGTCACGGCGTTTATCGGGCCGTCCGGCTGCGGAAAATCCACACTGTTGCGCTGCATCAACCGGATGAATGACCGCATTCCGGAGGCCCGCGTCACGGGGGGGGCCATCCGCATTGACGGGGTGGACGTGACTTCCCCCACCCTGGACCCGATCCGCCTGCGCCGGGAAGTGGGCATGGTTTTCCAGAAGTCCAATCCCTTCCCCATGAGCATTTACGAGAATGTTTCCTACGGCTTGAAGCTGGCGGGAGTAAGGGACAGGGCCGTTCTGGATGAAGCCGTGGAGGAGAGCCTGAGCCATGCCGCCCTGTGGGACGAAGTGAAGGACAGGCTCCACACTTCCGCCAACGGACTTTCCGGCGGCCAGCAGCAGCGCCTCTGCATCGCCCGTTCCATCGCCGTCAAGCCGCGTATTTTACTGATGGATGAACCTTGTTCCGCCCTGGACCCCATCGCCACGGTGCGCGTGGAGGAATTGATGCACCGCCTCAAGGAGAAATTCACCATCGTCGTGGTGACGCACAACATGCAGCAGGCCACCCGCGTTTCCGACCTGACGGGGTTTTTCATGCTGGGAAGGCTGGTGGAGTTTGATTCCACGGAGAAGATTTTTTCCCATCCGTCCATGAAGGAGACGGAAGATTATATTACGGGAAGATTCAGTTAACAATAGAAGACGATTTATGATTCCATCAATATGTTCAGGCAGGGCCGGTTCCCGCCGCTTTTCCGGAGTCTCCTGTTCCGCTCGGCGTTTTGCCGCTTCCGCGAGGAAGACCGGCGGCCTGCGCAGGCTGCATATTTTTTACCATGCCGCCAGGGCGGCTTCCTCCGACAATCGAACCAACATTTCCGACCATGAACCACGACGCCCACACCCTGCGGGAATTTGATGCCGCCCTCACTTCCCTGAACACGTATTTGCTGCAAATGGCTTACAAGGCGCAGAGCGCCCTTGATCTGGCCGTTGCCGGTCTGCTCCAGCAGGACGAGGATCCCGCCAACCAGGCCATTGCCGATGACGAGGAACTGGACGAACTGGAAATGGCCGTGGACCGGGAAGGGATGCATCTCCTGGCGTTTTTCAGCCCGGTGGCATCTGACTTGAGGGTGGTGCTGGCTTCCATCCGCCTGTCCGCCATTTATGAACGCATGGGGGATGAGTCCGTCACCATCGCCAAGAGGGCCAACAAGCTGAATAAAAGGCCCCGCCTCCGGGAAGCCGGATTGGTGGAACCCGTGTACCGGGAGCTGGCCGAACAGTTCAGGGCCGTCAACAAGGCCGTCTCTTCATGGGATGCCCCGGCCCTGGCTTCCCTGGCGCCGGGACTGGCGTCCCTGGCGGAGAAAACCGGGACCTTGACGGAAACATTCGCCCGTCTGCCGGAACATTACCGGGACAATCTCGCCTCCGTGGCGGATTTGATATTCATCGGCCGTTCGCTGGAACGCGTCGCGGAAGGATTGCAGAAAGTGGCTGCGGAAGCTCTTTACGGAGTCGGGCCCCGGCAATCCTGAACGGAGGGACCGCCGGCGTTCGGACAAATGCTTGCCTGTTCCGTGATTTTTATATAAGACATGGAACATGAAAGGACAACAGAAGGATACCTTTTGCAATCTGGCCGGATGGTCCTGGGGGCTCCTGCTGGTGATGGCCGCTTGCGCCCTGCCTGATTTATGGAAGGTTATCCGCGTTTACCGGGGATTGGAAGAGATAGGGTGGGAGAACCTGCTGTGGGCGGCATTCTTCCTGCTGGCAGGCGTTCTTTGCTTTTTCTCCATGCGGCAATTCCAGGTGAAGGTTGGCGAGGACGGGATAACCGTTACCCGCTTTTTACGGCCTCCCCTGTTCATGGATTGGCGCTGCATCAAGAGCGCCTCCTGCGGCAGTATGGGGGCGAACGAATGGCTGGTGTTGAAATCGAATGATAACATGGTGAAGATCGGAAGGGTGGAATTGGGGAAAGGCAGGTATGATTTATTGTGCGGGATGGTGAAGGAAAAATTGCGGCAGGTCCATCAGGAAGCCCTGCGTGAAGACGGGGAGTTTCTGCCTCTGGACAAGCGGAAATTAATGTACAGGAATATCTTGTATATAATTCCCGTTGCTCTTTGGGCAGTTGGATCGGGGGGGGCCGCTCCTCCGGCACGGATGCGCCCGGACGCGAGGATATGGGGCTGATCCTGTACTGCGGCATCCGGCATGAACGGAATGTGGAAAAAGCCCGCGATTATCTGGATGGGGACACCATTGAATTTCTGGAACGGGCATTAAAACATCCGGATCTGGTCAAACCGTATGGCCGCATTCTTTACGGGGATTCCTCCCGTTATCTGGAACGGTATGGCCGGGAAGTCTATCTGGTGGGCTGCCTGAAGGCGGGCGGCCTGCTGAAAGACGTTCCCGGAACGGCTGAAGACTGGCTGAAGAAGGTAGAATTTTACCGCCCGGCCCATGTTATTCTGCGGCGGCTGGAACGCTAACCGCCATGGCTCCCCCCCATGTACGGCAGGTATTATTGTGCACGGTGGGGTGACGGTGGGCCGGATGATGGAATCCGCCTTTACCTGATTGTCCAGGAAATGCTGCGCGTGACGGATTGACCGGGGCGCAGGAGAACACTGGGGAAGTGGGGCACGTTGACGGCATTCGGGAAGCCCTGGGCTTCCAGAGCAATCCCCTGGCGCGCCTTGGGAAGGTATTCTCCCGTGTAAACCTGGAGCCCGGGGGCGTCCGTCGCCACGATCAGGCGGTGGCCTGAAGAGGGATCAAGGAGGATGGCCGCGATCTTGTCGCCTGGTTCGGAATCCAGCACGTAGTTGTGGTCCAGTCCGGCGGCGGTGTCCGGGTGGGCGGCGGAGTTGCGTTCCCCAAGAAGGGCCGCCCTGCGCAGGTCAAAGTCCGTGCCTTCCACGGGCAGGATACGCCCGTCCGGGATGTTGGTTTCATCCACGGGGGTGTAGGCGGAGGCCCGGACTTCCAGCGTCATGGAATTGATGTCGGGCTTTCCGGAAAGGTTCCAGTAGGCGTGGTTGGTGAGGTTGACGATGGTGGCCGCGTCCGAGTACGCTTCCATGCGCAGGTGGAGGGTCTCCTCCATGAGTGTGTAGGTAGCCACCACTTCAAGATTGCCGGGGTAGTTTTCCTCCCCGTCCGGAGAATGGAGCGTCAGCACCAGCGTGTTGCGCGCGGCTTCCTGAACCTGCCATATTTTGCTGTCAAAACCCTGGAGGCCGCCGTGCAGGTGGTTGGGGCCGTTGTTAACAGCTACGGAGTGGGCGTCCCCGTCAATGGAAAACCTGCCTTTGGCGATGCGATTTGCGACCCGGCCGCAAATCGCACCGCAGTAACAGGTGTCTTTCAGCATGTCTTCAAAGCTCTTGGGCCCTACGATCATGTCCATGCCGTCCTTGACGACGGAGATGATGCGCCCCCCGTAGTTGCTGATCCGCACTGTCATCCTGTCGGAGGACAATTCAAAGATTTCAACAGGAGCGCCGCCGGGTAAGGTGCCGAAAATCATGCCGGAGATATGGCTGGATAGCTGAATGGCTTCTTAGTAGGCCAGAACGCGGGAACCGGTGTTGCCGATGATGACGCGAACCTGCTGTCCGACATAGATGGGGTTGTTTTTGCCGACGGGCTGGACGACGGTGTAGTTCCGGGTGCCGTTTCTCGTCTGGTTCAGGCGCACGGTGATGCGCTGGCCGGTCGTGTTGTTCACGGCCTTGTCAATCTGGTTGCCGGCGATGGCTCCAATGATGGCTCCGCCTGCCGCCGTAGCGTACTTGGCGTTGCCGCCGCCGAACATGGCTCCGGTAAGACCGCCCGCCACGGCGCCCACGCCGGTGCCGGCATTGGCGTTATTGGCCTGGATCTTGACGGTTTCCACGCTGGTGACCGTACCGTAATAGGTTTCCTGAACACCGCCGATTTCATTCATGTTGTAAGTGTTCGGGGAGCCGAAGTTGGTGCAGGATGTAACGGAGAGCGCGATGGCTGCGCAGCCGATGGTGAGGATGGAGGTGGCTTTCATGATTTTCTTATAAAATGGGTTGAAGGTTGAAATCAAGTATTTTAATGGTCACCGGGAAGAGTCTGTTCACTCCGTCCGGCGGAGAAAACCCCTGCCGGAAACGTTCCGGCAAGGGTTCATATGCATGGGAGTGGCTTCCGTGGGATCAGGCCTTGGGAGCTTCCGCCTTTTTGGAGCAGTCGCAGGGCTTTTCTCCCTTGCTGCAGGGCTTGTCGCATTTCTGGGCGCACTTGCCGTCCTTGTCGCACGTGGCGTCCTTGCTGCATTTCTTGTCGTTGCAGCAGGATTTCTGGGCGGCGGGGGCGGAGGAGTCCGCCGGGGCGGCTTCCTGGGCGTAGCCATTGATGCTGAATGCGAATGCGAAAGCTGCTACAGCGAGTATCTTCTTCATATGGTTTATTTCTTTATGGTTGGTTTATTTAATGAGGACAGCGCGTTAACTGTCGTTCTACGACAGCATAGAGTTGCGGACTTTAAGATTTGTTCAAAAAAAGATGGCTGGAACATGTTTTTTACAGGGTGTTTTTGTATTCATTTGTGCCCGCGCAGGACATAAGAAGTCTGACAGTGCCGGAGTGCGGACAGAGCGGCGGCTTGCACCGTCCTCCGTCTTGAGGCACGGTAAGAGATATGAGTTCAGTTAAGGAACCTGTGATGCACCGTTTTGGGAACGGTTTGACGGTTTTGATCAAGGAGGACAAGTCCCATCCCGTGGTATCTCTTCAATATTGGGTGGGGACGGGCTCCATGAATGAGGGGCATTTGCAGGGCAGCGGGATTTCCCATTTGCTGGAGCATCTGGTATTCAAGGGAACGGAGAATTACTCCGGGCAGGATCTGGCCCGCAAGGTGCAGGAGCGGGGAGGCCATTGGAATGCCTATACGAGCGTCAACCGCACCGTTTTCTATATAGACGGTCCGGCGGAGTCCTGGCAGGTTTTCCTGAATCTGCTGACGGAACTGGTGTTTTCCCCCACCTTCCCGGAAGGAGAGCTGGAGCGGGAGAAGGAAGTGGTGCGCCGGGAAATGGCCATGTACGCGGATGAACCGGATTCCGTGGCTTACCAGCTTTTAATGCAGACGCTGTATCTCAAACACCCCCGCCGTTGGCCCGTACTGGGCCAACCGGCGGTGTTCGATACCCTGACCAGGGAGGACGTGCTGGAGTATCACGCCTCCCGCTATGTTCCCAACAATGTGGTGCTTTCAATCGCCGGGGATGTGGATGCCAGGGAGGTGCTGTCCCACCTGGAACTGCTGGTGGAGGATTTGAAGGCGCGACCTCTGAACCGGGAACCGCTGCCGCACGAGCCCCATCAGTTCGGTTCCCGGACGGTGCGGAAGGAGTTTGCGGTGCCTTATTCCAAATTGAGCCTGGCGTGGCGTCTGCCCTGTTCCGCGCATCCGGATACTCCGGCGCTGTCCGCCCTGGCCAGCATTTTGGGCGGCGGCCGTTCCGCGCGGTTTTATGAGAAATTCCATGACCGGCTGGGGCTGGTGTACAGCATTGAGGTGCATTCCAACCAGTCCGAGTCCGATGAAGGAGCGTTCACCATCACCATGGATGTGGACCGCGCCCAGCGGGACAAGGTGCGGGACCTCGTTCTTCAGGAACTCCGGGACCTGGAACGGGAAGATTTTACGGAAGACCTCAAGAGAGTCTGCAAGCAGACAAGAGTTAGCCGTTTGAGCCGAAAAAGCTCGGCTTCCGGCATGGCCTCGGAAATGGGTGCTGACTGGTTCGGCGCGCGCAACTTGAACTTGTCCTCCGAATGGCAGGAGGCCATTGAACGCGTGACCTCGGAAGACCTGCACCGGGTGTGCGCCGGGTGGCTGTCCTCCCCGAATGTGACGGAAGTCAGCCTGGACCCGCTGGGCAGCAATGCGGAGGAGGTTCCCTCCGGCAGTGAGAAGACGGATACCGTCCTGAGCGAGCTTGTGCTTTCCAACGGATTGAAAGTTGTTGTCCGGGAAGACCACCGGCTGCCGCTGGCGCATGTCTGCCTGGTGTTCAAAGCCGGATGCCCTGCGGAAAATGAACAGAATGCGGGTGTGACGGATTTGATGTCGGAATGCCTGCTTAAGGGGACTTCCACGCGGTCCGCGTCGGACATTGCCCGGTTTCTGGAAGACATCGGCGGTGCGATCAATACCTCTACGGGCAACAATTCCCTGAGCGTGGGCTGCCAGACGCTGGCGGAAGACCTGGATTCCGCCCTGGAACTGATGGCGGACGTCGTGATGAATCCTTCCTTCCCGGAGGACGCCTTCCTGAAGGAAAAGGAAACCTTTGTGGCGGATGCGGAGGAAGACATGGAAGACCCCCTTTCCGTGGCGTTCAGACAGGAGCGGCACGTGGCCTACGGCAACGTTTCCTACGGCAATTCCCCGGCGGGAACGGCGCAGAGCCTTTCCTCCCTGACGGTGGAGGACATCCGGAAGCAGTACGGGCGCATCGTCTGCGCGTCCAATGCCGTGTTGTGCATTTCCGGGGATGTGACGAAGGATGAAGTGCTTCCCCTGCTGGAAAAACATCTGGGCGCCATGAGAAAAGGTAGTCCGCCCGCTCTTGCCCCTACCCCCGCGCTGAAGCCGGGAAGGGAAGTGACCGTGCTGGACAAGCAGCAGGCCGTTCTGGTGGTGGGCGTGCCGGGAGTGGACGTGGTTTCCCCCGACATGGCGATGGCCCTGATATTCCAAGCCTGGTGCGGAGACATGGCGGGCCCTGTGTTCACGAACATCCGGGAAGAAGCGGGCCTGGCCTATTATGCCAGTTCCTCCCTGTTCATCGGCATGGATGCCGGAGGCATCTGCTTTTACCTGGGGACGTCTCCGGAACAGCTGGAGGAAGCCGAAAGGCGTCTGGGGGAAACGCTGTCCATGATCTATGAACAAGGCATGACGGAAGAGGAACTGGAGCGTACGAAGGCTTCTGCCCTCTCCTCCCGCCTGCTGGCCATGCAGTCCAACGGCACGCTGTGCCAGATGCTGGCTCTGGATATCCTGTTCGGGCTGCCTCTGGACGCCTTTGAAAAACAGACCCGGGCCATCAAAAACATGACTGTGGAGCAGGTGAATGGCTTTATCAAAAAGATTCTGGACCCGTCCCAGCCCCGTTCCTGGTCCATCGTGCGTCCGGAGAATCCGTAAATGGACGCCCGGAAGGCTGCGTTTGCCGTAGTTCCGCGGCACCGGTTTCCGGAAACGGAAGCGTTCCTTCTTTTACGGCTGAAGCTTTTCCCGAATGCGGCGGAAGGAAATATCCGCTCCGGTTCCGGCCATGAAAAAAGCCGTCCCTCCTTCCGGGGGAACGGCTTGAAGATGGGGTTTTCCGGGCCTTAACCGATTTCCGTGCGGCCCAGCAGATGGGCGCCTTCTTCCATGGCCAGGCTGCGGGTCTTCATGTCTCCGACGACGCGGGCCTGCTGCTTGAGTTCGCAGCGGTCGGAAGTGACCTTGCCTTCCACGTTGCCGTAGATGCGCACGTCTCCGGCGGTGATGTCGCCCTTGATCTGGGCCGTTTCACCGATGGTGACTTTCCCCTTGTCGGAAATGATTTCGCCTTCAATTTTTCCGTCGATGTGCATGTCGTTCTGGAAACGGATGGTTCCCTTGATTTCGATGCCGGAGGCGAGGAAGTTCGTTACATTGTCTGTCATTGTCGTGAAGTGGTTGGGTGGTGAAGGGTGCTGGCTCAGATGGTCATGATGTCCTTTTCCTTGGCGGCTACCAGATCGTCAATCTCCTTGACGTACTTGTCCGTGAGCTTCTGGATCTGCGTTTCCAGGTCCCGCTGGCCGTCTTCCGTGACGATGTTGTCCGTCTTGAGCTTTTTGGCGGAGTCCATGCCATTCTTGCGGGCGCCGCGCACGCGCACGCGGGCTTCCTCCGCCTGGGATTTGACGAGCTTCACCAGGTCCTTGCGGCGTTCTTCCGTCAAGGCGGGGATGGGCAGGCGGATGGAGCGTCCTTCCACGATCGGATTGAGGTTCAGCTTGCTTTCGTTGATGGCGCGGCCGATGTCGTGGGCCGTGCTGGGGTCGAAGGGCTGGATGAGGATGAGGCGGGGTTCCGGCGTGCTGATGACGGCCAAGCCCTTCAGCTTCATGACGGAGCCGTAGCTGGATACGTGCACGTCCAGGTTTTCCACAAGGCCGGGAGAGGCTTTGCCCGTGCGTACGCCGGAGAATTCCTGCCTGGCGAAGTCCACGGCCTTGAGCATGGCTTCCTCCGTCTCCAATAGTAATGTTTCTGCGTCCATATGATGGTTGATGCTAAGTGTTTTTTTTGTATGGTTGAAAGGTTTTTTCGCCGGGTTCAGCAAATCGTGGTGCCGATAGGCTCCCCGAGCAGGGCGCGGGTGATGTTGCCCGGAGTGTGCATGTCGAATACGATGATGGGCTTTTTGTTGTCCATGCAGAGGGTGAAGGCCGTGGAGTCCATGACCTTGAGCTGGCGTTCCAGGCATTCCTGGTAGGAGATGGAGTCAAAGCGCTTGGCCCCGGAAACTTTCTTGGGGTCCGCATCATACACGCCGTCCACGGAGGTGGCTTTCATCACGACTTCCGCGTTGATCTCGCTGGCGCGCAAGGCGGCCGTGGTGTCCGTGGAGAAGAAGGGGTTGCCCGTGCCGGCGCCGAAGATGACGATTTTGTCGTTGTCCAGGTAGGAGCGGGCTTTCAGGCGGATGAAGGATTCCGCCACGTTTTTCATTTCAATGGCGGACTGGACCACGCAGGGCACTCCGGCGCGTTCCAGGGCGCTTTGCAGGGCCAGGGCGTTCATGACTGTGGCGAGCATGCCCACGTAGTCCGCCGTGGCGCGGTCCATGCCGCGCACGCTGGCCTTGGCGCCGCGCCAGAAGTTGCCGCCGCCCACTACCAGCCCGATCTGGACGCCCGCGCGGTGCGCCTGTGCGATTTCTTCAGCGATGCGGGCGACGATTTCCGGAGAGATATTGTCCATGCTTCCGGGGCTTCGCAGGGCTTCTCCGCTGAGTTTCAGAAGTATTCTTTTAAAAACAGGTGCTGGTGTGTCAGACATAAATGCGGCTTTTACGCAGACAAGATTGAAATTTCACGGGGGAAAAAGAAAGCAAAAAGAACAGCTTTACTGATTTTTCTCTGGCGTGCCGGTGATTTCCACTCTGATGGGGGTTCTGCTCTCCACGCTGCGGGTGGGGAAGGGGAAGGAAATGCCCTCCGCCGCAAAACGGTGCTTGATATCGTGCGCCAGGGTTTTCTGACAGTCCAGGAAGTTGTCCTTCAGGCACCAGGCCCCTACCGTGAAACCCAGGGAAGAGTCCTGAAAACCTGAAAACATGATGAGTGGCGCCGGGTCGTCCAGGCAGAGCTTGTTTTCCTTGACTACTTCTTGAAGGACGCTTACGACGTGCTCAATATCGCAGTTATAATCCACGCCCAAAGTCAAATCGCAGCGGCGCGTGGAAAAACGGGTGATGTTGCTGACCGGATTCTTGATGATCATTTCATTGGGAATGCGCACCATGGTATTGTTCGGCAGCCGGAGCTGGACGGACATGAGGTTGATGGAGTCCACGTTGCCGGTAATTCCGTCCACTTCAATCATGTCTCCCAGGTTGATCTGCTTTTCCCCTACCAGGAAAAGGCCGCTGATGATGTTGGACAGGGAGGTCTGGGAGGCGAAGCCCACGGCCACGCCGATGATGCTGGCCGCACCCAGCAGAGTGAGGATGTCAAACCCCATCAGGGCGAAGGCCTCCACGCCGATGATGATATAACCCGCGTTTTTGACGATTTTCACCGTCAGGCGGGACGCCTGCGGAGACATTTTCATGGAGGTGATTTTGCGGAGCACCTGGCAAAACAGTTTCAAAAGAATCCAGCTGATGACCAGCCAGATGATCACATGCACGATTTTTGCCCCGGCGGACTGCACCATCTCCAGCTTGAGCCAGTCCGGCATGTTCAGAAAGTCCATGGTTTTTGTCCATATGTCTTCCGTGGGGCCTGCTGCCATGAAATCCGCATTCATGCCAAGTGTGTAGCAAAGGCGTTCATGCGGCTCAAGGGGCGTGCGCGTATTCTCCCCGTTTTATGACGGGAACATTTTCCTGGAAAAGATGCGGAAATGTACTTGAAAATAGACAAAAATGCGGGTATGAGCCGTTTCCCTGGTGGAAAATGTGTTGGATCAACATGAATAAAAACTACCTTGTTATTGGATGTGCTGGATTTACTGTTCTTGCCGTTTCGGCTGGCGCCGGACCTTCACGCTCTTTGGAAACCGGACGTGCCGCCGGTTATTATACCCATTCCGGGGACGGCTCCAGAAGCGCCAAGGCCCGGTTTGAACGCTTCAAGGAGCGTCATTCCCCCTCCGGAAGCACGGCTTCCGTTTCCGTGACGGGTGAGGACGGGAAAAAGTACGAGGTGGATATTGAAGACCCCGAAGCGAAGGCCAGGGCCGCGCGCAAGGCCTGGGAGAAAAGGCAGGGGGCCAAGGCCAGAACCTTTGTCAACCAGGCGGAGCAGGATGCGCGCGCCAAGATTTCTTCACGGGAAGTGGAGCAAAAGGCTCTGCTGGGAGCCATGCAGAAACTGAAACTGGCCGTGGAAGCTAAAAAGGTGGACGATATTCTCGCCGGAAAGCTGGTGGAGGTACTGTCCCGGCGGGTGAAACAGGGGACCATGAGCAGGATGCAGGCGGCGGAGGCCATCAAGTATTTGATTGCCAACAACAAGGTAAACGTAACTCTGGAATAGGGGCGACGGCGTTGTCGCGATTCTTCCCGCGTGCGTGGAAAATCAAAAAGGCCGCTCCGCAACATGCGGAACGGCCTTGAAATTGCTTAAAACGCGGTTTACTTGCTGAGGTAGCTGGCCACGCCTTCGTGAGACGGAGTCATGGCGGCTTCACCCTTGTGCCAGCCGAGCGGGCAGACTTCTCCGTACAGCTCGAAGTGCTGGAGGGCGTCCACGACGCGGATGGCTTCTTCAATGGAGCGGCCCAGCGGGAAGTCATTGATGAGCTGGTGGCGGACGATGCCGTCCTTGTCAATCAGGAAAAGGCCGCGGTAGGCGATCATTTCCCCGGAGACTTCGATGTTGCCGTCTTCGTCGATTTCCTCGTTGCCGGCCAAAACGCCGTAGTCGGAGGAAATGGTCTTGTTGATGTCGGCCACGATGGGGTAGCTGACGCCCTGGATGCCGCCCTGTTCGCGGGGGGTGTTCACCCACGCCCAGTGGGAGAATTCGCTGTCCGTGGAGCAGCCGACGACGGCTACGTCACGCTTGTCGAATTCGCCGAGCGCCTCCTGGAACCCGATCAGTTCCGTGGGGCACACGAATGTGAAGTCCTTCGGATAGAAGAAAAGGATCACATATTTTTTACCCTTGAACTGGTCAAGGCTGAAGTCCGGGACGATGGTACCGTTGACGACTGCGTTTGCACTGAAATGAGGTGCTGGTTTTCCGATGAGGAGCATGATATGTTTTTTGGTTTGGTTCTAAAAGAATGATTCCAAAAAACGAGAGGAAGTCAAGTGGCAATGACGTTCCGCAAGTGGCAAAAGGGCCTGTTTTCTCTTGAAAACGAGACTTGTTTTGTCAGTATTGCCTGCATGTCATCCCTGAAGGCGCAGCAGGACCAATGGTCTGGAAAGATAGGAGTGATTCTTGCCGTGGCCGGAAGCGCCGTGGGGCTGGGCAATTTTTTGCGTTTTCCCGGCCTGGCCGCCCAGTACGGCGGCGGGGCGTTCATGGTGGCTTACGGCATGATGCTGGTTCTGGTGGGCGTGCCCGTGGCGTGGGCGGAATGGTCCATCGGGCGCAGAGGCGGCCAGCAGGGCGCCCATTGCGCCCCCGGCGTATTCTGGTACCTGACGAAAGGGTCCAGGCTGTGGAAGTTCCTGGGCGTGCTGGCGGTGCTGGGGCCGTCTTCCGTGGCTTTTTATTATATGGTGGTGGAGGCGTGGTGCTTTGGCTACTTCTGGAAAATGCTGACGCAGCCGGAGCTGTTTGTTACGGCGGAGAGCACGGCGCAGACGTTCTTCAGCTTCACTGGCATGGCCGGAGACGGAAGCGCCCTGTTGTCGGACAACGGAATGCTCTGGATCGTGGGCGGCGTTATTCTGATCAATCTGGGCATTATCTACCGGGGCATCAGCAAGGGGATTGAGATGTTTTCCCGCTGGTTCATGCCCGTGCTGCTTCTGGTCTCCGTGATATTGCTGGTGCGCATCCTCTGCATCGGCACCCCTGATCCGAATTATCCCGACCGCAGCATTGAACAGGGGCTGGGGTATATGTGGAATCCCAGCAAGGTTTTGGTGGAGGAAAAAACGCCGGAAAGCGGGGAGTGGAAAACGGTTTCCATGGTTTCCGCCTCCAGGCCGGGAGCGATGGAGGAGGCCGGACGCCAGGTGGAGATGTCCAACGGAACGCTGAGGCTCACGAAGGTGACGCTTTGGGATGGACTGCGGAATATCGAATTGTGGGTGGCCGCCGCCGGGCAGGTGTTTTTAAGCCTTTCCGTGGGGACGGGGCTGATTCTGACGTATGCCAGCTACGTGCGGAAGAAGGAGGACATCGCCCTCAGCGCCTTGTCGGCCTCCGCCTCCAACGAGGTGTGCGAGGTAGGGCTGGCCGGCATGATGACCGTGCCGGCGGCCGTGGCGTTTCTGGGAGTGGCCGGGGCGGCCGGGCAGGGCACCTTTGCGCTGGGGTTCATGGTTCTTCCCCAGGCTTTTGCCAAGATGGGGTCAAGCGTGGTATTCGGCAGCCTGTTTTTCCTGCTGCTTTCCGTGGCGGCGGTGACCAGCTCCATTTCCATGATGCAGGTGGGGCTGGCGTTTATTGAGGAGTTCATGGGGTTGAAGCGCAAGCTGGCCGTGGTGGTGCAGGGGTTTTTCGCTTCTACGGGAACACTGGTCGTGGCGTGGTTCAGCAAGGACCTGCTGGCGATGGATACGTATGACTTTTTCCTCGGCACCCTCTGCTTTTTCATGAGCGGCATGGTGATGATGATTCTGTTTTCCTGGAAACTGGGGGTAGATTCCGGCCTGAGGGACCTGGAGGACGGTTCCGCCATCCGGATTCCCAGGATTTACCGTTTCATCATGAAGTATGTGACGCCTACCCTGCTGCTGGTTATTTTCCTGGTCTGGCTGGCGGAAAACATCTGGGTGAAGCAGGCGGCGCCCGTAGCCGCCCTGGGACGCGGGGAGCATGGCGCCGTGATCCCGATGGGGTTCCTGGCGGCCTACGTGCTGTTCCTGGTTTTCATCACCATGGCTTCCGGCAGGCACAAGATCTACCATGGTCCCCAGTAGGCGGCGGGGAACGGGCGTGCGGCTTCTGGACGCAGGCGGCCATGTACGGGGAGAAGCTTCCGTTTTATCTGCACGCCGCAAGGGTTTGGGGCTTCTTCCGGGGGAATTCGCAGGCTTGACCGTGCGCGGATTTGCTATAGTCTGATACCATGCCCAGAACGAGGAGGATACGCAGAAAAAAGGCCCGGACCGGAGGACTTTGGAAGAAGTTGCTGCTGTGGGGCGTTCTTGGTGCGGCCGTTCTGGCGGTTGCGGGGGTGACGGGGTCCTATCTGTACGTGAGGTCCTACCTGAAAAGCGACTCTTTCCTGTCCATGCTGCGCCAGTCGGCCATTGACGACATGAATGTGGATGACGCCCGGATCGAACCCCTGGAGTGGGACGGCTCCGGAATACGGTGCGGCGGGGTGACCATGCAGGGGCACGAATTCCTGACCAGCCTCCAGGCCAGGTCCATTGAAACGGAGTTCAGCCGCTGGGACCTGCTGAAACGCGCTTTTGTCATTAATTCCGCCAGTATTGCGGAGCTGAAGCTTCAGTTGTCTCCCGTACCCTTCCGCTTCAAGGAGAAGGAGGACGAACCCAAAAGCTGGGTGGAAGAAAATATTCTGCCGGATACGTTCCGGCTGGAAAAGGGAAGCATCAATTCCTTTTCCGTTTCCTACGGAACTCCGGGCCATCTGTATACCCTGGACGGGACGGGTGTGGAGTGCACGCATGACGCCGGCTCCAGCCAGTACAGGTTTGACTTGCGCGGCGGAAAACTGATGGTTCCCTTCAAGCTTTGTCCGGAATTTTCCCTCATGTCCGGGACGGTGCAGTTCAACCACTCCAGCGGACGGCTGAACATTCCCACCTGCCGCCTGACGACCGGGGCGGGCGGGTACCTGGACATCAAAGGCGACTGGGACAAAATGTCCTCGTCCTGGACTGCCAACGTCGTGATCAACAGCATTCCCGCTTCTTCCATATTGGCTGACGACTGGAAGAAGCACGTCCAGGGAGAAGTGAGCGGCGGAGTGGATTTGCGCGGGGAACAGGGCAGGCTGACTCATGTGGCCGGCCTGGTCCGCCTGCAGAACGGCATGCTGTCCGGGCTGCCCGTTCTGGACAGGCTGGCCCTGTTCTGCGATTCCTCCAGATTCCGCCAATTGGCTCTGCACAAGGCTTCCGCCCAGTTCCGCTATATCAAAGGCGTTTGGCATGTGTCCGATGTAGTGATAGAGAGCGAGAACCTGATGCGGGTGGAAGGCTGGCTGGAAATAGGGGATGACGGCTCTTTGAAGGGGCGTTTTCAGGTTGGCTTGCGGGCCGATGGCATGTGGAATTCCCTTCCGGGATTTTCCGACGTGTTTTCCGCTTCCCGCCAGGGCGGGGGGGGCGGACTCGTCTGGGCGAATGTGAATATTGGCGGCACATGGGACAATCCTTCGGAGGATCTGTCCGCGCGTCTGCTCAAGGCGGCCGGAGAACGTTTGAAGGAAATCGGCATGGAGAAAGTGGCGGAGGCGGCGGACGTAGCCTCGCGCCTGTTTAACAAGGCGGCGGGGAACGGCAGGGACAAGGATGGGAAGAGGGAGGACGGATTCAGGATTCCTGCCGCGGACAAGGTTCCTGTTCCGGTGATGCCCAATCTGCGGGATGCCGTGGAAGAAGGACTCAAGACCGGAAGCGGTTTGATGGACGGCTTGATGAATCTCTAGACGGAGCTTGCTGATGAAACCTTATCCTTTCCATACGGTGCAGACGGTGGCTGTTATTATGGAACGCATTGCCGATACAGCATTCCGCGCCACTCTGCCTAATGGCAAGACGACTGTGGCTTTCGTGGAGAAGAAGAATGCCTCGTTAAGGGATGTTCTCCGACCGGGCGACCGGGTGAACGTAACTATTTGTCCGGCGGATTTTGACCGGGCCCGCGTGGACGGACTCGCGGATTGACGGATTTGCCGGTCAAATTTTCCTGATGCGGAGAACAAACCCCGTCCGGCCCGTACGTACGTTCATCCTTTCCGCACATAGCTATAGATGAAACGCTGAATGAAGTGGGAAGGGAGTGACTCATGCCCTTCGTCGTGATGGCAATAATGATTGCCCATCAGAAAGGATGTGCAGGTGGGAAAAATCCGCAGTCAACACAGATATTTGAATTAGAATAAAAAATAGTAAATATCAGGCGGCGATAAAGTCCTTTTTCCAGTCGGAAAAGCCCGGAAATCAGTATTGCTGCTATATGCAATGCAATCCTGCAAAGAGTAAAAGGACGCCCAAGCGAACAAACAGGGTTATAAGCAGCAGCGGAAAGTAATGAAACGAAATGGGCTGTTTGACATTTCCATGCGCTGATATTAAAATAAGGAAAGTGGGTTATGTGTTTTCTCCTTAGACGGATAAGGCACAGAACGACAAATCGAAAATTGTGAAGGAAGAATATTTATGGTTGTTGTTCGTGATGCGACAATGGAAGATGCGGAGCGTATCTTGGAAATATACGACTACTATGTAAGGAACACGGCAATAACCTTTGAATACGATACGCCGTCCCTTGACGAATTTAAGAGACGGATGAAAAAGACCATGCAACGTTATCCGTATCTGGTCATTTTGAAAGATGGCCGTATTGAAGGATACGCATATGCAGGTGTTTTTATCGGCAGAGCTGCCTATGACTGGTCCTGCGAAATGACAATTTATCTTGACCATAACGCACGGAAATGCGGAATGGGGGGGGCTATTTATGAGGCGTTGGAAAAGGCTCTGCGTGATATGGGTATTCTCAACCTATACGCTTGTATCGGTTCTCCAGAATGTGATGATGAATACTTGACAGCTAACAGTGCCGATTTCCACGCGCATCTGGGTTTTGTAAAAGTTGGAGAGTTTCATCAATGCGGGTATAAATTTGGTCGTTGGTATAACATGATTTGGATGGAAAAGGTTATTGGGGGTCATGAAACGAAACAGTCCCTGATTATCCCCTATCCAGAATTGAAGCAAGGCTGACAAATTCCAGTTTATCAGGATGATTTAAGTATGTCTTATTGGTATGATGCGTTCTTCTTTTTTAGCCGTTCTTAATAATGGCAAGCAGTATTTCGTGGTGTACACGAAACGATTTTGCACTTTTTCACCTCCGCGAAAACCTGTAAAATTTGTTTGTTGAGCCGCTTCCAATCCCCCGGCAAGGTTCGTATCTAGAGGATTTCTCCACGATGTGGAGGTGGGGCTCTCTCCGTTATTCAGAAGGGGGAATGGAGCAGGCGAGGTCGTTTACACAGTGACATAGGTAGCGGGAGACGCTTTTTCACATTCAGTGGGACGATATTCATGGTTTGCTCTCCAATACATGAAGGAAGCCGCTGCCTTGTTCTCCATTCCGGCGACAGGGCGCGGCATGCTGTGCCACCCTGCCGAATGCCCCTTTGTTTTAGCTTTTTGGAAAATAATGTTTCCTTGAGAAGCCGTTCAAGCAAGAGAATGGCTGAACGTGGCGATTTGCGCGAAGAATGGTTGTCGTACCAGAGTGGCCGCAGGAAAAGGGTCGAACTTTTCAGGCAATTGGCGGGAGCGGGCTGCACAGTGGTTAAGACTGGAGAAAATTGATGAATTTGATCGACACTGGGAGAATGCAAACATCCCAAAACACTTAATGGCATTGTTTTTCGTCATTATAATTATGTCTGGTTTGGAACCTATCCACGGATTAGGAATTCGGAGTCAATGGAAAAAGTTGGAAATAGAGTATTTTAACGCTATCCGGCCTGATCGCTCTTGAAGAAAAATAGCTTTTACTTTTTCTTGAACATTTTTATAATCGATTAATATATAATTTTTTATATATTTCTGAATGAAAAAAACACATTCCGAATTCCTAATCCGTTATTCGTAGCGTGTTACCATCCATGGGGAATTGGTGCAAAAAAACACTATTTAACACAGTTAACTATACTTGAAGATGAAGCCTTCCTTATTTTTTGCCACCTCGCTCATCGCGCTTGCAGGCACGGCCCAGGCAGCGATTATCTTTGATTACCAAGCCAATCCCGGAACGACGGCCGCCCTGTACAACCCTTCCGTCAGTGACGGAGTTTCTATCACAGGCCAAACGGTTACCAATGCTTCCGGCGGTGCGCTGGGACAGAAAACGGGTACCAATTATGTTAATTCCTTTTTGAGTCCCAACGTGAATGTGGGGACTGGAGGTACATGGACCCTGACTTTGTCCTTCACCGTAACGGAAGATGTAACCATTGATTCAATAGCTCTGAATCTTTTTACGTTTAACGGTTCCAATCAGATTCAGAACGGCAACCGCAAAGGTGCGTATATGTTTAATTTGAAATTGGGAGATACGGTTCTGGCCAGTTGTGCTGATTCCTCCCTGACTTATGCGGGAACGGGGGATGTCACTCCTTCCGGTGCACAGAAGGCCAGCGTGGAGACGCTGGGGCAACGGGGCGGTTCTTCCGGAGTAAGGGAAGAGTCTTCTCTGGACAAGGCCGTTACCTTGACGGCGGGAGAGACTTATTCCATGGAACTTTCCCTGTCCCGGGGGGCGGAGACCAATGGATATTTTGTCGGGCTGGGGGCCATTGAGTTGAATACTGTTCCCGAACCGGCAACGGCTTCCCTGGGATTGGCTGGACTCGCCGTGTTGCTGCTGAGACGCCGCAAAAGATGATATTTCCCGCAGGGTACTTGTTTCTTCAAGCCGCTCCTGCAAGTAAAGGGAGCGGCTTTTTCATTGTCTGAACAGGTGAATTGGCGGTGATGAAGAGGCAGATGATTTCCAGGCAGCCTTCCGCAAAGCCGCATGGAATAGGCGTTTTCTCATTTAAAAAGGGGATGCGGATGAAAGGTGCATGATGCGGGCAGTGGGGACATCAATCGACTCGGTTCGCACGGGAATATCGTAAAGACCGGGACACCAGGGAAGATGGCTTGGATGTCCTGCTATAAAGCGGGCTATGTGTCAAATACCTCAAAATCCAGTGTTCCACGTTCAGTGCCGTTTACAATAAGCGTAAGCGAATGGGTGCCGGGGTAATGCTTCTGTGTGCTTGCATTCGCAAAGGAATGGGTTTTTGTGTAAGACCTTTTCCCGTTTTCCTTTAAAGAGAGCTCGGATATCTGGAATATCTTACGGTTTCTTTTGCCGTTCGCCTTGACGTAATCAATGCCATATTCCAGCCGTACCCTGGCCGCTTTTTTTGCCTCAATGTTGAAGGAAAAGGCCATTTCCTTCCCAATGGAAGCGGACGCGGCGCCCAGCGCAAAGCCGTCCACATCCACACAACCGGCATCCGCGAATCCAAGGATGTCCAGCACATCCCTGTTGCCCTTTTTAAGAAGTGTCCTGCACCCGTGTTTTACAATCCAGTCCGTATGGCTGTTTTTTCCGTACCAATCCCTTGCGATTTTTGCAACGAGGTCCGGATGTGTTTTGGAAATATCGTTCAGGCTGTTGGCCACGCTTTTACGGACATACGGGGACGGGTCGGCTTTAAGCTGTTCTAAAATACCGAGAACCGGCGACGGGTCTTTTTTGAAGCTGCCCAACACCTGTCCCCACGGCAGTTGAGGGCGGCAGCCCTCGCTGGCAAGCCGCCGGACATGCTCGTTGCCATGCCGGGCCCAGGCGGCCATCTGCCGCATCATGCGTTCTTCATGGTTGATGATAAAGGGCCTTACGGCAAATTCGGAAGACGAGGACGAGGTATACCTTTCCAACGCGGCCATGGACAAATTCCAATGGCGCTCCTCCTGCCCATAGACTTCCACAAAATCCGGGAAGCACATTAACGTAAAGTCATTAAATCCTTCGGGATAACCCGCAACAATCTTGTCGATGACGCCAAGCGCCTGTTCATAATCGTCCGGCAAATATCTTCCCAGATTGATGGTAATTTGCCGCATGCGGGCTTTCAGCTCCAATCCGTCCCAGGTTTCGTCCATGATGCCGTTGACAAAATCGTCAACCTGAAACGGAGGATATACGGTGTTAATACTCAGAGCCAGCGCGCGGAGAGATTCGTCATTGTATCTGTTTTTTAGTAGTTCCGGCATATGCTTCCTCTGGAGATTTGGGGTGCGCGGCTTGGTAGGATATGTTTCAGACGGCAGAAAAAACTCTCCGGCCGGTTTCCTTCAGAGTGTCCGTATTTCCGGAAATACGTGGATTGCCGGAAGGGAGCGGTTAAAGCACGGTTCTGCCTTCCAGCGCTTTCATCAGGGTCAGCGTGTCCGCGTGGCTGAGGCCGGACCCGGCGGGCAGACCCTGGGCGGGGCGGGAGATTTTGCAGTCCAGGGCTTTCAACAAGTGGTGCAGGTAGGTGGCCGTGGCTTCCCCTTCCACATCGGACCCCGTTGCGAGAATGACTTCGCACCCCGGCTGGCCGGCCACCCGTTCCACCAGGGAGCGGATGTTCAGGTCTTCCGGCTCCACGTCGTCCAGCGGCGAGAGTTTGCCCCCCAGGCAATGGTACAATCCGCGGTAGGCGCTGCTGCGTTCAATGGGGATGACGTCCGTGGCCTGTTCCACCACGCAGATGGTCCGGGCGTCCCTTTCCTCGTCCCGGCAGGCTTCGCAGGGGGCTTCCGCCGTGCTGAAAAAGCCGCAGACCGGGCAGGGCGTGACGCTGTCCGCCGCCTGGCCGATGGTCCGGGCGATGGATTCCGCCTCTCCCATGTGCCCCTGGAGCATCCACAGGGCCATGCGTTCCGCGCCGCGCGTGCCGATGCCCGGCAATTGCTTGAGGGCGGCGACCAGTTCAAGCACAGGCAGGGGATAATCCAGATTATTCATGAGATGGAGATGGTTCCTGTTCCCGCTCCGCCGGGAGGGGCCACAGGATGGCCAGCAGGCCCGCAGTTCCGGCGGAAAGCAGGCAGGGCACGAAGTTGAAGAAAACGCCCCAGAGGCCCAGAGCCGGAGTGAAGCAGGCCAGCAGGAGCAGGAAGGCGGCGAGAACGGCCGATTTCCGGAGAAGCCCGCGCATCAGCAGCAGATTGCAGGCCACGGCGAGGGTGAGCAGTATGCACAGCAGGAATCCGGCGCCGGGGGACAGGGCGGGCGCGTCCGGAGGCAGCAAGAACGGAGCCTGGGTCATGGCTTCTCTCAGGGCAAATGCCCAGGAAGGCGTTACCCCCACCGAGTAGAGCACCACGATGAGGACGATCCCCGTTACGGAAAACAGGGCCCAGCGCATGAGCAGAATGTCCTGATGTGTTTTGGCGGCCATGGTTGTAAAAAATGCAGAAGGCGGAAGCGCGATGATTGCGGTGAAACACAAGCATCGGCACTTCCGCCGGGAAGATTCCGGGTTCCGGAAGGAATCAGGCGAATTTCTTCACGATGACGGAAGAGTTGTGGCCGCCGAACCCGAAGGAGTTGCTCAGTGCGGCGTCCACCCTGGCTTCACGCGCCTTGTTGGGCACGCAGTCCAGGTCGCATTCCGGGTCCTGGTTGTCCACGTTGATGGTGGGCGGAATAATGCCGTCCTGCATGGCCATGAGGCAGGCCGCCAGTTCCACGCCGCCTGCGGCGCCGAGAAGGTGCCCGGTCATGGATTTGGTGGAGCTGATCAGCAGGCCATTTTTGGCGTGGTCGCCGAAGACGGCCTTGATGGCCTTCGTTTCGCAGATGTCGCCCAGCGGCGTGGAGGTGCCGTGCGTGTTGATGTAGTCGATGTCTTCCGGCTTCATGCCCGCGTGGTCCAGGGCCATCTGCATGCAACGTGCGGCTCCGCGGCCTTCGGGGTCCGGAGCGGTGAGGTGGTAGGCGTCTGCGGAGATGCCGTAGCCGACGAGTTCCGCATAGATTTTGGCGCCGCGTTTTTGGGCGTGTTCCAGCGTTTCCAGAATGACGACGCCCGCGCCTTCACCCATCACGAAGCCGTCGCGGTCCACATCATACGGGCGGGAAGCGCGCTGGGGTTCGTCGTTGCGTGAGCTGAGGGCCTTCATGTTGCTGAAGCCCGCTACGCCCGTAGGCAGGATGGTGGCTTCCGCCCCGCCGCAGACCATGACGTCCGCATCGCCGAATTTCATGATGCGCCATGCTTCCCCGATGTTGTGGTTGGAGGTGGCGCAGGCCGTAACGATGGACATGTTGGGACCGCCGAAACCGTATTCCATGGAAATGAGGCCGGAGGCGATGTTGCTGATCATGTACGGGATCATGAAGGGGGACACGCGGGCCGGTCCCTTGGAAATAAGAGTGGCGTGCTGGCTTTCCAGCGTGCCCAGGCCGCCGATGCCGCTCCCGACCATGACGCCGATGCGCGTCTTGTCCACGGCTTCCAAATCCATGCCGGAGTCCTTCAGAGCCATTCCGGCCGCACCCATGGCAAAGTGCGTGAAGCGGTCCACGCGGCGGGCGTCCTTCGGAGTCTTGAAGTAGGGGGTGGGGTCGAAATCCTTGACTTCACCGGCGATCTTCGTGGAATAATCGGAGACGTCCATGGATTTGATGGTGTCAATCCCACTGCGTCCGGCCTTCATGGCTTCCCAGGTGCTTGCAAGATCATTGCCCAGGGGGCTGATCACTCCGATGCCGGTGATAACAATTCTGCGGTCGGTCATAATAAGTGTGAGTGGTTGCAAATAATGCTCGAACCAAAGTAAACGACATTCCGGTAAAGGTCAAGCTAATCCCCCTGCGGTCCTGAAGGCCGGAAGCATGGTCTGAAAGAGGTTCTTTCAAGAAGCCTTTTCCGGTCCCGTGCGTGCGGGCTCCTTGTTCTCCCGGAGCATGGAAGCGCCCGTTTTCCGGAGGGCATCCAGGATGAAGTCCACGACGGGGACCGTATTTTTCAGGTTGCGGGAGTGAGGGTCCGCCCCGGGTTCTGGGGCTGTCTTGGTCCAGACATCTTCCGCGATGCGGGGCAGTTCGGCGATGGGGACGCCGGCGGGAATACCGGGACGCTTATGGCCCGTTTCCGACAGCCAGGCCAGTTTGAAGAGGTTGTGCCGTTCCAGGATTTTGTTGAAGGCATCTCCTTCCGCGAAACGGACGTTCGGGGAAAGATTCAGGAAAGAAGCTATTGCGGGCCAGACGGACCGGGCAATCATCAAATGGCCTTCCGGGCCGGGATGGACGCCGTCCGGGGCATACATGAATCGGGGGTTCTTTTCTTTGGCCGCCCTGATTTGGCGGGAAAGTCCGGGACGCATGTCCGCTACCAGCCAGCCTTTCTTTTTCTGCCCGTTCAGCCATTCGGCATAAATGTCCAGAACCGCGTTGTAGCGGGCGGAATCTTTTTCCGGCGTGTCCGCCATGTAAAGGGGTGGCGTCACGGCGATGAACCGGGCTCCGGCGGACTCCGTCTTCGCTTTCAGCCGTTCCATGCCTTGCTGGTAGGCTTGAAAGTTGGCCTCGGAAAAAGGCTGCATCATGCCGTCGTTCATGCCGTAGCAGGCGATGACCAGGGTAGGTTTGTACCGGGAAAGGATGGCGTCCAGCCGGTCGTGGATGCAGGGGCGGGGAAAGGCTCCTGCCGCATGGCCCGGCTCGGAAAGTCCGGAGGCCGTTTCACTGGGGAGGGAAAAGTTGACGATTTCCGCGTTTCTATAGGCGGAATTCCGCCGCAGGCCGGATTCCAGGAGAGCCGGCCAGTAGCCGGCGTAAGGGATGCTGTCCCCCAGAATGGCGATTCTGGGAACTGCCGCCGGCAATGGGGCAGGGAAGAGCGCCAGCAGGACCGGAATGATGCGTATGATGGACATTCCCATGATACGTCATTACGCGGGAGGGAGAATAGATGTTTCAGCGAAACGCCTGCCCGGAAACCGGAATGCGGCAGGAGTACCCTGACGGCACTCCCGGCGTGCGTCCCGGCCGCTCCTTTTCCCGTTCTCAGGACATGTGCCCGGCGATGACCGGTTGCGGCGCGGGCTGGAAATCCAGGGAAAGGGAATTGACGCAATAGCGCATGTTTTTCGGAGTCATCCGTTCGCCGCTGAAGAGGTGCCCCAGGTGGCCGCCGCAGTGGGCGCAGGTGATTTCCGTGCGCTGTCCGGAGTTCTGGCGGATGCTCCGGACGGCGTCCGGCAGGGAGTCGTCAAAGCAGGGCCATCCGCAGCCGGCATCGAATTTGTCTTCTGACCGGAACAGGGGTTCCCCGCATTTGCGGCAGACATAGGTGCCCTGCTCGAAAAAGCTGACGAATCTCCCGGAAAAGGGAGGTTCCGTTCCCTGATGCTCAATGATGCGCTTTTCCGTTTCAGTCAGCGGATGCCGCCTGCGGGAGGGGCCGGGGTCAGGCACGCTCTGGGAGGCGGGAACTCCCCCTTCCACGGCCATGACGCCCGCCACGCCTTCCGCGATCGTCGCCATCCATGATATCCAGTGTTTCCGTTCTTCCGTATTCATACGGGGGTAAGACCGGAGCAGATGCGGTTTCGCTCATTCATGGCACGATATCTTGTGTATAAGGTTCTTTTTTAGGGAAGAAACCAGAAAATATGGGAGTCTGTGGAGGTATTAGTATTCCAAATCCAGCCAAAGCTGTTCCCAGACGCCCGGAGGATGTTCTTCCAAAGGGTTGGAGACGGACAGGCCCAGAAGGCGGAAGGTGCTGTCTCCGGAATCCAGTTCTTCCATCATCGTGCGCGCCAGGGGCAGGATGTCTTCCATGTCCGTCAGGCAGTCCGGAACGGTGATGCTCCGGGATTTCTGGACGAAGTCCGGGAATTTGATTTTCAGGGTCAGGGTATTGCCCCGGAATCCGGAGCGCGCCAGGCGCCCCGCCAGTTCTTCCGCCAGAATGGGGAGGCTGTTTTCCAGGGCCTGGGTCTTGGTGACGTCTTCACGGTAGGTTTGCTCGCAGCCCACGGATTTGCGGATGCGGGATGATTCCACGGGGCGCTCGTCAATGCCGCGGGCGAAGTTGTAGAACAGGATGCCGATTTTTCCAAAGTGGCGGACCAGGAATTCCTGGTCCCGTTCCCTGAGCTGGGCTCCGTTGGTGATGGACAGGGAGTGCATGCGTGCGGCGGTGGCTTGCCCCACGCCCCAGAAGGATTCGATGGGCAGGCGGGCGATGAATTCCGCGGCGCGGGAGGGGTGAATAGTGAACAGGCCGTCCGGCTTGCGGTAGTCGGAAGCGATTTTGGCGAGGAATTTATTGTAGGATACCCCCGCGGAGGCCGTCAGGCGCAGTTCCTGCCGAATTTCATTTTTGATGCGCCGGGCGATTTCCACGGCCAGCGGGATTCCCGGCTTGTTTTCCGTGACATCCAGAAAGGCTTCGTCCAGGGAAAGAGGCTCCACCAGGTCCGTGTAGCGGTGGAAAATCTCGTGGATTTGGGCGGAAACGGCTTTATACACGTCCATGCGGTTGCGGGTGAAGATAAGCTTGGGGCAAAGTTTGATCGCCTTCATGGAAGGCATGGCGGACCGGACCCCGAAGCGGCGCGCTTCATAACTGGCCGCCGCCACCACTCCGCGCATTTCCGCACGCCCTACGGCAATGGGCTTGCCGCGGTATTCCGGATGGTCCCGCTGTTCGATGGATGCGTAAAAGGCGTCCATGTCCACATGGATGATTTTTCTCTGTTTCATGGGGAATGTCCGTGTTCCGGCCGGGGACGGATGGGTGGACGGAGAAGACGGCCCACGATACCACGGTTTCCCTTTCCAGTCCAGTTGGACGGGGAAAAAGGGGATGTTGCCGGAATTTATGTTTCCAGTGGGAAATGGATGCTTCAAAAGGAGGAATCACGCATGCAACACAGAAGAAAACCAGGAACCGGGAATCCGGATGAAGGGAGGTGCTGTTCACTATTCCGGAAGGTGCGGTTTTCATCCGTCTTTAAGGGAATGTGCGGATTCCTTTTTTATGGGCGTCCTCCTTCTTCCGGTTTGAACCGGGAATGCCGGTAAACGGAGAAGGAAATTCAGGGGAGGGGATTAATTGGGATTAGGCGTTTGTACGGAATATGGTACATTGCGGGCATGTCCAACTGGAAGAGGGGAAGCCTGGGGCGCCTGCTGCGAAGGGTCTTGAATGTGGATGGGGCCGAGCTGCCCGCCGCTGCCGGAGGCATTCTGCTGTTTTTTCTGCTGTTCCTGGCGTATTCCATGCTGCGCCCGGTCCGGGAAATGATGGGCATTGCGGGCGGAGTCCGGAATTTGCAGTGGCTGTTTACGGCTACGTTTGGGGCGTCCCTCCTGTTCCAGATGTTGTTCGGGTGGATTGCCTGCCGCGTGCCGAGAAGGTCCATCCTTCCGTGGACGTACGGATTCTTCATCCTCAATCTGGGAGTATTTGCCGCGCTGATGCTGGCGTGTCCGGACAGTGCCTGGACGGCACGGGCGTTTTACGTGTGGCTGTCCGTTTTCAACCTGCTGGCCGTATCCGTGGCATGGAGCGTGCTGGCGGATGTGATGAGGGGCGGCCAGGTAAAACGCCTGTTCGCGCTGGTGGCCAGCGGCAGCAGCCTGGGAGCCGTGCTGGGGCCTGCCGTGACGGCAACTCTGGCCGGAGCAGTGGAGAGCGTGTGGCTGTTTGCCGCGGCGGCCGTTCTTCTGGGGCTGGCGGTTCTGGCGGGAATGTATCTGCACCGCTGGCGGGACGGGAATCCGGCCAGCGGAGGGGATGCAGGCGCGCCTTTTCCGGAGGATTGCCGGGCGCGCCCCCTTGGCGGCAACCCGTTTACCGGGGCTTCCGCCGTGTTCCGTTCCCCCTTTCTGATGGGGATCGGGCTGTTCATCGTTCTTCTGGCCAGCACCAACACCTTCCTGTATTTTGAACTGATGCGGGCTGTGGCTTCCGCCTTTCCCGATCCTGTCCGGCAGACCCGGGTGTTCGGAATCCTTGATGTCATTGTTCAGGGAAGTACCATGCTGCTGCAGGTGTTTTTTGCCGGGCGCATTGTCCGGAGGTTTGGACTGTCCGCACTGCTGGCGGCGGTTCCGGTCCTCATTTCCGTGGGATTTGTCTGGATGGCTTTTTCTCCGGTCTTTGCCGTGGCGGCCATCGTGATGGTAGCGCGCCGCATTGGAGAATACGGCTTGGTGCGGCCTGGACGCGAAATGCTGAATTCCGTGCTGTCTCCGGAGGAAAAGTACAAGGCCAAAAGCTTTATAGATACGGTGCTATACCGCGGCGGGGACGCCGCGAGCGCATGGCTGAAACGTTCACTTGACGTGCTGGGCGGCCATTCTCCGCTTGCCATGCTGGGCGGGGCCGCCATTTCCGCCCTGTGGGCGGCCACCGGATTTTTTCTGGCCCGCAGACACCGCGAGATGGCCGGAAGGCAGGATGAGGACTGAAGCATTGTTCCGGAAGAGGAAAATAAAAGGGGAAACGGGAGAAAGGGAGGCCGGATATTCGGACGGGGAGGAGAAATGCGGAAGGTATGCTCTTGATTTCTCCTGTTTTTGGGGTTATTGGTACATAACCTGTTCTTTACGGAATGATTATATGTCTGTCCGGCATATGGTCGAACTCCGTCTTCGGTTAAAAAAGTCCGGTAGTTCCTATGATGTCTGGTTATTTCAATTCATGTTGCAGGCGCGTTTTTGCTTTGGCGTCCTGCGGTCGGAGGCTGCGGTTATCCAGGTTTGCCGTCAAATTCACGGCCGCGCTGATGCTGCTTGTTCCTTCGGCGCCTGCTTCCGGGACGCTTCCCTCCCTTCCTCCCGTTGAAGAGGGGAAGGGACCGTCTTTCTTTCTTTTCCGCAGCATGGCGGATTCCGTTATGGCATCAGCCCGGCAGGGGAATGCCAGGGCACAGTTCCTGACCGGAGTTTGTTATTATATCGGGAGAGGGGTGGGGAAAGATCTGAAAGAAGCGTTTCAATGGTTTTCCCGTGCCGCGCAGCAGGGGGATCCGGAAAGCCAGTTTTATCTTGGGGTGATGCATGAATGCGGGGAAGGGGTGGAACAGGATGCACAAAAGGCTTTTGAATGGTACCTGCTGGCAGCCCGGCAGGAATATGCGCCGGCCCAGCACAATGTGGGGAATTTCTATTATAAGGGAGTGGGGACGGAGAAGGATTTAAAGAAGGCGGTCAAATGGCTGACTCTGGCGGCTATGCGCGGAATACCCCAGTCGCAGAACCTGCTTGGCCTCTGTTGTACGGAAGGGCTGGGCATGGAACAGGATTTCAAGGAGGCTTCCAGGTGGTATACCTTGTCCGCCCAGCAGGGACTTGCCGATGCCCAGAACAATCTGGGGATTCTCTATGAGCGGGGGCTTGGGGTTCCCCAGGATTTCAAGGAAGCCTTCAAATGGTTCTCCGCCGCTGCCCGGCAGGGATATTTTGCTGCTCAAAATAATCTGGGAACCCTGTATGACCGGGGTCTCGGAGTCCGGCAGGATTTGAAGAAGGCGTTTGAATTATATTCCCTGGCTGCGGCGCAGGGGTATGGAATGGCCCAGAGCAACCTCGGAAAGATGTATAAGACGGGAAGAGGAGTTCGGCAGGATTTAAAAAAGGCATTCGATCTGTATTTGTCCGCCGCGCAGCAGGGAGAGGCCGACGGCCAAAACAACGTGGGAGTCATGTATGAGAGGGGAATGGGAATCCCGCAGAATTTGAAAGAAGCGTTCAAGTGGTTTTCCGCCGCCGCCCGGCAGGAAAACGCATGGGCGCAAAACAATCTAGGAGCCATGTATTATTACGGTCGTGGCGTTCCGCAGGATCCAAAGGAGGCGTTCCAATGGTTTTCTCTTTCCGCCGCGCAAGGCAATTCTTCCGCTCAGAAAAATCTGGGACTCCTGTATGAATATGGACAAGGTGCGGAAAAGGATCTGAAAAAGGCGTTCCAATGGTTTTCCCTGGCTGCCGTCCAGGGAGAGAATGACGCCCGGTATCGGCTGGGGCTTCTGTATGAGAATGGCAAGGGTGTTGATAAGGATGTAAAGGAAGCGTGCAAATGGTATGCCCTTGCGGCGGAACAGGGGCATCCCGCGGCTCAAAACAATCTGGGGACCATGTATGAGGCGGGAGACGGGGTGCAGAAGGATTTGAAGGAAGCGTGCAAATGGTACGTCCTTGCGGCGGAACAGGGATATGCCACGGCTCAAGACAATCTCGGGACCATGTATGAAGGGGGGCAGGGAGTGGAGAAGGATTTGAAAGAGTCCTTCAAATGGTATCTGGCGTCCGCCCGGCAGGGAAATTCAAACGCCCAGTATCATTTGGCGCGGATGTACCTGAAAGGTACAGGCGTGGAGCAGGATTACCGTGAAGCTGTGAAATGGTACGGGAAAGCGGCGGAACAGAACGTTCCGGCTGCCCAGTTCGGGCTGGGGCTGCTTTACCTGACAGGGAACGGAACTGAGCAGGATGAGGCAGAAGGCAGAAAATGGATTGCCAAGGCGGCGGAACAAGGCCTGGAGGACGCCCGGGATATGCTCAAATTGCTTGATGACCTGTTTCCGAAACAGAACGGGGAGGATTGATTCCGGCCAGCACAGGCTCAAAACGGGCTGCTTCATTTCTGCCGCATCCCGGAGGAAGGGAGGAGATTCGCCGAGGGTACATGGATCACGGATAGCCGCAGAAGTTGCGGCAAATGGTCAGTCTATCACCAGTTCCATTTGAATATCGACTCTTTCGTAGGCCGGATGGCTTTTCGGAATTTCCTTGAACCCCAGTTTTCTGTAGAGCCGTATGGCCGGGCGCAGAAGCGTGTTGCTTTCCAGAAAGATTTTTTTGCATCCCAGTTCTTTTGCCTTGCCGATGACGGTCCGGCACAGCAATACACCGATTCCTTTTCCCTGCACCCCGGGACTGACTGCGAGCTTGGCCAGTTCATATTCATGTTCCGGATCGTCTTTTTTGCACAGAGCGCATACGCCGACAGGTTCATTCCTGTACAGGGCAATGAAAATATGGCCTCCCTTGTCCAGAATGTATTCCTGCGGGTGGTCCAGCGCCTTGTGGTCGGGTTCTTCCATTTCCCAGTGGGCGGTGATCCATTCTTCATTGAGAGCCTTGAAAGCGGATTGGTAGCGGGGCTCATAGGGAATGATGGCGATGTCTTTTCCCTCCCTCTCCTTTTTGGCTTCTTTTACCCGTTCGAATAATGTTTTTTCCGACAGCAGGTCTTCCCATTCTTCAATGGCCCGCCACAGGTCGTTCCGGGCCTGCCGGGCGATTTGTTCCACGGCGGCCTCAACGTCGGGATAGCATTCGGCCATGATTCCGGCCATTTTTTTTCCTTTGGAGGACAACGTGACCATGTTTCTTCTTCCGTCCGATTTGTCCCTCGTTTCTTTCACCAGCCCCCTTGCGCCCATTTCTTTTACGATGTTGCTGACGGACGGATGCGAATGTCCTATTTCCCTGGCGATCGCGGTAATGGTCTTCGCCCCGCCGCGGGACAGCACAAAGAAGACGGAAAACCATTTCGGGCGGATGTCCACGCCGTACATGCCGTAAATCAGTTCGGCGTCATTTGTTATCTTGTCCGTCAGCATGCGCAGTCTGCTTCCAATGGCCATTTTGCCCGTCTGGTTGAAAAAATCCATATGCGGTTTTTATGTTGTTAAAAACGTAATTGATTACGCAATTAGTTACGGAATGATCTTATGGATGTCAAAGATTTTTTTACCATGTTGGGAAATACCGTTCATTTCGCCCGTGTTTGCAAGATGGCGGCACCGGTATTTTTGTCCCATAGTACCCGGCGTTCAGATTTTTCGACGATCGGGCCGGAATGCCACGCCGGCTTTTTCAACGCACGGCTATTCGTGGTTATTGAGGAAGAATAGGGAAAAGAAGTAAAAGATATATGGCATCAAAGACCCAACAAAAGCGTTTCGTGAAATAGAATTCGATATAATACACATTTTGATATTATTATTTATGAATACATAATATTTTGTAATCGTTATCATATTTGTTGGATATATTGTTTGACTTTCTATATTCTAAAAATTATTGTTTTTTAGAGAATATACCAGTATTCGCTAAAATGATCTACATAGGACCATGGAAACATTTTGTCGTTTATATCTCTCTAATATGAATTACGCATACCTTCTTTTTTGAAGCTTCAATCGGGATTTTGGCTTATAGATAAAATTGAGTTTATGAAAATTTACAACTCCATTTATATTTCTTTTATTATTATTTGTTGTTTTTTTCTTGTATCATATGGATTTTCGGGAAATTCCATTAATGATGTAAAATTAATCGAGAAACCTCGCGTTATAATTGATATTCAAGAAGAAATCAATGGGATAAAAGATGAGAAATCTGCTTCCAATTGGGTTAAGGAAAGATCTGCCAACTACGGGATTCGAGTTGTTGAAGCAGAAAGAGCTGGTGCGCTTGCTGCCAAGAGAGCAGATCTTTTAGGGAGAAATAATGAGGCTAGTTTGCGAAAGGAAGGGATTATCTCCAATTATGATTATTTTATTCAAGGAAAAGTATCGGGCCATCAGGAAAAGGAAAAAGGGTTATACGATAGTAAGGATGGAATCAGGTTTTCTTTAGGAATGGATATGTCTGTTATTGAAGCAGCCACTGGCGAGGTGATCGCTACCACCGTGATTCCTCCTCAGGATATACTAGTCAGGAATGTTGTTTCCGAACAGGCAGCCACGAGAGAAGCGATCAACCGTTTGATGAAGGGCAGTGAGGAATCAATTGGAGCTGACGAACTTTTTCGGAAGATGGAATCCCACTGGATCTCAGAAAAGCATTTGGGAGAACTATATCGTATGGAATTTGTAGGACTTGATCTTGAAAAAGCGAATTTATTGAAGAACGCATTGTCTTCCTTTTCCGGCATCAATGAGCCAAGGGTCTGTAGTGTGGATGCCGCAGGGATTTCCGTACTGGAATGCCAGACCAAACTCAAATCTCTTGATCTAGCTTCTCTGGTTCAAAAAACAATAACAGGATTCAAATTGGATCGATCAGATGCTCATTATCTTTCTTTTCGGGAGAATGGGGAAGAAGTTAAGGTGTTGAATATTCCAAATAAAATTACTTCTGTAAATTTTTCTCAAGAAAATTTTTTTGAAAAATATTGGCAAGCAGTTTTGATTGCTTTACTTACGCCATCTACTCTTTCTGTGAGAAGAATAAGGGTAAGTGTATGGAATTTTTTAAAAATTCTTCCAATTACTATTTCAGGATTAATAAGAATAATAATTAAAAAAATTAAACGAAATGAAGATGTTTAATTCATTTTTTTTGTTTATAGTATGTGGTGTTAGTTGTTGCTCGGCGGCTGTGCAGGTGGATCCCTTTCCCAAACTTATAGAAGATTTAAATTTATCCATTTCTTCCGAGAAGGAACCTATCAGATTGGGAGTTGGTAATTTTCTATATCAGGATACGGAGATGATGTCGCCTTTTTCTTCCAAACTCAGAGAAGAAATAGAGATGAAATTATCTCAATGCAATGGCATCGAAGTTGTTGCACGCAACCGGTTATCCGATCTAGAAGAGGAGGCGCAATTTCAAAAAGAATATGACTTTATTGAACCGGGCACCAAAGTAGATCACCTGAAAATAAACGGTATTGAAGGGATTGTACGAGGGCGTTTTTATGTAGAGGGTGATCATGTTGTAATTTATACGGAAGTGGCTTGGCTGCAAGGAGGAAAAGTTGACAAAACAAAAACCGTTTGTCCATTGAAGGACTTTGCAAGTGTTGTTTATCCCCAAGGAAAAAAGAATGAGAATCATCTCAAGTCGGAGTGGATTATGCCTCAAAATGTAGAGACTTCTCAACAGGGGATTGAAGAGGTCTGTCAAAAAAATTTGTTGAAAACCAAACATGAAATCGCGCTGAAATTAAGAACGAACGACGGCGAAAGGATTTACAAAGAAGGAGATACTGTATCGTTCCGTCTCAAAGCCGACCGGAACTGCCATATCGCCGTGATTTGCCATCAAAGTGACGGAACAAGTGTCGTATTATTCCCGAACCAGTGGCACAAGGATACACTGATTCAAGCCGATAAGACGATAGAGGTTCCCGGTGCGCAGAAATCCGGATTCGAAATTGAAATAGGTGAACCTTTTGGATCAGATGTTGTGCAGGTGGTAGCCTGTACTGATGAAAACGCTTTGCACCGCGAAATCAAGGATATGGTGTCACATACTACTGATGAGGATCCTTATGCCGCAACAACTCGCGGGATGTTCGTCAAGAAAGCCAATGCCGCCATTCAAAAATCGCAGACAGGTAAAACCCAATGGGGAGAAGCGCATATCATAGTAAGTACGTATCCAAAACAATGATGTTTTTGCAAATAAAAAATACGAGGAGATTTTTATGAAGAGTTATATTCATTTATTATATTGCGTATGTTTTATTTTGTTTCTTTGTTTGTGCAAAGTAGATGCTGTTGTTATAAAAGATGATGCCATAGATCCTCTTGATAATAATTTTGGAAACGAAACAAAAGATTTTTTGAATATTCAATTGTTCAGTGATTTGGACATGAAGAAGGATATTTCCGTTTCTTCCAATTTATTGAGAAATGGTAGAGGAAACTTACTTTACGCAGACGAACGGTATATTATCATATCGGAAAGTATTAGTGAAAGGAGCTCTGCCTCGGAGGAAAATTTAAAGAAAAATGAATTTAATGATGAATTTAATATTTCGAAAATTAATAATTATCGCACAGTATTCTATGATTCTAGAACATTAAATCCTATTTTTTATATGTCGTCTGCTCCGAATCAGATTGAACTGAATAAGAATGCTGATTTATTTGCTTTTTCTTATGACGATATTGCTCCAAATAATAGTTATCGAGAGATTTATATTGCTCTACTGGATGCAAATACTTTTCAAGGATGCTCAATGTCCTTTGTGAGTGCTTGGTTGACAGGAAAGGAAATGTCATGGAACGGGGACGTATTGGAACTACGTTTGGGATGGGGGCCGATGCGAAAAACATTTGATGTTTTTACATTTAATAAACCTTTTCTGAAGTCGCCTGTGGTAGTTCGATCAATCAATACGAACAAGGAACATTTAAAGGTTGGATATTGGGAAGAAATGGAGCGTGAGATTATTAGAAAACATGAAGAATACAAAAAAATCTGGAATCCAAAAAATTTGTTTGCAAGTCGTAAAATTTCGATAGGGAATGGCAGAACTGCATCCAGTATTGCATTCTCGGATGGGAGTAATGTTGTTAATCATCTGGACTTTAGTAATTTAAAATATGAAACATTGGAGGTGCCGGGAAAATCAATTATCGGGTTTGGAGCTGCCCCGGCAAGTACCATGTGGGTAATTTCGAAAGGGACAAATTCTTTATTTTCTATTATTGGAAAAGACGAGAACTATCTTTCCTTTCCATGCCCCCAAAGTATTGGCTGTTCGTCTTCGGGAAAAGAAGCTTGGGCTGGAAACTATGTTTTTGACATTACACCAGAAGGATTGACAAGAAAATTTGAAGTGCCTCAAGGCAAAGTTATCATGGGTGTTGATTTTGAGAATAGGGAAATTTTTGTTCAAGATAATGATGTGCATCAGGGGAAGGATGATATTGATTCATGGATCTTACGTATGAAGCCTTCTGTTTACGATTTGGATACAGGGGAATTGAAGATTAAAAAAAGTTTGTGGGTTGATGTAGGTGAACCAATGAGCGGTGCTGTTTTGAATGGCGGAGGTAGTATTGGAATTGCCCCAAAAGGATGGAGAATTGGTATTCATCATAATGACTATAGGAGAGTGAACGGCCTAGTCAGTACAATCAGCATCCATTTTCCATCTGGAAAGACAGTGTATTACGGAGATGGAGAAAAAGGAGAAGTTATTCCCAAATGTGGTGAAGCCAAAAGAAGGGAAATGACTGCCGATGATTTGGCCGCTTTATATCCTTGCGGAAAAAATGAAAAATCAATGTTGCTCTTGTACAGCGGTTTCAAGGGGGGGCAAGCAGTAATATTCGATGCAAAAACATTGAAATCGCATGAAATAGCCTATTGGCGCGAGGGTTCTCCTTTATGGCTAGAAGCCAAGCGATGGCTGTTTGTTCCTCGTATGGGTTATTATGAGGTCATCCAGATTAATGAGAAAGGAGAAGGGAAGCATATGTTTTCCTTTTATTATGCAAAGCGTGGGTATGCTATCGTTTTGCCTAATGGGCTATATACTGGTTCTCCTGGATGTGAAAGCCTACTGCAATACCGTAACGAAACGGGCGGTATGGAACGCCTTTCCCGTTGGCGGAATAGGCCGGGAGAAGTGTTGGAGGCATTAGGAGGAGAACCAGATAGCGTCAAATTGCTGAAAGAAGCAACGGCGAGATGGCATCGGAAAATTCATTTTGATCCATCTACTTCAGAGCCTTCGTCTTCAGAACTTCCTGTGCTGGAAGTAAAACAACTTCCATCTCTTTTTGCATCTTCTCCTTCTGTTTCTCTTCCCATATCCATGACGGCAACAGCGAGGCCCATCAATCAATATGCTCTTAAAATTAATGGTGTGGTTACAAATGTTCCACTTAAACATCCCGTCGCAACAGGACAATCCAGTTTAATCAATTGTGAGCTGGAGATTACAGACGGTACCAACTGGATTGAAATACGTGCAATTGATACAAATGGCATCATGGGTAACGCTGCCAGATTTCGCCTCATCGGACAGGGAATCTCTCCCCAGAAAACATTGTATCTGGTCTCCCTGGGAGTCTCCTCCTATAAGGATAGCTCATTGAATTTACGCTATGCCGCCAAGGATGCCGTTGATTTTACTTCAACAATGAAAGCGCTGTATGGAAACAATATACGTGTTTTGACTCTGACCGATGCAGCCGTTACACGAAACTCCTTGGAACAGGTCAGGGAGTTTTTGTCGAATGGCCCGAAAACTGGGGATTCCGTCATTCTCTATTGTGCGGGACATGGTGTGCTCGACGATCAATGGCAGTATGTTTTTGCCAGCCATGAATTTGATCCCGAACATCCCGCGGAGACGGGCATCTTGATAGACGATCTTAAAGGATGCCTTACTGCGAGCAACGCTCGGAATCGCCTTTTACTGATGGATACTTGCCACGCAGGAATGATCGGAGAGGAAGATGAAGCCAAGCTTGCACGGTTGGGAGCGGAGCTTCCGAATGGGAGCAGTTTGGTTATGACCCGCGGAATGAAAGTAAAAGCAATTCCCCAGCCGGATGCCGAACAGAAGAAAAGGTATATAGAAGAGATGTTTTCGCTTTCTTCCGGAACGGAGGGACTGGCAATTCTGGGTGCTTCCGGAGGTGGTGAATTTGCTCAGGAATCGGGTGAATGGAATAATGGTGTCTTTACGAGATGCCTGATTGAAGGGTTGCGTGATGAATTAGCCGACGACAATGCGGACGGAATCGTCAACATTGGAGAACTGAAGAATTATATTGCCCGGAAGGTTCCGGAAATGACGAGGGGTCAACAGAAGCCAAGCCTTGTTTCTTATGACCCCGATCAGGAGTTTGCGGTTGCTCGAAGTGCAAATCCCAAACAGAAAAAATTAACATGGGTTCTCGATATGAGTGATGACGGGATTAATCCTGCGAACTATATTGCGGCAAGAAAGGAGGCTGATAGCAGTGGGGGTATTGACAATGTAGATGTTCTGAAAAGCATGTTTGCCGATGAAGTGGATTACCAGTATATCAAGGGCAGGAGTGCTTCTCGCTCTGAAGTTATCGCTGACATCGAGGATGGCTGGAGCAAGTGGCCGATGAGGTCTTATGATTTATTGGCCGCAGGGAGAAAAGGGAAAACGGTTGAGGTCGTTTATTCGTATAGTCTGTCCAATTACGAGACAAAGAAGGAAGCCAAGGGATTTACTAAAGAAACATGGACTTTGGATGATCATGGAAAAATTGCCGTATGGCGCGAACAAGTGTCCAGAAAGAAAGTTCCGGCTCTGTCTCCCATGATTCTGAATGCAGTCAATCATTCAGGCAGGAAATATTCACCACTTGAATATCTCGAATGCCGCCAGAATGGGTATGTGAATATTCTGGCAGGATTTTTTGCGGATGAGGTGGACTATCAGTATATCAAAGGAAAAAAGGTATCCAGAGAAGATATTGTGAAGGATATTGCCAAAGGATTCCAGAAATGGGTTCAGAGAAGATACGAGATGGTAGCTGCCGGAAGAAAAGGAAATACGGTGGAAGTGATTTATTCCTTTTCATTGCTCAGTCCAAACGGACCCAAAGGAAAATATGGCTCAATCGAACCTATTTCCGGCTATACGAAAGAAACATGGACTTTGGATGATGATGGAAAAATTATTAAATGGAGGGAATCCATTTCCAAGAAAGGAGTTCCCTCTCTGAGTCCGGGACTTTTCGTTATCTGTTTATAATCGAATTCTTTTTACGACGATAAAATCCTGAAACATGCTTTCATGTGCGGGAAGTATTACAGAAGGTAAAGAATATTTCCTACTTCGGTAATCCGACAAGGCGGTTGATTTCGTGGAAGTGGGGGGCCTGCACGATGTGGTAGTCGGGGTGGGTGGAGTCGGTGAGCATGCGATGGGCTTTCGTGACCGGATCGAGGATAGGGGCGGTAGCACCTTTAACATAGTTTCCTTTTCCGACGGTTTTCATGAGGATATAGAGGAGGCCGTAGCCCTCCGGGCTTTGCTGTGGGGGCCAGGTCTTCCGGGGTGAGGCCGGATTCCGCCATGAGTTTGACGGAGAATTGTTTGCCGGCCTGCATGTTTGCTTGGACGACACGTATGAGCCGGAGACCATGGAGGTGAAGAGCGAGTTGTCGTTCTTCGTGTTGCTGCGGAAGTTGAACGGTTCGGAGCTGGTCAGGAAGCGGAAGGAAGGGGAGGAGAAGAAGGGGTATCTGTTTTTCCCGAAGGCAGGGAATTACATGTTCTGAACGGGGCTTCCTTGTGTTATATAAAGTGCTCCATTTCTCACGATGCGCTATTTTGGTAATATTGGCTTTATACCCTGACTATCAACTTTCAAGCCTTGTCTTGCAGAATATCTTGCACTAGGCTGTTTTTTTGAAAGTTTAATACTTAATAATAAACCAATTGCAATCAAAAATAAGTGGTAGGCCCGGTAGGAATCGAACCTACATCGTCGGTACCGGAAACCGATGTCCTATCCATTGAACGACGAGCCCATGTTCCAGTTGGAACGAGAGAGATAGAATAGAAAAAACGGGCCGGATGCAAGTATTTTTATGCGGGTGACGGGATTGGGGAAAGGGAGGATGCCCCAGATGAAGGGCTGGCCGTCAGAGTTGCCCGGGGCAGGGGCCATTCAGGGATGGGCGGCGGGAGCAGCCTGGGTTTCCGTCAGGAGATTTTGCGGTGGAAGGAGAAGATGGCGGCCGCGGCGGTTCCGATGGTAACGAGCGTGATGGCCCCGAAGAGGGGCCAGAGGTCCATGAATCCCGCGCCTTCCAGGAAGATGCGCTGGATGAGTTCCAGCCCGTACCGCATGGGGTTGAGCAGGGTGAGGTCCTGGAAGAATTCCGGCATGCTGGAGATGGGCGTGGCGAAGCCGGAGAGCATGACCGTGGGGACGACGAGCAGGAAGGTTCCCACAATGGCCTGCTGCAGGGATTGGGAGAAGGAGGAGATGCACAGGCCGATGGCCGCTCCCGTAATGATGAAGAGAAGAATGGCGCCGGAGAGCAGCCAGATGGAGCCTTGGAAGGGGATGCGGAACCAGAACATGGCCACCAGCACGATGAAGAAGGTCTGCATGATGGAGGTGATGACGGTGGATATTCCCTTGCCCAGCAGGATTTCCCGGGGGGTGTAGGGAGCCACCAGGAGCTGGTCGAAGGTGCCTTCCTCCCGTTCCCGGGCGATGGAGAGGGCCCCGGACAGCACGGACCCGATGAGGGCGAGCACGGCGATCAGGCCGGGAACGATGAACCAGCGGGTGATGAGGTTGGGATTGAACCAGGCGCGGGATTCTATTTCAACCGGGGAGGCGGCTGCGTTTTTGGCGAGGAGTTCCGCCCCGAAGCTGGAGGCGATTTGCTGGGCGTAGCTAAGGGCGATGGCCGCCGTGTTCGTGTTGCGCCCGTCTCCAATGAGCTGGAGTGAGGCGGGCCGCCCCGTTTGCAGGTTGCGGGAGAAGTCCGCCGGAATGGTCAGGCCCAGGACGATGTCCCGGCTGTCGATCAGGCGGTCGATGTCTTTTTCCGTGGCCGCCGTGGCCTGCCTCCGGAAGATGCCCGTTCCCTCCAGGTCCGCGATGTATTGGGCGGCCAGTTCCCCTCCGTCCTTGTCCAGCACGGCGTAGGGAACGCGGGTGACGTTCATGGTGGCTGCGTAGCCGAAGATGCAGATTTGGAGGACGGGAGGGATGATGAGGGCCAGCCGGCTTTTTTTGTCCCTGAGCACGGCCAGCAGTTCCTTTTTGATGAGGGAGGTTAACCGGATGAAGAAGTCCATGGCGTTATTCGAGGGATTTGGGGGCTTTCAGGCGCGCGATGCTCATCAGGACCACGGCAAAGACGCCCAGCGTGATGCAGCACGGAATGATGACGGAGGGGATGTCCCCGGCCAGGAACAGGGTCTGGAGCAGGGTGACGTAGTAGCGCGCGGGGATGATGTAGGTGGCGGCCCGGACGGCGGGAGGCATGTTGAGGATGTCGTACAGGAAGCCGGAGAGCATCAGGGCGGGCATGAAGGTGCCCATGATGGCGAACTGGCAGGCCAGGAACTGGTTTTTCGTGGCCGTGGAGATGACCAGCCCCAGGCCCAGCGCCACGATGAGGAACAGGGCGGACACGGCCAGCAGCAGGAGGAGGGAGCCGCGGATGGGGATGTCAAAGACGAAGGCGGCGAAGACCATGGAGATGGCCAGGCTGACCATGCCCAGCAGGAAGTTGGTGGCCGCCTTGGCGGTGAGGATTTCCCCGCTGCCCACGGGTGTGACGAAGAGGCTTTCCAGCGTGCCCCGTTCATATTCCCGCGCCATGACCAGGGAGGTGAGCAGCGCGCCGATCATGGTCATGATGGTGACGATGACCCCGGGCACCAGGTAGTAGTGGCTGTCGTTGGCTTCGTTGAAGCGGGTGCGCGCCTGCACTTCCAGGGCGGGGGCGGTTTGCCCGGCCAGCTCTGCGGCCCAGGAGCCGACAACCGCCTGAAGGTAGCTACGGATGAGGGTGGCCTGGTTGGCATTGACGCCGTTGACGACGATCTGGATTTTGGTGATGCCGCCGTTGAGGGTGTCCGGGGCGTTGCTTTGCAGGGCGATGAAGGCGTCCACTTCATGGGTGCGCAGCAGTTCTTCCGCCTCGCGGGAGGAGAAGACGCGCCGGGTCTGGAAGTATTTGGAGAGGGTGAGCCGCGTTTCCAGGCTGGTGGACTGGCCGGAAGCTGGCACCGCGAGGTACGCGATGCGCACGTTTTTGATGTCCATGCTCATGCCGTAGCCGAAGAGGAGCAGGAGCACGGCGGGAAGGATGACGGCGATCCCCACGTTGCCGGGGTCTCGGACTACCTGGTGGAGTTCCTTGACGATGAGCGCGCCGATGCGTTTGAGGGAGGCGATCATGAGTTTTCCCCTCCCTTCTTCATGTATTGTTCCGTGATGGCCAGAAAAGCGTCTTCCAGGGAGGCGGGCGCGCCGTCCTCCCGGGGCGGCGCGTGTTTGCGTATTTCATCCGGGGAGCCTTCCGCCAGCGTGGTGCCGTCCATCATAATGAGCATGTTGTCGCAGAATTCCGCCTCTCCCAGGAAGTGGGTGGTGATGATGATGGTGACGCCTTTTTCCGCCAGCGAGTTGATGCGCAGCCAGAAGTCGCGCCGCGCCAGCGGGTCCGCGCCGGAGGTGGGTTCGTCCAGAAAGAGGATGTCCGGGGAGTGGAGCAGCCCGCACGCCATGCTGAGGCGCTGCTTGTAGCCGCCGGGCAGGTGGGCGGCGGGAGAGTCCATATAGGGAGTGAGGTGGAATTCCTCTTCCATGGCCTGGATGGCGTCCTTCCGCTCCTTCCCGGCCATGCCGTACGCCCCGGCGAAGAATTCCAGGTTCTGCCGCGTGGTGAGCATGCCGTACATGGAGAATTTCTGGGCTACGTACCCTACTTTCCTCCGTGCCCGGGCCGCGGCCGTCCGCAGGTCCGCCCCGGCTACGTTGAGCGTGCCGCTGGTGGCGGGCAGCAGCCCGCAGAGCATGCGGAAGGTGGTGCTTTTCCCGGCTCCGTTCGGTCCCAGCAGGCCGAAGACCTGCCCTTTCCGGACGGAGAAGCTGACGTGGTTGACGGCGGTGAAATTCCCGAATCGGCGCACGAGGTCCGTGACCCGGATGACGACGTCTCCTTCCGCCGCCTGTTCCGGGAGCGGTTTTCCTTCCGGAACGGGAATGTCTTCGGGCGCCGGGTCCGTTTGTTCCGCCAGCAGGGTCATGAAGCCGTCGGAGAAGTCCGGGCTGCCCGGCTGCGGATGGTATTCCTCCAGTTTTTGCCGCGTGGGGTGGTCCGGTGGCAGGATGATGCGGACCGTTCCTCCCTGGGGCGTGGCGTTGATGATGCCGGGCATGGAGGCCAGCCTGCTCTGGAACTGGCGGGTGTTGATTTTTTCCGGGGTCTGCACCGTGACGCACATGCCTTCCGCGCGCGCGATGACGTCCGCGGGCAGCGCGTCCACGAGCAGCCGCCCCTGATACATGATGAGGGTTCTGTTGCAGTAGGCGGATTCATCCATGTACGAGGTGCTGACGAGCACCCCCACGCCTTCCTCATGGGAGAATTGCCCGAGGATGTTCCACAGTTCCCGGCGGGAGAGGGGGTCCACGCCCACCGTAGGTTCGTCCAGCAGGATGAGGGGCGGGGAGGAGATCAGCGAGCAACACAGCCCCAGCTTCTGCTTCATGCCGCCGGAGAGTTTGCCCGCCAGGCGTCCGGTGAAGCGTTCCAGACTGGTCATGGAGAGGAGGCTGCGGAAGCGTTTTTCCCGGTCCTGACCGGAGACGCCGTGCATCCGGGCGTAAAGCTCCATGTTTTCCCGGACGGTGAGGTCCTCGTACAGGCCGAATTTCTGCGGCATGTAGCCGATAGAGGATTGAATGGCCCGGCTTTTTTTCACGGAGTCCAGATTCAGGACGGAGATGGAGCCCTCATGCGGTTTCATCAGCCCCGTAATCAGGCGGATGAGGGTGGTTTTTCCCGCGCCGTCCGGCCCCAGCAGCCCCACGATTTCCCCGGAGGAGAGGCGGAAGGAGACGCCGTCCACCGCCGCAAAGGGGACGCCTGCCGGGTCCGGAAACATTTTGCGGACGTTCCGGCAGTCGATCAGGAGGCGGGAGTCTGCATTCATGGCCTGGGGTGTTCCGGAGCGGGCCTGCCGCTTTCCTGGTCCAGGGGGATGATGACCGTGGCCGGGGCGCCCAGGCGCAGCCGGTTGTCCGGATCGTCCACGATGATGCGCACTTCATAGACCAGGGCCGTTCTGAGGTCCGGCGTTTCCACGTTTTTAGGCGTGAATTCCGCAACGGAGGAGATGAATCCCACCGTTCCCTTGAAGTCCGTGCCGGGGAAGCTGTCGTTATGGACGGTGGCGGAGAAGCCGGGCTTGACTTTCCCCAGCTGGGATTCCGTAAGGTATGCCCTCACCCATTTGGTGTGGGTCAGGGAGAGGTTGTAAACGGGTTTCTGGGGGGAGGCCATGTCCCCCTTTTCCAGAATGCGGTTGCGCACCACGGCGTCGCTCGGAGCGTAGAGAACGGCGTCTTTCAGGTTTTGCTCCCTGATGGTGAGGTTGGCCTTGGCCTGGTTGTACTGGGCGAGGGCCTGGGCTATGTCTTCCACGCGGGAGCCGGCCAGCAGCAGTTCCAGCTGTTTCTGCGCTACGTCCAGATTGGCGGAGGCCACCTGCTGGGAGGCTACGGCGTCGTCCGCCTCCTGCCGGGAGATGGATTTGCTTTCCGCCAGCGCCACGAGCCTTTTGCTGCGCAGGGCGGCGTTGTTCAGCGTGGCCTGGGCGGATTCCACATTCGCCCGCGCCTGGGCTATTTCCTCCCGGCGGGGGCCGTTTTTCACGCGCAGGTAGTTCTGGCGGGCGGCTTCCGCCGTCTGGCGCGCCTCATCCGCGGCCTGCTCCAGGCGCACCGTTTCCAGCGTGGCGAGTTTCTGCCCGGCGGTGACGGTGTCTCCTTCGTCCACCAGAACGGAGTCGATCCGCTCGGAGATCAGGAAGGCCAGGTCCACCTGCCGCAGGTCCACGTTGCCGTAGAGTACGGCTTCCTGCTCGGGTCCGGCGGGAACCTCCCGGTAAATGAACCAGGCCGCCGCGCCTGCGGCACACAGCAGGATCAGGATGACCACCAGCTTTTTCATGTCTATGTTTATACGCATGTATAATATTTCTTTGCAAACAAAAACGCAGTCATCATGACGGGGAAGGAATTAGCGGTTTACTAAGGGGGGGAGAACGGGCATAATCCGGCGACTTTTACTTTTCCAATCGATATGATGACCGCCACCGAGATACGCCAAAGCTTTCTGGACTTTTTCCGCGAAAAACAGCACACGGTCGTGCCTTCTGCCTCTTTGATGCCCCAAAGCCCCGGACTGTTGTTCACGAATGCCGGCATGAACCAGTTTGTTCCGTATTTCCTGGGCGTATGGACGCCGCCGTGGAAGCCCGCCCGCGCCACGGACACCCAGAAGTGCATCCGCGCCGGGGGCAAGCACAACGACCTGGAGGATGTGGGTTACGATTCCTACCACCACACGTTTTTCGAGATGCTGGGCAACTGGTCCTTCGGCGATTATTTCAAGAAGGAAGCCATCCACTGGGCCTGGGAGCTGGTCGTGGAACGCTGGGGTTTTCCGGCGGAACGGCTGTACGCCACGGTGTACGCTCCGGACAAGAGCAAGGGGGATCCCGGCGAGTTTGACCAGGAGGCCTGGAATTACTGGGCGGAGCTGTTCCGTTCCCGCGGGCTGGACCCGGACGTTCACATCGTGCACGGCAACGTGAAGGACAATTTCTGGATGATGGGAGAGACCGGCCCCTGCGGCCCCTGTTCCGAACTGCACGTGGACCTGACGCCGAACGGCGATACGCACGGCAGGCTGGTGAACAAGGATTCCGATTTGTGCATCGAGATCTGGAACCTGGTGTTCATCCAGTACAATGCGGAGAGCGACGGCTCCATGCGCAACCTGCCCGCCTGCCATGTGGATACGGGCATGGGCTTTGAACGCGCCTGCTCCATCATGCAGTGCACGGACGGGTTCAAGGATTTTTCCCGCAAGCCTTCCAATTACGCCACGGACGTGTTCCGCCCCCTGTTTGACAGGCTGGAAGCCCTGAGCGGCCGGAAGTACACGGACGTTTATCCGGCCCCCGGCTCCAAGCTGGTGGCCGCCGGGGACGACGTTCTCCAGGAGGCGATCGCCTTCCGCGTGATTGCCGACCACCTGCGCACCCTGAGTTTTTCCATTGCGGACGGAATTCTGCCGGGCAACAACGGCCGAAATTACGTGCTGCGCCGCATTTTGCGCCGCGCCGTGCGCTATGGACGCCGCCTGGGGTTCACCCAGCCGTTCCTGGCCGAATTGGTGGATACGCTGGTGGCCTCCTTCGGCCAGGTGTTTCCGGAACTGGCTTCCCGCGCCGATACGGTGAAGGAGGTGCTGACCCGTGAAGAGGCCAGCTTCAATGAAACGCTGGACCGCGGCCTGGAGTTGTTTGACGCGGAAACGGCTTCCGCCGGGAAGGTGACCGGCGAGTTTGCCTTCAAGCTTTACGATACCTACGGATTCCCGGTGGACCTGACCGCCCTGCTTGCGGAGGAACGCGGGCTGGACATCGACATGGAACGCTTCAACCGCCTGATGGAGGAACAGCGCGACCGGGCCCGCGCAGCACGGAAGAGCGAGGTGGTGCGCGCCCTGGATTTGAAGACGGACGCCGTAACGGATTTCACGGGCTACGATGTGGACGAGTGCGCCGCCACCGTGCTGGAAGTGAGCCGCCAGGGGGATTCCCTGTTTATTATTACGGACAAGACGCCGTTTTACGCGGAGATGGGCGGCCAGGTGTCCGATGCCGGACTGATCGAGATCGGCGGGGACAGCTACCACGTGGCGGCTGTCCAGCAGATCGGCGGAGCGCGCGCCCATGTGGTGGAGTACCAGGAAGGGCTGAACGTGAAGCCCGGGGACCGCGTGCATTTGAGCATTGACGCGGAACGCCGCCGCCGGGTGGAGGCCCACCATACCGCCACCCACCTCCTGCACTGCGCCCTGCACCAGGTGGTGAGTCCGGACGCGGCCCAGCAAGGGTCCTTCGTTTCGGAAGACCGTCTGCGCTTTGACTTCAACAGCGGAGCCGTTACGCCGGACCAGCTGCGGAAGATCGAAGAGAAGGTAAACGGCTGGATTGACGCCGGATTGCCGGTGTATTGCACGGAACGCGCCTATGCGGAGGTGAAGGGGAATTCCGCCATCGCCCAGTTTTTTGGGGACAAGTACGGGGATTTGGTGCGCGTCGTCCAGGTGGGTGGCTGCGAGAACGCTTTGGACGGCGTTTCCATGGAGTTCTGCGGGGGTACCCACATCGCGAATACGAAGGATATCGGCCTGTTCAAGATCAAAAGTGAAGGGGCCATCGCCTCCGGCGTGCGCCGCATTGAGGCCATGACGGGGGATGCCGCCCTGGAGATGATCCGTCAGCACGTCGTTGCCAAGAGCTTGGAGATTGCCAAGGCGGTGGAAAAGATCAAGGAGGTGAATTATGCCCTGGAAGACATGGGGATGGCGCAGGTTCCGGTTCCCACGATTGAGGGCAAGCCCGGCTTGTCCGCCATCGGCGCTTCCGACATCCGCACGGTGAATGAGTCTCTGGAACGGTTTGACGCCAGCGTGGAACATTTCAAGCAGACGGCCCTGGATGCGGAGAAGAAGCTGAAGAAGGCCCGCGCCGGGCAGTCCGCCGCCAGGGCTGACGCCCTGCTGAACGAATGGCTTTCCGGTGATCCCGCTTCTTTGATTCAGGTGGCGGAAGGGTCGGGAGAGCTTCTCCAGGAACTGCTCAACGGCCTGAAAAAACGCCAGTATGCGGGCGCGGCCTTCCTGCTGTGCGTGGATAGTTCTTCCTTGCTCCTGGGAGCGTATTGTGGCAAAGATGCCATTGCGGACGGCCTGTCCGCCGGGGACCTGGTCCGCGAGGTGTCGTCCCTGGCCGGCGGCAAGGGCGGCGGCCGTGCCGACCAGGCCCGCGGTTCCGCCCCGCAGGATGCGGACCCCCAGACACTGGCCGCCGCGGCGCGCAAGATTATCAACGGATAGGCCCTGAGGGGCCGCTCCAGTAAAGAAGCCGATCATGGACAAGAAGATTTTTCCGGACGAACCCGAGATTCCCATTCTGCCGAACCTGTTCACGGCAGGGAATCTGGTGTGCGGATTTTTCGCCATTCTGACGATTTTTGAGGGGATCAACCAGGCGGATAGCGACGCCGTGGCGGCCTTTGCCTATTATCAGAATGCCACGTTCCTGATTTTCGCGGCGTGCCTGTTCGACTTGTTTGACGGCCGGATTGCGCGCATGCGCGGGCAGGACGGCCCGTTCGGCAGGGAATTCGATTCCCTGGCGGACATCGTCTCCTTCGGCATCGCTCCGGCCCTGCTGGTGGCCAAGGCGGTGTTGTTCCAGCTTTCCCCGCCGGAAGTGGGCTGGGGCATCGGCATCCTGTACCTGCTGTGCGCCGCCCTGCGGCTGGCGCGTTTCAACTGCATGGCTTCGGCCCCCCGCAAGGAGGGGCAGAGCAGCGATTTTGTGGGGCTTCCCGTTCCGATGGCGGCCGGGGCCGTGGTTTCCACCATGTACCTGGTGATGTATCTGGCGGGAAGGGCTCCGGACGGGTCCATGGACCTGGGAGCGTTCAAGTACGTGATCGCCCTGGCGATGGCGGGCGTTTCCGTGCTGATGATGAGCCGGGTGATTTATCCCAGCTTCAAGCATATCAACATGCGCACCCGCGGCACGATGTACGCGATCGTGCTCATTGTTCTGACGGTGATCTGCATTTTCAAGTTTCCGTGGGTGATGCCCGCGGTGATTTTCTCCATTTACCTGCTGTACGGGCTTGTCCGCCCCTGGATAGACCGCCGTTGGCGGCGCAGGCTGGAAGCCAATGACGAGGAGTAAAGGCGGGAGTTTTCCCGTGAAAAGAAAACCGGCCGCGCATCGCAGAGACGGGCGGCCGGAATGAGGAGGGAATGTTTTCCCGCTGATGGGAAGTCCGGGTTATCTGTTCCGCGGCTTGAAATCGTCGGCAAAGGGGTCTTTTTCCGGAGCGGAAGGGCCACTGTGGATTTCAAGGTTCTTGTTCTTGACCAGCGTGATGCAGATGGGCTTGCTCCGGTTTCCCTGGGCGTCGTACCTGTACAGGAAGCGGCGGACAAGTTCCTTGGTTTTGGAGTCGAACATGCGTTCCTCCACCAGCTCGGCGTATTGGTTGTAGCCGTAGCTTACGTTGAACAGTTCATTTTTCTTGCCGTCGTAGATCAGGCAGGACGTGAGCTGTCCGAATTTCCCGCGGGAATAGTAGGTGACGGAGACCAAGACGTTGTTGACGTTGTAGGTGCGCTTCCGCATGCCCTGGCCGTTGGAGGTTCTTTCAAAATAGCTGCGCGAACCGTCCTCATGCTTGACCAGGCGGGAGGAAGAGGGTTCCCGTATCTTGAATTCGTCCGGCGCGGCCTGAAGGACGGAAGCCGCCAGGGCCAGCGGGACGATGAAAAGCAGGGGCGATGTTTTCATGATGAAAAAAGTGTTTCTGACTTATTAAAGTGATGTATAGTGCCTTTGACAAGAACGTAATTAAATGAATTGGCTCGTAAGGCGACATGAGTTGAACGTAGAGCGCGGCGGCGTGCTGATGGGGATTGTGAATGTTACTCCGGATTCCTTTTCCGACGGAGGCCGTTTTTATGCGCTGGAAGAGGCCCTTGGCCATGCGGAGGAGCTGGAACGGCAGGGCGCCGTTATTCTGGACATAGGGGGCGAGTCCACCCGTCCGGGAGCGGCGGAGGTTTCCGCGGATGAGGAGGTGGCCCGTGTGTTGCCCGTGGTGCGGGAGCTCCGGAAGCGGTCGGAGGCCGTGATTTCCGTGGATACGCGCCATGCCGCCGTGGCGGCCGCGGTGCTGGAGGCGGGGGCGGACGTGATCAATGATATTTCCGGACTGTCGGACCCCGGCATGGCGGAGTTGTGCGCGCAGGCGCGCTGCGGCGTGGTGGTGATGCACATGCAGGGGCGCCCGGAGACGATGCAGGACGCGCCCGCGTACGGGGATGTTCTGGAGGAGGTGAGCCGCTATTTTGAGGAACGGTATGATTTTCTGCTGGAAAAGGGGCTTTTGCCGGAACAGGTCTGCTGGGACCCCGGCATCGGCTTCGGCAAGACGCTGGACCATAACCTGACTCTTCTTTCCAATATGGACCAGCTGCATGTGGCGGGGCGTCCGGTGCTGCTGGGCCTTTCCCGCAAGCGCATGCTGGGCGCCATTCTGGGAGGAACGGATGCGGGGCGTGAGCCTCTGAGCACGGCGGTGATGACGGTATGGGGGCATTTGCACGGCGCGCAAATCCACCGCGTTCATGATGTGGAAGAGAGCGCCCGCGCCCTCCGGCTGATTCAGGCCGCCGAACCGTTTGTACGCTGAACATTCCATGGTTTCCGCCTCTTCACGTCCGGTATTGACGTCGCTGGCGTCCGTAGGGTTCGCCCTTCTGGCGGCGTGCCTGTTTCTGGCCCTCCGGGGCGTCTGGCCGTTCGGCAGCCATTTTCTGGAGTACATGGACAACGGGCAGATGGTGTATCCGGCCCTGAAGTATTATGCCTCCGCCCTGATGTCCGGAGCGTGTGACGGCTCTTTTTTCTATGATATCAATGCGGGGTGCGGCATCCGGGTGAGCCCCTCCCTGCCTCATCAGCTTTTGGTGCCCTCCTCCTGGATTGCCGTGGCGATGGGGGATTCCTTCCTGTTGAGGGACATGGTCTGGGTGATGCTGGCGGACGTGGCCTGCATTTGCCTGACGGCTTCCTGGTTCCTGAGGCGCGTGTTTCCGTCCCTGTCCGTGGGATGGACCGTGCTTTTGACCGCAGGGTATGCCCTGGGGGGATTTTTCCAGACCAAGTACGGCTTCATGCAGTTTCTGGACCATGCCGCCATGTTTCCGCTGTTTGCGCTGGGGCTGTACCGGCTGGTGAATGGCGGCCGGGGCTGGCTGTATGCCGTGGGGCTGTTCCTGCTGGCTACTTCCCTGTACAGCGCTTTCATGGCCGTGGTGGCCGGGTGGCTGTTTGCGTGGGCTTATACGCTGCCGTTGAAGGGGACGGAAGAGCGGCGCATGATTCTGGCCCGCGTTTTTTGGTACACGGCGGCGGTGACGCTGGTTACCAGTTATTACTGGCTGCCGATGATGGAGATGAGCCGGGATTCCATGAGGTCCCTGTTCATGACGGCTCCCTTGTTTTCCGAGCTGCTGTGGCCGTTTGATCCTCCCAAGTTCCTGGAACGCCTGTATTCCTGCCTGCCGGGGATGGCCCCGGCCGCCCTGGCGGTCCTGTTCCTGGCGCGGAGGCGCAGGGAGCACGCGCCGCCGGACGGGGGAGTGCGCCTGTTTGTCCTTCTTTTGGCGGCTTCCATTCTTCCGGCGTTCGTGGAGCCTTTCCACCGAGCCGCCCATTTGTGGAGCTACGTGGATTTTCCCGTCCGGTTCGGCTTTATTCCCGGACTGGTTGTGGCGGCGTTCTGCGCCTGGATTCTGGCAGGAGACCGGCTGTCCGCACCGCAGGGGAGAAGGTTCGGGTGGCCGCTTTGCCTGGGATTGCCCGCCGCGGCGTTTACCGTTTCCGCAGTTGTTCTGCACGTGGTGGAGATGGACATTGTCGTGCGTCTGCTTCCCCTGCTGTTTTTCCTGTGCGCCTGGTTGATCTGGAAGCATGCGGAAGGCAGGAGGCTGATGGGCGGCATTGCCGCCGTGCTGCTGCTGGGGCTGCCCGTGGGGGCTGCCGCTTTCTGGAAGAAGGGGGATGAGGAGAAGGCCGCCGTGCAGTGCCTGAATGCGGAGTGGCTGGCGCGGCAGATGCACGGGTACCAGGGGCTTTTGCGCGTGAAGGACCGGGACAGGGTGATGGTGGATAATGCCGCCTGCCTGGGGAACATTCCCTCCATCAGCAATTTCCGGCACACGACGAGCATCGCCCATTTCCGTTTTCTGAAGAACCTGGGATACCGGGACGAGTTTACGCGCACTTATGGACAGGGGGGAACCCTGTTTTCCGACCTTTTGCTGGGGCACGGGTTCATGCTGGCGTCCCGTCCTATGGAAGGCATGGAAGATGTCCTGTCCCGCGACGGCATGTATTTGTACCGCCTGCCGGGCGCGCAATGGGGGTGGGTGGTTCCTGAAAGCGCCCTGGGACTGGAGCTTGACGACAAGGCTTCCGTTTTCGAGAATCTCAACGTATTGTACGCGCGGCTGTTCCCCTCCGGCAAGAGTCCGCTGTACGTTCCTGCGGAGGCGCGGACGGAAGTATGCGGGAATGCCTACAGCATGAGGATTCCGGAGCAGGCCGGGGCCGTGTACGGCTTTCCCCTGACGGATACGGATGAATTGAAGGTGGACGGACGGGAGGTCCCCGTGATGGCGGAAGCGCAGAAGAAGCCCGGCTGGAAAGGGAGGACTTACAACGGAACTCTGGAATTGAAATCCGCCGTAACCGGCGGGGAAACCCTGGTGACCGGGGTGATGCGGCGGCTGGTGGAGTGCCCCATGATGGTGGCCGCCGCACAGGCGGAGGAATGGGATTGGCCTGCATTTCCGGAAGGTTCCGCCCCGCGCAGGATGGAGGAACGGGGGAGAGGCGGCCACGTGGAGGTGGACCTTGCCGCCGGGGCGGGGGAGGCCCTGATGATTCCGGTGGTATATGACAGGGGATGGAGCGCCGTCCGCAACGGGGTTTCCGTGCCTGTCGAGAAGGTTGGGGAGTTGATGGCGGTGCGTTTGGAACCGGGACGGAACCGGGTGGTATTTGATTATTTTCCCCCTCTTCTGAAGGAAACGTTGGCGGTATCCGCCGTGGCGGCCCTGTTCCTGTTGCTGTATGCCGGGTGGGCGCGGCGGCATCCGGAAGCGCCGTTGAGAAGGGCTGTTCTGGCTTGCGGTTACCGCCTGTTCCTGTTTTGCGGCGCCTGTCTGATGCTGGTCGTTTATGTCGGGTCCATGGTTTTGTTCGCCGTGCAGTCCCTGCTGTGACGGGGCGGGTGTGCGGTGGTTTCCGGAAGTTTTTTCCAAAAGGGGAAGCAGGAAAATGAGAAGGGATTTTTTTGTCTTGCGTATTTTCTGAAATTACAGAAAATAAAGTCATGGTTTTGGATGACGTGCAGAGAGCTTTTGTGGAACAATGGGGGGAGATGGGCGCCAGATGGGGCGTCAGCCGGTCCGTGGCGGCGGTTCATGCGTTTTTGTATTTAAGCGAGGAGGCCCTGAGCGCCGATGATTTATGCGAGGCTTTATCCATGGCGCGTTCCAATGTTTCCACGGCGCTGAAGGAGCTGGAGGGGTGGGAGCTGGTGTTCCGGGAAAGCAGGATGGGGGACAGGAAGTCCTATTACCGCGTGCAGGCCGATGTGTGGGAGATGGCCAGAGCCATCATGAAGGAGCGTAAGAGGAGGGAGGCCGAGGGCGCCTTGAGAACGGTCGGCGAATGCCTGGAAAAAGCCCGGAAAGCCCGGAACGAGTTTCAGGAAGGCAGATTGGAGGCCATGCAGGAGATATTGCAATTGGGCTGTTCTTTTGCGGACAAGGCCGCTTCATGCCCGCCTTCCCTGATTAAGAAAGCGCTGAAGATGGGAGGAAAAGTTCTGGATTGGGTAGCCAGGAAGTAAGAGGAAAATTGCCCGGAGATATGGTGGAAGAAGGTGTAAAAGGCGTCATGGTGTTCTGAAATTTCTGTAATCATGGAAAATAGAGAAATAAAATGAAAACGAACGTGTGCGAATGTCCGGACAGGGTTGCCGTGACCGGGGTTTTGGGGTACAGCGGGCGCTATATGGCCCGGAAGCTTGCGGAGCGGGGCGCGCGGTTTGTCGGGCTGACCAATTCTCCGGAGAAGCCCAATCCGCATGGCTGGCGGCTGGCCCCCCTGTGCTGGGATGATCCCGGCACTTTGGCGGAGAGCATGCGGGGATGCCGCGCCCTGATCAATACGTACTGGGTGCGGTTTAATTCCCGGTGGTTTTCCCATGCGGAGGCTGTGGAGCATACAAGAGTGTTGTTCGAGGCCGCCGCCAGGGCCGGAGTGGAAAGGATCGTGCATATCAGCATCACCCATCCCGACAGGGACAGCAGCCTGAGCTATTTCCGAGGGAAGGCGGAGCTGGAACGCATGCTGGAGAGCCAGGATATTCCGTATTCCGTCTTGCGTCCGGCCGTCTTGTTCGGCGAACGGCCTGGGGAAGATATCCTGATTAATAATATGGCCTGGGTTCTGAGGAATTTCCCGGTAGTAGGCGTTCCGGGGGATGGGGAGTACCGCCTTCAGCCAATCCACGTGGAGGACCTGGCGGCCCTGGCCGTCCGGGAGGCGATGGCGGAAGACGGGGAAAACAGGGTTATTGAGGCGGCAGGGCCGGAGGCCTATACGTTCCGCGGCCTGTTTGCCATGCTGGGGGAGGCGATAGGCGTCAAAAGGCCGGTTGTGTCCGTTCCTCCGTGGTGCGCCTTTGCCGCCGCCCGGGTGATGGGAGTGTTCCATCGCGATGTGATGCTGACAAGGGATGAGATACGCGGGTTGATGGAGGACAGATTGTATGTTGAAGGAGCCGTTCCGGCCGGTTTTTCCCGGCTTTCCTCCTGGGCCCGGAAACATGCGCAGGAGTTGGGAAGGGCTTATGCCTGTGAAATGGCCAGGAGGAGAGTTGAAGGCTAGCTTTTTCAGGAAACGGGGCGTCCCGCGCCGGGGGGAGGCAGGCGCAGGACGCCGTAACGTTTGCCCTGCCGCGTGACGTGAAAAGGCTTTGCGCTTTTGAAGGATGGTTGACAGCGGAGCGTGGCCGGGTAGAGTGGCGGTATGCAGTCTTCCTATTGTCCGAGTCCCTATCGATACACGCGCCGCGTGACCCGCGAAGTCATGGTGGGCAATGTGGGGGTTGGCGGCGCCAATCCCATCCGCGTCCAGTCCATGCTGACGTCCGACACGCGGGATACGGATGCCTGCGTGAAGGAGGCCCTGGAGCTGGCCGCCGCCGGCTGCGAGATTATCCGGCTGACCGCCCAGACGAAGGCATACGCGGCCAATCTGGAGAATATTTCCCGCGAATTGCGAGCGGCGGGCTGCCATGTGCCGCTGGTGGCGGATATTCATTTCAAGCCGGACGCCGCGATGGAGGCCGCCAAATGGGTGGAGAAGATCCGCATTAATCCCGGCAATTTCATCGACAAGAAGAAGTTCGAGGTGCGCGAGTACACGGATGCCGAGTACCAGGAGGAACTGGACCGCGTGCGGGAGGAGTTTACGCCCCTGGTGTTGTTCTGCAAGGAACACGGGCGCGCCATGCGCATCGGTTCCAACCACGGTTCCCTGTCCGACCGCATTTTGAACCGTTTTGGCGATACGCCGGAGGGGATGGTGGAGAGCGCCATTGAGTTTGCGCAGATTGCCCGCGACCTGGATTACCATTCCCTGGTGTTTTCCATGAAGGCGTCCAGCGTGAAGGTGATGATCGCCGCGTACCGCCTGCTGGTGGAGCGCATGAACGCGCTGGGGCCGGACTGGAATTATCCCATCCATCTGGGGGTGACCGAGGCGGGAGGCGGGGAAGACGGCCGCATCAAGAGTGCGGTGGGCATCGGGTCCCTGCTGATGGACGGCATTGGCGATACCCTGCGCGTGTCCCTGACGGAAGACGCCGTGCGCGAGGTGCCCGTGGCCTACCGGCTTTCCAATCCGTTCCAGCCGTCCGAAAGGCCGGACGATCCCCCCTCCGCGTTTCCGGAGCCGGAGTTGTGCTATGATCCCCTGCAGTTTTCCAAGCGGCAGGGCGGCCTGGCCATGTGCTACGGCGTTCGCCTGGGCTGGGAACAGCCCGTGCGCGTGGTGGTTCCCGATGCCGGTTTTTACGCCCTGCAGGATGAGCGCGGCGCCATGGGCGACATGATGCCGGAACTGGCCCTGGGCCAGTTGGACGCCATTGAAGTGGACCCCCGCAGCGATGCCGGCCTGGAGCCGCTGAAAGAGCTGGCGGAGCCGTCCATCGTGACCGTGAAGAACGGGCTGGACATGGAGCCGGTGCACGCGTTCCGCCTGCTGGCTTCCCGCATTGAGGACAGGCATTTGATTTTGCTGAAGGATACGCTGGCGCCCGGTTCCGTTTCCGGAGAAGACGTGCCGCTGGTGGCCGCCCGGAATGTGGGCTCCCTGCTGTGCGACGGGATTGGGGACGCGCTGCTGGTGCAGGGAGAGTCCGATCCGCGGCTGGCTTCCTTCCTGGCGTTTAATATCCTGCAGGCCACCGGGATGCGGCTGACGCGCGCGGATTACGTTTCCTGCCCGTCCTGCGGGCGCACCCTGTACAATATTCAGGAGGCGACGGACCGCATCCGCAAGGCCACGGAACATTTGAAGGGGGTGAGGATTGCCGTGATGGGGTGCATCGTGAACGGACCGGGAGAGATGGCGGACGCCGATTTCGGGTACGTGGGGGGGGCTCCGAACAAGATCAACCTGTATGTGAAGCATACTCCCGTCAAGTTCAATATTCCCGAGGAAGAGGCGGTGGAGAGGCTGGTGGACCTGATCAAGGAGTACGGGCGCTGGGTGGAGCCGAAACAGGAAAGTTTTTAATACGGAAGACCGCACGGCATGGGAAGGGTGTTTATCAGCGGCGGAAAAGGGGGACTGGCCCGCGCCGTGGCGGCGCATTTTTCCGCTGCCGGGTGGACTGTGGACGCCCCCTCCCGTGCGGAGCTGGACGTGGGGGACTGCTCCGCCGTGGAAGAGTGGTTTGCGGGGCGGCCTGCGTATGATCTGGCGGTGTGTGCCGCCGGAGTGACGAAGGACCGCCCTTTTTTGAAACAGACGGAGGATGAATGGGACGCCGTGATGGGCGTGAATGCCAGGGGGGGCGCCTGGTGCGCCCGCTGCGCCGCGGCCGGCATGCTGCGGGAGGGCAGAGAGGGGCAGGTCGTGATGATCGGTTCCTATGCCGCGTACAGGCCCGCGCCGTCCCAGGCGGCGTATGCCGCTTCCAAGTCAGCTCTGGAAGGCCTTGTCAAGAGCCTGGCCCGGGAGTGGGGGAAGAAGGGAATCCGCGTGAATCTGGTTTTGCCGGGGTTCATGCTTACGGATATGACGGAGGGATTGCGCGGGAGCGTGAAGGAGGCGGCTTTGTCCCGGCACGTTCTGGGCAGGTTCAATACGCCGGAGCAGACGGCGGCGTTTCTCCTGTTTCTGCAGGAGGTGCTGACGGCCGCCTCCGGGCAGGTTTTTGATCTGGACAGCCGGATTCTTTAGGGGGTGGCCGGGGATTCCGAGGCTACCGCCGGTTGTTGTGAATCTGCGGGGCGTTCAGCGGTTTGTTCCGCGTTCAGGAGGCTTTTGATCCACGGGATGACGGCGTCTTTTTTGAAGAAGTGGTTGCGCGGATCGACGTTGGCCAGGCGGAAGAATTCGGTTCTGTCCAGCCCGGAGGGGAGGCGTTCCCCCTGCCAGCGTTTGGCGGGATCCGCAAAGCGCGGCTGGTGCAGGAAGCGGAAGGCGTCTTCCCTGCCCGCCATGCGGTAGGCCTGCGCGATGAAGCCGAAGTCCCGGTCCAGCCCCCCTTCCGTACAGATGACGGGGCGCGGAGCCAGGGAGGCGACGATGTCCGGGAAGTCGAATTGCTGCCAGAAGCCGGGTATCAGGTGGCGGATGGAGTTGGGCGCAGGGCGGGAGCCGTTGGAGGACGGTTTGGTCATGGTTTGCGCCCGTTCCAGCGTACGGCACAGAAAGTCGTTGTACACGAAGGCATAGATATCCGGGTTGAGGACTCCCAGAACCATCATGGGTTCCGTGCCCAAGGAGAAGCCGCTGAGGATGATATGGTTTTTTTGTATGAAGGGGAGTTTTTTCACCCAGTCCAGGATGCATTGGTCCGTGTAGGACGTGTAGCCCAGCCAGCTCCAGTCCATTTCCAGCAGGAGGCGCGCCAGGTTGTCGTAGTCGTTGGAGGCGCGTCCGGCCGCACGTTCCGCGTCCCCCTGTTCTCCGGCGCCCGCGTTGTCCACCACGACGGCCACCCAGCCTTCCCGGACATAGTGCCAGGCCATGGCGTTGGGACCCGGCCGGGGAAGGGGGGCGTTTTCCAGTTCCGCGGATGTCTCCGCCGCCAGTTCCTCCTTGGTCTGGTCCGACCCGGGAATGCAGAAGAGGACGGGGACGGGGCGCTGCGGTGTGGCGGAGTCCGGCACGAGTACCAGAAACGGTACGGCGGCGTTCGGGAAAGGATAGCTTTCCCATTTTTCCACCCTGTATCCCTGCCGTGGAACGGTTTTGACGAGCCTGGGGGGCTGTATTTCCTGCGAGGCCGGGAATTTCATCAGCTTTTTCATGGCCTGGCGCACCTGTTCCCGCCATGAAGGGAAGTTTTCAGGGGGCATGCCGGGTTGAAAGGCGCATGCCGGACGCACTTGTTCCAGCATGGTTTGGACAATGCCGCGTGAGGAGGTATGGCGACGGTCCGCGCGCGGCGATTGGAGGGCAGCCCATTCGGAAGGCTGGAAGGCCGCCGGGGAAGGGGAGGCCGTCCATGCCGGCAGGCAGCAGGCGAGAAGAAGAAGGGTGCTGCGGAAGAGTGTTTGCAAGGGCATGGAGGAGAGTTTGCCACGGTTTTTCCGGTTTTTCAAGAAGGCGGGGCTGGTCTGTTTTTCATCCGCTGTGAATGGGAAAGCGGAGAAGGCTGATGCCTTCCGTGAAATGTTCCCGCATTGGGGGAAGAATGCCTTCCTCCCAGTGTTTCCCGCTTTTTGCGGCTGATTATTCTTCCCCTGTCCGGCGGAGGGGTGTCAAGATGAGTGACGAAGAGGGGGGGGGAAAGCTGAGGCTTTTCAGCCCCCCTGGTTATGCCGAAGGGAGATGTTCCGCAAGAGCAGACAGACGCCGCCGTAAAGTTTCCGTAGTGTCCATAAGTTCGGCTTTTCGCCTTGCCGTAGATATTTATGGATTGCCTTTTATTCCCGACGTATTCGGGGCTTGTTTCCGGGGCGGCGGAGGGGTACTTTTCCCGGGTCATGATTTCGGAGGGGAACAGCTGTGCGGAACCGCGGGTTTGCGGGCTTGGCCTGGCTTCCGCATTCGGGCTGGGCGCGGAGGCTCATGTCAGCGGCGTCCGGCAAGGACTCCAGGTGTTGAAGCCGTTGAAGGAGTTGTGGGGTGCGGGGCATCCCTGGGGTGATGTCCGCAGCGGCTGGATTCCGGAGCGGGGCATGTTGTGCAGCCGCCGGAACGGTCCGGCGTCCCAGCTGGCCCTTCTTCTGGCCCGCCAGGCCGTGGAGGAAGCCGGATGGGGACCGCACGAGCTGGAGGACGCCGCGCTGGTTGTAGGCAGTTCCCGCGGGAACGCCTCCGGCTGGCTGAGTCCGTGGCCCGGCAGGCGGCCCATGAAGATTCTGGCCGTGCCCAATTCCCTGCACAGCGAGCTGGCCTCCTGCGTGAGCATTGAGCTGGGCATTCACGGTCCCTACCATGTGCTGGCAAGCGGCTGCGCCGCCGGGCTGGATGCCGTGGGGATGGCGGCCATGCTGATGCGGCAGGGCGTCGTGAAGCGGGCCCTGGCTGTGGGGCTGGACCTTCCCCTGTGCCGGGAGCTGCTGGGGACGTACTGGGCTTCCGGCATGCTGTCCCGGAATGGCGTGAATGATCCCTACGGTTCCGGGGCGGACGGGATGTGCATTTCCGAGGGAGGGGCGGCTGTGGTTCTGGAGATGTCCGCGGAGCCGGGCATTCATTTGAAGGATTATGTGGTGAATTCCGACGCGTTCAGCCCCCTGGGCATGCCGCCCGACGGGAAGCGCCTTGCGGAGCTGCTTGAAAGGGTTCTGAAGGGATGGGATGGAAGGGTGCCCCTGACCGTGTGTCCCCATGCCAGCGGTACGGCGGGGAATGCCCTGTCCGAACGGAATGCCCTGGAGCTTGTTTTTGGCCGGGACAGCCTGCCGGACCTGAGGATGATGAAGCCGTGGACGGGCCATGCGATCGGCGGCAGCGGCATTCTGGAGTTGGCGCTGATGCTGGCTTTTGTGCGTGAAGGGAGTCTGCCGCCCAATCCCGGCTGGGTGAGCTCCCCGTGCGGAGGGGCCGTCCCGGCGGCGGAAACGGCTCTGGAAGGAGAGCGCCTGCTGGTCAAGTCCGCCGCGTCCATGGGCGGCCATAACGTGGTGCTGAGTTTGTCCGTGAATGCCTGATTGCTGTCTCCGATATGACTGAGTATGAAAAGTCCTGAACAGTTTTTATCCGAGTTGAAGTCCGCCGGGCTGCTGCGTTCCCTGCGGAATGTGGAGTGTCTGCCCGGCGGGATGGCCCGCATGGAAGACGGCCGTGAAGTGGTGAATCTGGCCAGCAACGATTATCTGGGGCTGGCGCATCATCCGGCGCTGGTGGAAGCTTTTGCCAGAGGCGCGCGCGACGGCGGGGCTGGCGCGACGGCCTCCCGCCTGGTAACGGGGACGCGCCGGGTCCATTCCGGACTGGAGGAGGCCCTGGCGGAGCTGAAGGGAACGGAGGCTGCCGTGAGTTTTTCCTCCGGTTATGCCACGTCCGTGGGGGTGATCGCCTCCATTGCGGACGGAAATGATACGGTGGTGATGGACAAGCTGTCCCACGCCAGCCTGATTGACGGAGCGCGGCTTTCCGGGGCGCGGCTGGCCACGTTCCTTCATAACGACATGGATTCCCTGCGGAGGAAGCTGGAGCATGTCCGGCGCGTCAACCCTGCCGGGGGAATTCTGGTGGTGACGGAGTCCGTGTTCAGCATGGACGGAGACAGGGCTCCCCTCCGGGATCTTGTGCGCCTGAAGGATGAGTTCGGCGCCCTGCTGCTGGTGGACGAGGCCCACGGATTCGGCGTACTGGGCGAACATGGCGCCGGGCTGGCGGAAGAACTGGGGGTTTCCTCCGGAGTGGATTTTCAGATGGGGACGCTGAGCAAGGCGGCCGGACTGAGCGGGGGATATGTGGCCTGTTCCCGGGCGTGGGCTGACGTGATGATCAATTCCGCCCGCTCCCTGATTTATTCTACGGCTCCGCCTCCCGCGCTGGCCGCCGCCGCGCTGGCTGCGGTACGGATTATCAGCGGAGAGGAGGGGAAGGCGCTGCGCCGGCATGTTTCCGCTCTGGCGGAAGCCCTTTCCGCAGCGTTGGGGACGCCGGGGAGGCCCGTTTCTTCCATTTTTCCGGTCGTGATCGGCGAGAACGAGGCGGCCCTTTCCGCAGCGCAGAGGCTACTGGAACAGGGTTTTCTGGCTCCCGCCATACGCTATCCCACCGTGCCGCGCGGAACGGCCCGGCTGCGCATCACGGTGACGGCGGCCCACCAGCCCGAACAGATAGAAGCGCTGGGGAAAAGACTGGCGGATTTGCTGGGGCGCGTGTATTAAAGTTTTTCATCACTTATTATGAATGTTTTTTCCTGCCGTTCCCTGCATTTGGTGCTGAGCCTGTTTTTTCTTCCCATGGTGGTGGTGTATGCCGTCACCGGCTTGCTTTATCTGGCCGGTACGGATGAGAATTTTACCTCCACCGTGACGGTGCATGAGCTGGACGGCACCGACCGTCCTCCGTACCAAGCCTCTCTCCGGGAGCTGGAACGGCGCGGAGCCACGCTGCCGGAAGGGAAAGTGCGCCCGTTCAAGGGGAATTACGTGCTGGGTCCGTTGACGAGTGACCATGTGCTGTTTATCAGGAAGGGGGACGCGCTCCGCGCGGAGGTGGTGTCTCCGGGCATGTATCCCAAGTTGCTGCTGGTGCACAAGGGGAAGGCCGGATGGTGGTTTGCTTTTCTGGGATGGGGCGCCGCCTTTTCCCTGCTGGCGGCTTATGTGACGGGCATCGCCCTGATGTGGAAAAGCCCCGGCAGGCGCAGATTGATGCTGTTCACCGCCGCACTGGGCGTTGGCGCCGTTGTGGCGGGTTATCTGCTGCTTTGAGCGGTGTCATGGGGGCATCCGGTCGGGAGGGCGATATGTCTGCATGGATGTTTTGCGGGTTCTTTTTCAAGTCAGGCGCGCCGGGATGCCAGAGCTTGCATCTTGACAGGAGATGGATATTCCAGTAGGACGGACACAACGATTCCAAGAAGGAATTTCAACAACCCCATATAGGAATAATACGATGATGAACGATCCCGCTTCCCCCCAAAATCCGTCTTGTTGCAGTGGTTCCCCTTCCTGCACGGCCGCCCTGGTCCTCGGCATTATTGCCCTGGTTCTTGCATTGATAGGCTTTTTCCCGTGCCTGGGCTGGGTAGCCCTGATTCCCGCCGGTCTTCTTGCCATTATCGCGTTGATCATGAGCATTGTGGCCGTGAGCAAGGGGTCTCCCAAGGGCGCGCTTGTCGTTTCCATTATTGCCATCGTGCTGACGTTGGCGGCCTGCGGAGCCCAGGTATGGATGTTCAGCTCCGCTTCCGCCTTCGCGGAAGAACACAGGATGGAAATTCAGAAGTGTGTGGATGACGGGGCCCAGGAAATGCCGAAGAGAGGGGAATCCCGCCGGATGCGGCAGGTTCCCGCCCCCGCCGCTCCCGTTGCGCCTGCCGCCGAAAGGGAAGAAACGTACGATACTCTTTAAAGGCCGGGAAGGAGGTTTTTTCCCCGGATCATTTTTATGTTACATGGCGGGGATGCCAGGCATTCCCGCCATGATTTGTTCGGCATGATCAGGAAAGTATGGCTCCCCGTGTGGGCGGGATTATCCCTTATGCTGCTGATCCCTTCCGTCATGGCTTTGCTGATTAGTCCGGGAGGGATGAATTCCATAGCCGCTGCCGTTGCCGTGCCCCATCAGGAATGTCCCCTGTGCGGCATGACCCGCGGTTATGCAGAAATGGCGAACGGCCATGTACGCGAGGCGTGGGAATGGAACAAGGGAGCCCCGTTCTGGTTTTCCATTGGCCTGCTCAACGGCGGAGCCGCCGTGATTTACGTGTTGTGGGTGTTGATGAAGAGGTACAGAGAAAAGGATATGGATTCAGGCCAGCGGGAGCGGTGAAGGGGGACATTTCAGGGATTTTCCTTGTTTGCCGGGCTGTGACGTCCTGTTCTTTCATTTAATTCCCGTCATGAAGAGAGGGAGTTCATAAGGCAGGAAAATCTGATTTCCAACATTTCTTAAATTTCAATAATTGTTTTTGTTTCCCGGTGTTGCGGTATCATCCGGCGGAGGCGTGCGGGGGACCTGATGTCCCTGGAAGCAACCATGGCGTTTTATGCGTAACGGAAAGGCACCTTGACAGTTTTTGTCCGAATTCTTTAATTTCAAGAACGTTTCCCGGATGGGAAATGCCAATGAAAAAATGAATTATGGACAAGTCAAATGATTCGGACGGAATTCGTCCTGTTCGCGAGCCTGTTTCGCCGATTGCGGCGCTGGTGCTAGGTATTATCGGATTGGTACTCGCCCTCCTCGCCTTTCTTCCGTGTCTGGGCTGGGTGGCGGTTATTCCCGGGCTGCTTTGTGCCATTTTGTCCGTGGTTTTAGGAGTCGTCGCGGTGAGGCGGAATGACAATAGAACCTACTGCATGGCCAAAGGGGCGTTGACTTGCGGTTGTATTGCCCTGGTAGTCATCATCGGTGCGGTTATTTACCAGGGGATGATTCTGGCCCCGGTCATGAAGCAGGCGGATGTGCATACGCACGAATTCCAGCGTACTGCCCTTCGTGCCGTGAATGAGGCCAAGAAGGAGATGTGCCCGGATTCCTGTGAAGCGGTGGATCGTGTCGTCTCCGTCGTGATCAAACCGGACGATTCGTCGGAAACCGTGACTGAAACATTTCTGGAGGTGGCTCCGCCTCCGGAACGGGGAGCTACCGCCGAGCTGGAAGGCCCCGGTCCGGAACATTCCAACGAGCAGGATAAGTGATTTTTCGGGAAAAGAGAAGGCGGCCCCTTTTCCCGTTTTTGAGTGCGTCCGTTCCGGATTCCCGGTATTACGGCGGATGGCGGTCGTATATGTTCCGGGGAGCAGGCGAGGTTTGTTCTGCGGCTGTGTCCCATGAGCGCGAGCGTTTTTTATGAACCATGGAGAAAGGGCTCGCCGGAGGGCTGGTGAATGAATTGAAGTGATGGAGCAGGCAATTCCTGAAATGTTTATTCTGTCCGACGGGGGATGGAGTAGTTGGAGGGAATGCTTAAGCAGGGGTGATGATTGAAAACGTAAACGGCGTTGAGATGGAGATATGGGAAGATTCCTGCTCGGTTGGGATGCGGATGGAATAGTCATGCCGCGCCGTGTTCCGGTTTTGCGGGGGGAAGAGCCTGCCGCGGAGGGCTCATGCCACTTGATGATTGTTTCAATAGTTTTGGAATCAACGGACTAGGCCCTGAGGAACAAGGTGCGTTTTCAACAGATGATGGGAGAAATGGAGCCGATGCGAGGCATCATTTCAATTGAACCATCATCCATATGAATCAGTCCATATCAGAATCTGCGCAGGGTATGCCTGCGGAACAGCCGGGAATGACGTTTTTCATTCCCTGTAAAGCGAATAATGCCCCTCTGCTGGTGGAGGCGGTCCAATGCATCCGCTGGAGCACTCCGGAAGCGGGCATTGTTGTTCTGGACGACGAGCGGGCTCCGTGCCCCCAAACCGTGAAGGAAGTACTGCGGCCCCTGTCCGTGGGATGGAAGCTTTTGAAAGAAACGCGCACGTCTTCAGACCATGCGGTCTCCATCCTTTCCCTGATGGCCCAGTCCATACGGCATCCGGAGGATGTGCTGGTGCGCACCAAGCCGGACAATCTGGTCCTGTGCGCCGATTTCCTGAGGAATTTCGGACGCTCCGGCTCCGGACTCTGCGGTACCTGCCTGCGCTCCGGTCTGCTGAGCAATGAACTGTATGCTTTGAAACCCGCGGTTTTGCAAGCCATCCTCCAGCATTTGGAACAGTCTTCCTCCACGATGAAATGTCCGGAAGGCGCTGTGGTTCTGGGGGCGTTTACCGCCTTGTTCCCGGATGGAGCGCCGCTGCTTGCCAAGGCATGGACGCGCGGCTCCGGGGGGCCCCTGTGGGGGCATTACAACTGGATGACTTTCCCGTCTGCGGAATCACTGGCGGACATGGATGTGGTTTCCATGAGCCGGCGCTACCAGGACAAGGTGGCGCGCTCTGCACGGATTTCCGTCATGAGGTGCCTGCGCCGCACGCTTGGTGTTCCCCGCACTTCCGATAATTCCGAGGCCGCCGCTGAAGAACAATAACCGTATTCTCCGGGAATGGGTTCAGGGAAAGGCCCGGCGGCGTTTTTCCCCTTTTCCCGGCGGATGTAAACATTCAACGAAAAACAAGATGAACAAAAACGATAATTACCTGCCAGTTCCGCAACAGTCCGGAGACTTTCAACATTATCCTGCTGCCATGGCCTCTGATGATGATTTTTCCCCCATGCCGTGGCCCAACACCTGGTACCCCGTCAGCCCCGTGGGGCCGGAAACGGAATATCCGTGCCCTTGCGGGGAAGGCGATTCGGGAACGGCCAGTACGGATAACAACAGTGTGGATTTTTCCATTGAATTCGGACGGTTTCCCAAATGGGCCGAATTGAGCGGAGGACGTCTGATGCTGAACCTGAATATGATGGATGCCAGCTTGTGCTGGGGCAGGGCGTTCCAGTACCAGCATGTCTCCCAGCGGCGGCTGGAAGTGGTGGAGGCTCCAAATGTCTCCGGCGGCAGTCCGGAGCCGGACGATGTTTCCCAGGCAGTGGTAAAGACGGAACGAGGTTTCCCCCGTTATTATGATTTTGCCTCGGCAAGTGTCTCCGGGGGTGCTGCCGTGCCGTACGGGAGTTCCGGGCAGTTTAACGACAGGATGCGGCGCGTCACGGTGGATGGCACGGCCTATCTGGAGGAAGTGCTGGGAGACGGGACCATCATCCGGTTCCGTCCCAATTTTCCCTTGTTGCAACATATCATCACACCGCTGGGCGTGAAAATTACCGCTGCGGAATTGGCTGCGGAACTGCAGGTGGTCTGGTCGGAAAATGACTCAAGGCCTTCTTCCGAAGTTGAATCCTTCAACGCTCTTTCCTGGTACAGCCTGAAACAGGTCTGGAATAAAACGGACGGCCTGCTGGACCTGAGCGACGTCCAGCGCATCAACTGGTATGCTCCGGAGGATGTGACAGGGCGCCGCAACGACGGTACCTACACCGTCCGCAATAACGCCGTTCCCATCAAGACATGGAAGCTTTCCTGGTCTTTCCTGGAAGAGGATACTCTGGTGGCCCGCGGCGTTGATGAAGACCATCCGGAAGTGGCCCAGAGGATGCTGCAGACGTTCCGCATTGAAGAACCTGGCGGCTTCGTCAGCGAGTGGCGTGGCGGTCTTTATCCGGACGACCTTACGCTGATCAAGGGGGAAGGGGATGATGCCATCAGCATTGTGACCCAGTGCCGTCCGGCCCCGGGAAGTGAATACGTGGTGGCCAAGGAACCCAACGGGCAGGCCATGGTAGCCGGCGGCTACTACACGGACACAAAGGAAAAATTCAAGTACGTTTACACCGGCGTGGCCGGAACGGATAATGCCGTGCTGTGCTCCGCGGAAAAAGAGGTGTACCAGCGCCGTATGTATGGGGATGTGCTTGTCTCCCGGACGGAAGGGTACGGAACACCGCTGGAAAGAACCTGGACGTATGAATACGGCAGTGACGCTTCTTCCTCCAATTATGGCAAACGTATCAGGGAAACGCACCCGGACGGCTCCGTGGTGGAGATGGAGTATGATTCCAGCGGAAATGTGACTCAGCGAACGGAACCGTGGTGTGGAGATATCCAGATGAGAACTTCCTATTCATATGCAGAGGAATTATTCAATGACAGAAGGCTGACGTTCAAAACCGTGAGTTTGGTAAACGGAACGAAGGCAGAGAAAATACATGATATCTCGTATACTTATACAAATTCCACGGGTATTTATTCTAAGATAGCCGTGCAAACTTGTGCAGGGCCATTTGCTGATCCTAATCCAACCAAAACAGAATGGTATGTAGACCATCCATCCTGCATTTATGCAAAAGGAAGACTTAAAAGGCAAGTGAACATGGATGGTTCTGAGCGGCTTTATGAATATGCCCTGTGTTCTGAATATGGCGCATCATGGAAATGTACGGAAACATTGGGAGCCGAACATGTAATAGTGTCCGGCAACTCCACAAGAACTGTTCATTACTATGCGGAAAACGGGGATGAAATTGCTACGGATCATTTGGTCCACGTATCTTCCGATTTCGTGTCTGTTGATTTTCAACAGATGACTTATGATCATTCCCACCGGGTAATTCGGACGGATTACGCCAATGGTCTGCATTCCTCGGCGGAATGGAGTTGTGCCGGTCCTCGGTGGGAAACGGATGTACGAGGCTTGCAGACTCGTTATATTTATGACGGAGCCAAACGTTTGGTATGTATAAAACGGGATTCCGCTGTCCCGGTGGAAAATTGGAACGGGATGGAAATGACATCCACCTGTCCGGACTCCATTACGGAAATGACCTATGATGGGGCAGGCAATACTCTGTCCGTAAAAAATTCTACGGGAGATAAAGCAACCGCTGTCTTTACGACTTATGATCTATTAGGACGTGTTGTATCACGTACGGATGAATTGGGAAGGATAACCTTGTATTCTTATTCTCCGGATGGCTTGACAACAACGGAAACCTTGCCTACGGGGGCTACGCTGGTTACCAGGCTTTTACCGTCAGGCCTGGTAGCTGAAGAATCCGGTACCGGACGTGAGGCGCGTTATTATGAGTATGAAGGAAGCCTTACCTCAGCAATTAGAAAGTATATTTATTTGGATTCTTCCCATCGGAGGCAAATAGGAAGTATTATATATGATGGAATGGGGCGTCTTATTATGGATGAAAAAACAGTTTCCTCAACCGACCTTTACACCAGTACAAGGCTTCTTCTTGTTCGCAATGCAAGGGGATTGATAGAAAGCGGGACTATGCAGGATGGGATCGAGTTCAGGTGCCAATATGATCAATTGGGAAATCTGAGAGGCAGAAAAAAAGGTTTTTTTGTGGATGACCCTTCTCTGTATGTGGGTCGCTATTTTAGTACGTGCTTCAGGAAGTTGCCTATGGTTCCTTCCGGAATTCCTCAGGAAACTGCGCAATTGGTTTTTAAGGAACACTGTGAGATACTTGAAAGACCGGGGATGGTAGATTGGACGGAGTGTACCTACGAACTCGTTTCTCGGAAGGAGGCTGTTTTGTCTTCCCTTGATTCACTGACACTTTATAAGGATAAATATGGTCGCTGGTCTTGGGAAAAAGTTTATAACGAAAACGGCAACATCCGTGTTTTACGCGGAAAAGATGGTTGTGAGAGTGAGGAAGAAGAGGTGATTTTAAACAACGATCTTATACGTTCAACGGATATGAATGGAGCCGTGACCAAATACAGCCGTATTTACAGTACTGTGGGAGATACGCTAACGGTTCGGGATGCGCGCGGAAAAGATGTAGTCATTGCCAGTGATATTGGAGGAAGGGAAATACATAGGAAGGACGAAGATGGGAAAATAACCACGACTGTGTATGATTTCGCAACGGGATTGCCGGAGTGTGTTACGGCGCCGGATGGAAAACAAACATGGTCCTCTTATGATCTGCGGGGCCGGTTGACTTGCCGGTACGGTACGGCTGTTTATCCCATGAAATGGGAATATGATGACAGAGACCGTATTATAGCCTTGCATACATACCGTTCCCCCAGTGCCACACTTGATACGATTCCTTCTTCCACTGCGGATGTAATGCGTTGGAATTATGATTCAATCTCGGACATATTGTTGAATCAAACGTATGCCGATGGATCCTTTACTTCCTATACTTATGATGAGTGGGGACGAGTGGTGACCCGGAGGCAGTCCCGAGGAGTAGTGTCTACATATGAGTACGATAACATAACAGGAAAGTTGAGTTCCGTTACGCATAGCGATGGAACGCCTTCCGTATTTATCACCTATGATAGAAGGGAGCGTATTTCTACTATTCAGGATGCTTCCGGTTCCCGGAGTGTGGAATATGCCGGATTTGAAGAAGTGGCGTCGGAGGTAACTTCCGGTTTAATAGAAAGCGTGCTTGACTATCAGCGTGATTCCTTGGGGCGTTTATCCGGGTATACACTTTCTCTCCATGGTACAATGGTGCAACAGGTCCTAATGGAGTATGATTCTACAGACCGTCTTTCTGCCGTGTCGTTCAATGGTTCATCCTTTATTTATGAGTATGATGAGGTCACGGGCTGGCTCAATAGTTTGACCTATCCGAACGGCTTGGTCAGGAACACGGCTTATCATGCCAATCTTCCACTACCGATCTCCATGGCCTATGTGAAAGGGGCCCCTGCCACACCTGCACTCAAGCATGCCTATACCTGGGACAATATGAGGCGTCCCTCTGTACGGGAGGATTATGTGGGTTCCACGGTCATTGCACGCCGTCATTCGTACGCCTATAACAGTCGTGGCGAATTGATAGGAGACACGATGAATGCGGACGGCTCCTTCGGTTATGCCTATGACAACATCGGCAATCGTCGGACTGCGGCGGAACAGGGGATTTCCAGCTCCTACCAGAGCAATAACCTGAACCAATATACTTTCGTGACACGTTCCGGAACGCCCTTCACGCCTGAGTATGACGCCGATGGCAACCAGACCGGCGTGAACACTTCCACGGGAACCTGGTCTGTCCAGTATAATGCGGATAATCGGCCGGTTGTCTTTACGCAGGGAAGCAAAAGAGTGGAATGCGTGTACGACTACCTTGGGCGCCGTGTGGAAAAAGTGGAATACAATGGAAATACCTTGACCAAGCGCACAAGGTTTGCCTATATGGGATATCTGATGATAGCGAGCATGGACTGTACGCAAAACACGACTAATCCTCCCTTGCTGGGAACGTGGTTCTGGGATCCGTCAGAACCGGTGGCGACGCGCGTACTGGCCATGTGTACGCACAACGCAGACAAGAGTGTAGCGGAGACGCGCTATGTGGCGCATGACCTGCTCAAAAGTGTGAGCGCCCTGTACGATGCGTCGGGAATAAGACAGGCAAGGTTTGAGTACACTCCCTACGGAGAAACCTTGACAGAGGAAGGTTCCTGGGCTTCATCAATGCCGTTCCGTTATTCCAGCGAATACCGAGACGATGAGCTGGGGCTGATCTATTACAATTACCGCCATTACAATCCGCAGGATGGAAGATGGATTTCTAGGGATCTGGTTGGAGAAGAAGGAGGGGAATGTCTATATGGATTTGTAGGAAATCAAGTATCTCTCTATTTTGATGCTTTAGGTTTGAAAGCAAGTCTCCAAAAATGTATTTTTAAAGTAGAAGCCGGGCATCTTGGAGAAATAAATCAAAGGAAAAATGATTTTGAAAATAATCGTTTACCTTCGGCCTCGACTCCTTGTGATAAATATTATCCAATAAGTTGTGGGAGAACTCCGAATGGAGGTATGTTGTGGGGTTCTGAAGAAGCAAAAAAAAGACGCTCTGTACCCACAAGAGATAAGGATGGGTATTTGAAAGAAATGTCTAAGCCAGGTGATTCAATTCTATCAGATGAATTTAAACGTAAGATTCCTCAAGCTGAAAAAGACGCTGTCAAGGAGTGTGAGAACAAGAAAACATGTTGTTCATCAATTGAAATAGTTGTTTCTTGTCGTCCTAGCAGGTCCATGAAGGGAGCAAAGGAAAAAGATAAAATTGTAAGATTAGCATGTTCATATAGAAATACTTATACATGTAAAAGAAGTAAAAAACAACCAGCAAAATGGAAAGAAAAATTATTTTTAGAAAGAATACAATAATTTTATTGATGCAATGAAATTTTTATCATATATTTTAACGTTTATATTTTGCAATATTTCTCATATTCATGCAGATCAATACAATGTGTATGAACTTGAAAGAAAATATGTAGAAAGCAATTGCTTATCAACTCTCATTACATTAAATCATGATAGAGAATATTCTGGTGAATTTAAGGAGACGGAAAGTAATGAAGATGATTTACTTTCTTCAGGTTCCATTATTTTTTATATAAAAAAATCTAACATGGTTTTGAAATATAGTTCAAAAGCAAATTTTGATAAAATTTATAACAATTATAATATTTCTGAAGACTATGATGAACCTTTTTTAGCCAATGGGGGTTTATATCTTTTTTCTAATGAGCAGAAGCAGAAATATTATGCCTGTTTTATAGAATGGGATATAAAAGTTCTACGGAGAAATAAAACTGTTTATCCCCGTGTTGCTCTGATACCACTGTCTAATATTAAGGATTCTGTTTTTATTGCAACGGATTGTGAAGTTATATTTAGTGGGCGGGCACTGGGAATACGCTCGTGGTTTCCATTCAATATTTCCTTATTAGAGTAATTGATCCGTTTTTATTTATTCATCTCGTTCAAGACTATGGTTAGAGATGCGAAAAATTTCTCTAAGATTTGCTTACTTAAGAGAGAGTATTTTTGTACGAAGAGTCACGAACTCGGCAGGTGAAGTTTGAGTATGGGCTTCATGGAGGAGTCTAACGAGGGAAGGAGCATAGGTCTCATTAATATTGTTCCTCTGTTTCAAATAATTAATTTTTTATAAATTATTGAATTAGTATGAAAAGATATTTCGTGTATATATTTATTATTTTTTCTGGCGCAATATCTGTATTATTCATTTTAATAAAATTTAAAGATATTTCTGTTCCTAGTGAACCATTTATACATTCAAGTGTATTTGAAAGAAAGGGGGGATTAACGAAATCTTATGTAGCATATGCAAGACATTCCTTGCCGGAAAGCGAAGAGCGTCGTACTGTCGTATTGCCGGATGATGCTACTACATCTGATCTTTACAATATTTTTTGTCAAATGGGTTCTAATCCCAAGTGTGTAGAATTAGATATTGTTCAAACTAATAATCCCGGAAGTATTTATTTTGTAAATTATGCAGTAGGGAATAATTTAGTTGTTTCTACAGTTGCGGATTATTTGTCTGAACCAGCCTATACGGAAAAGGAAGATTCTGCATTGAAGGTTTACAGGATACGTTGTTATGAGGACCATTATGTTTCCAAGGACGGGATGACAGATCATTCCACTATTTTGGAGGAGTTGCAGAATTTGTATGAGCGGCATATCCCTTTTTGTGTCCTCATATCCTTTGAGGATGTAATTCCGTTGAAGAAGATATGGAGTTTACTACTTGATGTTTATTGTTATTCTGATAGCCGTGTATATTTTTTATTACCGCATAATGATGGTGAAAAGGATGGAGCACTGAATAATGAAAAGATTTTTTGATTAACCACTCTATTCTTATGCATGCCTGCGAATGGCTATATTTTTTTCACTTTCGAAAGAGAATGTGTTGCAGGATTCAATTGAAGGGATTTTTTTGCAAGTTGTTTAAGGTACCAAGATCGAGATTCATTCATGGTGAGGGATAATTTTGTTTTGTAAAATTAGAAGTTCCATATGATGAAATTTACTGATCAAACATGCGAAGTTTGAGTATATGGATATTGATGGTAGCAAATAGGGATGCTGCACAACATCACCGATGCACCTATTTCCAGAAATAGTAAGGGAAGGACAACAAGGAGTGTTTTTGTTTCCAATAAGGGAGACAAGAGAAATAGTTGTAAACGGAGAAAAAAGAAAAAGCGAATGAAATCCAGTGTAATATATATACTCTTTTGTGGTATTTTTCTTTTCGGTACTTTTTTATCTCATGGAGAAGAAAAAGTATCAGGAAAGAAGGAGGAGGAGAATGTAGTAGAGCAAAACAAGGAGATCGTATTAGCAATAGCCAGGAGTCAGGCTATATTCAAATTCTTGTTGGTAGATATGCTTCCTAAAACGGAATCTCACCCCCTCTATCTGGAGGGTTCCGAATATTCTGTTTCTGGTGATGTGGGTCAATTTAATGCACGGGACAGTATTGGCATTGTGCATTGCAACCCGAAGAGTGAGAATACAACCTATATTGGGGTCAGAAAGTATAAGGCGTATTTGATCATTGTGGATTATCCCGGTGAGTACTTCAGTTACTTTGACCGGAAGCACACCAATTGGTCTGTAGGTTCTATTTTGGAAGGCCAGTTGGAAGATGTGATTGAACATTCCATTCCTCGAACTTCTGGCGGAGTTTCCTGTAACGACAAGTTGTCTGTTTATTGGTGGAAACGTGGGGTGGATGCTTCCATCCTCAAAAGCCCTGAACAATTTTCTACGCTTGTAGCAAAATATTTGTTATTTCTGAAAGAGCGTGAGTGTACTCCGTTTCAAAGAAGGGTGGAATGCGATTTATCTCCCAAGTTATATGAAACCCTGATCCGGCTATTTGAAACGTTGAGGATCCGGGAGAACAATAATCCTAAAATTCCCGATGTAGGAAGTGACGTATTTTTAGAGAATATGAAGTTATTAGAGGGTGTGTACAGGGAGATGGAATTTTATGAACTCATCAGGAATGGCAAGAGTTTTTGTTTTACATTGGGATATCGTGATTATGATGAAAATTCCCTGCCTTTTTATATAGATATGCTATGCAATTCTTTGAGTATTTATATTAAATATAGTAATAATGGTGTGATAAAGTGCACAGCGGAATGTTGTATGTTCTGTATTACTAGAGAAATAAATGAAATTTTTAAAAATCGTATTTATTAAAGTAGCTATTCCCAAAGATAAGAATTAGATATTAAAGCCGGGATTTTTTGAGAACTCCCGGCTTTTTTATGAGAGTCGTGATTCTTACGAAAAGAAATAAAAGGGGAATATGAAGAAACCTCCTTGACGAAACATACTCGAAATTCTATTTGTTATATGGAATCAGAGTCTGATGATATATGAGTGCCGTGATTGACGCCATGCCTGATATGTTATGAGGATAGAGGGGATTCATGGTACACCGGAGAGCTTGATATCATGGGATTCATTGAAATTTGAAACTGAAAAAAATCTTTAAAATGATTAGAAGTATTGTCACTTTATCACTGCTTCTTTTTGGAGGAGGCGAAGTGGTTGCGGATTCTCAAAGTTATGCAGAACAGGAGAGGGAGTATGTGTGGCTGTTTGATATGAAAATCAAGCTGTTGAATAGTCATGAAGATATGTTGAAAAGTTCCGTTAATTCTTACATACCTTACCATGAAGAAAACCGCCTGATCAAAGAACCGAGGTGGATGTATAATACTTATCTCAGCATGCAGGAAAAGCAGGGGAAGAAATATGATGTATTTTATGCGTGTATTTCCAAGTTGGAGAGGTGTGACTTTCTGTTCATTAAAGATAATATGGCAGTGGTATGTTCTCCTTATTTGAAGATACCTGGATCAGATGAGAAGATTTATAATTCGGGGGAGTTGGAATATTTGATCAACGAAGTAGAGGAAGAACTTTTTGCGGAGGAAAAGCCGGAGAAGGTGATGGAGCTGGTGAGCCGGCTTCATGCTTTAAAAGAAGCCTGCTGTAGCGAAGAAATTTGTTCGCGGTCACTTCCTCCGGAAGTTGCTCAATCGCTTGTAAAAATCATGAAAAATTTTAGGGGGTTACAGCCGGAGGGAACATGGCTGAATGGTTATGAATTAGAAGCGATACATGATTACATGCAGGACGAGGAACCGCCGGAATTCTGTTTTTACGGACTTGGTTCCTCCTTGTTTGGCGCATCCATATGGCATCGTACTGTGCCGGGGGCTCCGACAGTCTATGTGGTATCGATTTTCAATGACGTGATCAAGTATGTTAGAAGCGAGCCTGCCAATGCGCAAGGTGAATTGGATTGGTTGAAAGAGGAAATGGAAGAATTGCCGTTTGTAAGAGACTGTCATTAAGGATGGGGTGATCCGTCTCCAGGAATAGATCCACCAGATAAGTTAAGTTTGATAACCTGACCAACGAATATGAAGCTTATTGGAATAATAAAAGGATCAGATGAATAATAGATTTATCATTAAGAAATGACTATTTTCTCTGCTTGTTGCCTTTTTCCTGTTGCAGCCGTTATCGGCCAGTTTGGCAACGGAGCGTGAAGGCGTTTTTCTGGAATGGATTGATCAGCATATTAAGTTGATTGAAGATCATTCAGAAGTATTAAGAAAGTCTGTATATTCCTATTTACCTTGTTGTGACCAGGACATATTACTTGGTGAGTGGGCGTATCTTTATCATCATGTTTTAAAACAAAACGGAAATAAATATGATGTATTTTTTGTATACGTTGGTGAAGATGTCGAAGGGAAATTTATTTTCATTAAAGAAAATCAGGTGTTTTTATGGATACCTTACATGAAAGTGCCTGATTCTCCTAAAAAATGGACTTTTGCAGAATGGAATTCTGAGATTTGTCTCCTGGAACAAGATTTGGTGATGAGAGCGGAATCTCAGGATGCAGATCCCGATGTTATTCTAGAAATTGGTAGAAAATTAAAGAAGTTAAAGGATGCATCTTTGGAAATGGAGGAATATTTCAATCCTATCCGGTCAGAAATTGTTGCATCTATTCGCAAGGTTATGAACCAGTTTTGGAAATTACAAGTATCCGTGAAAGGGTTTAATACGTTCGATTTTTACACACTGAGCGATTATCTTCATTTCATGGGGCCTTCCCACGAATTTTTCTTTTATGGCATGAATACAAATATCTTTGGTGCATCAATCGTTGGGCTGACAGGCTCCGGAACGCCTTCATCGGAAATTCAATATCTCATGAGAAGGTTGGCGAGTTATGCAATGAATCCTGTAGTGAAAAAGGACGTTCCTACCATATTATTTGACGCAGAAGACGTGGATGAAAATCCGTTTATTAAAAAATATTGGTAGTTCTTGAGAATAGTTCTTCTGTTGAAATCCGGAGGATGAAAGGAGTATCTCCATCGGTACTTGGAAAATTACCGGATTGAGTGCAGAGTACTTAGTTTACCATAGTATTTCCAGTGTGTTTGACTTAGTGCGGCTGGATTCATGGAGTCCGCGTAAACATTTGTGTATCTTGATTTACAAGATGGAAGTATTGATAAGGTTCAAGAATAAGACGAAGAGGGGGACAGGAGATAGCGGAGACCGTGATGATGCAGGTGGTTTGAAGGCTTCCATTGGAATATGTACTATCAATGATCACCCATTCATGACCGGGTGAATATCCCTGCTGCAAGGGGCTCTTTTTGCGAGTGGGACTAGGTATCCTGGGAGAGATGTTTTAGTTATGGAATGGCCATGATTAGTTGGTCAAAGTTTGAATGGATGATGGAGGAACCGGAACGCTTCATTCAAAGTTGATTTTAATGGTGGCTTATTCATCTCATTGTAAGGCTGTTTTGCGGGTGATTGTTTTTTCGTGACGGTTTAATCAGCCAGAAGCTTTTCATTTTAAGTCGATTTTTCCTATGGAGAAGACATTTGGGATTCCGCTTGCTTGTGAGAAGAGAAGATGGGACTTTTTGGTACTTATGAAAAGACAATGACGATTGGTGGTGGCTTTCTCCTTCTTCTGTAATATTGTGAATTTTCCATATATTTAGGAACTATTGTTGCAGGAAGCCGTGGATATTTGAGCAAAGGCTTAGGCTGTGAGATTCCGTTTGGATGCAAGGTGTTTGCAAGGGAGTTTTACAGGATTCTTGGCGTAATGCCTTCGCTCTTTTCAGGATAGAAGTTTCAATGAAGCAGGAATTCTGCTGGGCAGAGAGGTTCCGAGTAGATGAAAGGAACGGTTTTACGTTCCGGAAATGTTGAGTCTGAAACCTGATTTTTTGCCGGGAATTATAGCTTTTTGATTGGGAACAAGAGGTCCTATTTTTTCATGTCATCATTTTTTGATTTTTTTTGGAAGTTACGATTTTTTAATATATGTTCGTTTTATTTGCGTTGCGTGTGGTTTCTAACATTTTTTGCTAGGCCCACTTGATTTTATATATATAGTTTTTGGATATTGTATGAATATTTGAATGTCCATCTCTAGATCAATCGAATTAAGAAAGAATACATCAGGAAGTTACAAGGTTAGACTGACCATTGACCGGGGAAACAAATATTGTGGAGCCAGAAAGTCTCTCGGCCTGGGAACTCACCACGAAGAGTGTGCGTTAAGACGCGCTTATCTGATACGGTGTCTACTTTTCCATATGGGATGGTTTCCCGGAGGAAAGATTGCCGTAAAGAGACAGTCCGGCAAAGATGGCAAGAGGATTTTCTGGTCGGGAGTAGAGCGTTCCCAGGATCAAGAGATTCTGAGAATAGGAGGGAGGAAGGGCCGCTTGGATGAGGGCGGGACCATGATGATTTGGTATCAGGTTAACGGTCATGGAGAGATTCGATGTCATCGGCTGCGCATTTCCGGCTGGAAGACGGATGACCAGGAAGGCGATTTGAAGGTTCTAACCCATGGATTGCAGCATTGCGCGACGGAACAGCGGCAGCATCCCTGCCGGATTTTGGGTATTCAGATTGCTTCGGATCCGGATGTTGCGGAAGAGGAGGGGCCTCAGACGAAGTTAACTAAGGGATGTAGAACAGAGTAGCATTGGAGATAGGTATTTGGTTTCCTGGTATGCAGTTCAGCCATAACGGAAATGACCGCGGATTTTGAAGGTTCTTTTGAGCAAAGAGGGCGTGTTCTACTTCAGGAACTGGAGAACCTGCCGGGGGAGGAAGCCTTGTATGGTTTTCTAATCCGGCAGGGGAATGTTCTGGTTCCGTTGGCCGAGGAATGGAAGACTGATGTCCAGTTGCTGCAGGGATGCCAGTACCGGGTCTGGCTTCATCTGGAGTTGAAAGATGGCGTCGTCCAGATTCATGCCGATAGTGATTCCCTCATCAGCCGCGGATTGATGACCTTGTGGGTCCGGTTGTTTTCCGGGTTGACTCCCGGGGAGGTGATGGCAGCAGATGAGAGTTTGCTTCATCGAAGCGTTTTAAGCACCTGGCTGGTTCCATCCCGTTCAAATGCCTTGGGGAATATGGCGTCCAGAATCAAGCTGGGGGTATTGAAGTTGAGGAAGGGGGCATAGGGTGGGAAGGGAGGCGAGGTATCTCTTGAGAGGAAGGGGTCATTGGTTTTCGGCAAGGAGGAGGCAAGGCCCGGGGAAAGGGATGGTCTTTTTCCGGCGGACCGCACATGATGTCGGAGATTCTATGAAGAGGGAGAAAGTAAAAGGATTTTTATTATGAATGAGGAGTTGAAGATTTACGTTCATTTGTTTGTGTATGCGGGAGATGCGGATCTTGTCAGGGAAAATTTGCTGTGCATCCGTCATGCAGTGCCGGAAGCGGGGCTGGTGGTGGTTGACGACGGGAGGCATCCATGCCCGAATGGAGTCCGAATCCAGGCGGAGGAACTGGGCGCCGAGTGGCGGGTGTCCACATGGGAGCGCGGCGGTAATCTGAGGGGGAAGGAATGCATTGAGGGAATGCTTGACGAGATGATACGGAGTGCGCGCCATGAAGAGGATTCTTTGGTGAAGATTGATGCGGATACCGTGATGATGTCCGGAGACGAGCTACGGTGTTTTGCGGGCCGGAAGGATTTGATTTTCTGGGGCAGTGGTTCCGTGGAGCAGCGTATTTACGGGTGTCTGTATGGCATGAAGGCGCATGCCGCCAAACGGGTCCGGGAGTATGTGCAGGAACTGGAACTGTTGCCGGATGCTCCGGAAGATATCGTGATCGGCACCAGCGCTTTTAATTTGTATCCTGGGGAGGAGAGGCACCTGGTTACCCCTCCCTATGGGCCGGAGGCTCCGGATAGCGGATGGACGGCCTATTATTGGGGGCGTTATCCGGACGTGAAGGGATACCAGCGTTTTACGATGGTAACGACGGGGAATCCTCCCCCTGCACCTCTGGGCAAGCGCCACCGCCTGCCCGTGATGAAGGAGCTGCGCCGGATTGCAGATCTCCGCCGCCGACTGGCATGAGGAAAGCGGATGGTGGTTTCTTTTGCAGGAAGAGGGCTATGAAGCCGATTGTGGAACGAATGGTGGATACGGTGCTGTCTGTGTGTCAGGGACCGTGTTTTTAGGGGTGATAGGGGTGGGGCGCCGGGGATGGATGGCAGGTTTGACTGTTTTATTTTTTGTTCTGTGTTTATGGAAAGACCCCGGAGGAAATAGAGTTTTCCTTCCGGGGCCTGAAGAGGGGGAATAAGGTATGTTATTTTTTAGCGGGCAGTTTCACCTGGATGTGAATGTCGCGCAGTTGGCGTTCTTCCGCCGGAGCGGGGGAGTCGCTCATGAGGTCCGCGCCGCGGTTGTTTTTCGGGAAGGCGATGACTTCACGAATGGATTCCGCATCACAGATCATCATGACCAGGCGGTCCAGGCCCAGAGCCAGGCCGCCGTGCGGGGGTGCTCCGAAGCTGAAGGCGTCCAAGATGTGCCCGAATTGTTCGCGAGCCTGTTCTTCCGTGATGCTAAGGGCTTTGAACATGGCGGATTGCAGGTCGCGTTCGTGGATTCGGATGGAGCCGCCGCCGAGTTCCGTGCCGTTGAGCACCACGTCGTAGGCTTGGGCGCGGAGGTCGGCGGAGAGTTCTCCCTTGAGCAGTTTTTCTTCGTCTTCCTTGACGGGACGGGTGAACGGATGGTGGATGGCCGCCCAGCGTTGTTCTTCCTCATCCCAGCCGAGCAGGGGGAATTCAATGACCCACAGGAAGTCGCGCTCCTTGTTGCCCTTGAGGAGTTCCATGAATTCGGCGCATTGCAGGCGCACGCGGCCCAGGATGTCGCAGGAGGGTTCCCACGGACCGGCGGCAAAGAGAACGAGGTCTCCAGTTTCAATGTCCAGGGCTTCCGTGAGTTTCTGCTTTTCTTCTTCAGAAAGGAATTTGGAGATGGGGCTTCTCCAGTCGTCTTCACGCACCTTGATGTAGGCCAGACCCTTGGCTCCGGCTTCCACGGCGGTTTTCGTGAGGGTGTCTATCTGACCGACGGAGGCGGTTCCGAAGCCTTTGGCGTTGATGGCCTTGACCACGCCGCCATTTTGCACGGCGGAGGCGAATACCTTGAAGCCGCTGTTTTCAAAGATGGAGGAGACGTCCGTGAGTTTCATGCCGAAGCGGCGTTCCGGCTTGTCAGAGCCGTACTGGTCCATGGCTTCCTTCCAGGTCATGCGCGGAAAGGGGGTGGGGATGTCCACGTCCAGGGCTTCCTTGTATACGCGCTTGAGCAGTCCTTCCACCAGGTTGTAGATGTTTTCCGGCGTGATGAAGGAGGCTTCAATGTCCACCTGCGTGAATTCCGGCTGGCGGTCCGCGCGCAGGTCTTCGTCACGGAAGCAGCGGGCAATCTGGAAGTAGCGTTCCATGCCGGCCACCATGAGCAGCTGCTTGTATTGCTGCGGCGCTTGGGGGAGGGCATAGAATTTGCCGGGGGCCAGACGGGAGGGGACCAGGAAGTCGCGCGCGCCTTCCGGCGTGGATTTGGAGAGGATGGGCGTTTCAATTTCCAGGAAGCCGTGTTCATCCAGATAGTCCCGTGTGGTTTTGGTTACGCGATGGCGGATCTGCATGTTGCGGGCCATGGAGGGACGGCGCAGGTCCAGAAAACGGTATTTGAGGCGCAGGTCTTCGTTGGAGAGGGCCCGGTCCAGCTGGAAGGGGAGCACGTCCGCCTTGTTGATGACGTTGAGAGCATTGGCGGAGACTTCGATTTCCCCAGTGGGGAGGTCCGCATTGGTGGTGTCCACCGTGTCCGTTTTTAAGCGGGCTTCCACCGTGCCGGAGATTTGGATCATGTCCTCGGAGCGGAGCTGCTGGGACGCTCTGGCCACGTCCTGGCTGACTTCCGGGTGGAAGACTGCCTGGGTGATGCCGGTGCGGTCGCGCAAGTCGATAAATATGACGCCGCCGTGGTCGCGGACGGAGTCTACCCAGCCGATGAGGGTGGTCGGCTTGCCAATGTCTGCAGCGCGCAATTCGCTGCAGGTATGAGTGCGGTATGAGTTCATCTTTGTTTGAAATGGATGGTGGTGAATGCTGGATCAGGCACGGTTCGCCGCGGTTGCAATGGAGTCGAACAGGTCTTCCATGGCTATTTGGGCGGAGGTGCGTGCCGTCAGGTCGCGCAGTTCCAGGGTGGGGAATTCATCGCCGACCACCAAGGCCAGACGTGCCCCGGATTTGACGGCTTTCTGCATCTGTCCGTTGAATTTGGTGAAGGTCAGGGGGATGTCCACGCTGTAGCCCTGGTCACGAAGGGCCGAGGCGATGGAGAGTACTTCCGCACGGCGGTTTTCGGACGCCTGTATGATGAAGACGTCACATCCCGCAGCCGCCAGCGCCGCTTCTTTCAGTGCCCTGGCGCGGGGCGTCTGGTCGATGAGATGGCCGATGACGGCGTCTCCCATGGCGAAGCCTGTTGCGGGCATGTCCACCGCATTGCCGGAGAGGGCGGCCACGAGGGTGTCGTACCGGCCTCCGCCGGCTACGGCGCGCAGACTTCTTTGCGTGTCAAAGATTTCAAAGACCAGGCCGGTGTAGTACGCCAAGCCGCGGACCACGGAGAGGTCCAGCTTTACGTAGGTTTCCAGACCGCGGGCTGTCAGGTCTTTTAGCAGGGTTTCGTAGCGTTCGGAGGCTCCGGCAGGCGGGTTTTCAATGAAGTCCACGAGGTCGTTGCGGCTGATGCCGAAGGCATCCAGCTTGCGCTGGCATTCTTCCGGACGGTCGCGTTCGAATTTGTCCACGATGCCAAGAAAAACGGGGATGTCCTGTTCCTGCACGCCGTGTTCCGCAGCGAACCTGATCCAGGCTTCACGGTCGGAGACGCGGACGATGAAGTCATTCTGCGTAAAGCCCAGTTCCCTCATGCAGTCGATAGCCAGGGCAATGAGTTCGGAGTCCGCCCAGGCGGAACTTTCCCCCAGAATGTCCGCGTTGAATTGGTAGAATTCGCGCAGGCGCCCTTTTTGCGGTTTTTCGTAACGGAAGCAGGAGCCGATTTCAAACCACTTGAGCGGCTTGGTGTATTCCCGCTGGTATGCGGCAGCGATGCGTCCCAGGGAAGCCGTCAGTTCCGGGCGGATGGTGATGTCCCGTTCCCCCTGGTCCATGAAGCGGAAGAGCTGGGTGGGCAGTTCGCCTCCGCTTTTTTTCAGGTACAGTTCCGTGGCTTCCACTGTGGGGCCTTCCCATTCCAGGAATCCGTAGCGGTGCGCCACCCTTTTCCATGCGTCAAAGAGGTAGTTGCGTACGGCGCAGTCCGCCGGGGAGAAGTCGCGGAATCCGGGAAGTGGTTGAAAGCGAGCGTCTGGCATAACCTGAGTAAAGGAATGTTAACTGAGGACGGAACAGTTTACAGGATTTTAATGCCTTGGCAAGCCCACATACTTATGATGAAGGAATTTCAAAGGAAAAGACATGGGCGGCCATGGCCGGAGCGGGTGATGAAGAAAGATGCTGATGCAGAAGGGGAACAGCGTGAATTTGAGTTGTGTTTCATGGCAATAAGATTATTCTTTGGAAATAATTGCCTTATTCCAATGATGGTACGTGTTTTTCCCATTGCCTGTGTTCTGGTTGCCGCCTGCATGCCTGAGGCTGTACTGGGCAGGGAGATGGGCCCCGATCCTTTGAGGGATTTGCAGTATGATTTGAAGGAGGGCAACAAGATTGCCGAGAAGATGATTTACTTATTGAAAAGTGTGAGAGAAAGGCAGAGTCTGAAATCCGATATACGGAATGAGTTTGATAAAGCCACTGTAACGGTTCTTAAAATAGATGCCCGTAATGTCATGATGGTTACAGGCAGGACAAGGTATTCTCCCGAATTATTGCGTTCCCGGGAAGCGGTGGAAGCAAAGGAGCTTGCATGTGTCCAAAGAGGAATTCTGGATGAAACTGTGGACAGCTTTTTTCGGGACGGATTAATGGATGATGTGATTTGTAACGGAATCATGGATGTGTACCAAATCATGGAAAGATGTTTTTGGGGAAAGACCGTTTTTCATGAGGATGGACGGAAGGGTGCCTTTTCCCTCTTGCCTCCCTGCCTCTTTGAGTATTTGGCCGTGAGCGTTTCCAGGCATGTGGAGGAGGTTAGGTCTATTCTGAAGAAGGCCGGGGCAGGGGAAGGAGACCAGGAGGCTGTGAAGGAGTTGTGGAAAAAGAGTTCTTCCTTACGAGATATTCAGAATTTAGCTGTATTGGCAAATGACATGGTTATACAGGAAGATATAGGGATACCGTGGGCGCATGAGATAAGAATGGCGTCCGGAAGGCTTGACGCCGCCGTGAAGGAGCTGGAGGAAGGCGGGTATATGACGGAGCGCCTTGCCCGGGCCGTCGATCTGGTGTACATGCGGCTGGCCCTTCCCCGGCAGAGATATGCCAGAGCGGGAAATTCCCAATAAGGCCCTTTTGTTTATTGGGAAACGCGGCGTTTTTATTTGACCGGGAGACGGTATGACATAGGATAAGTGAGAAAGATTCACTTTTTCTGAATCAAATATCAGTATTGATTATGTGTAAAGATTGCGGATGCGGAGGTGAACACACCCATGAAGGACACGCCCACGGCATGGACGTCCATGTTCCCGTGCTGGATGCCAATGACCGTTTGGCGGAACGCAACAGAGGTTTTTTTGAAGCAAAGAAGCTGTTGGTCATCAATGTATTTTCCTCTCCCGGCTCCGGCAAGACATCCCTGCTGCAGAAGACGGCGGAGATGTTGAGGAACCGTGTCAGAATGGGGGTGATTGTTGGAGACCTGGCTACGGATCATGACGCCGAACGCCTGAGCCGTGCGGATATTCCCGTAGTGCAGATTACCACCGGCACGATGTGCCATCTGGATGCCCGCATGATTGCGGAGGCGATGAAGCGGATGCCGCTTGATGACCTGGATGTGCTGGTGATTGAGAATGTGGGGAACCTGGTGTGTCCCGCTTCCTATGATTTGGGGGAAGGGATGCGCGTGGTTCTGCTTTCCGTCACGGAAGGGGAGGACAAGCCTTTGAAGTATCCCCCCATGTTCCATTCCGCAGACGTGGCCCTGGTGACCAAGTCGGATCTGGCGGATGCCGTGGATTTTGACCGGGATGCCGCGCTGGCGGCTCTGAACAAGGTGGCCCATCACGCGCGCGTGATTGAGTTGTCTTCCAAGACAGGGGAGGGAATGGATATTTGGTGCGGGGAGATTGAGGAACGGGTGCGCCGCATTCGTTCAGGAAGAGTTCAGGAGCATGTCCACCATCACCATTGAACAGGCTGTTTCAGCCTTGAAGATCGACATTACCGGCATGGTTCAGGGGGTCGGCTTCCGGCCCCACGTGTATCGTCTGGCCTCGCGTTTCGGCCTGAAAGGCTTCGTGCGCAATACGGAGTCCGGCGTGGAGATCCGCGTGGAGGGAGATGCCGGGGATGCCGAACGTTTTTTTGCGGAATTGATGGAAAGCCTGCCGGAGCATGCCCGCGTTTACGGAACGGAACAGACCGTTTGCGAGCCTGCCGGGTATGAAGAGTTCCTGATTTTGGAGAGCGATCCCGCTTCCGGCGGCGTGCCGATCATGCTGCCGGACCTGGCTCCGTGCCCGGAGTGCCTCCGGGAGATGCGCGACCCGTCTTCCCGGCGCTATCATTATCCTTTTACCAACTGTACCCATTGCGGTCCCCGTTATTCCATTATCGAGTCCATGCCGTATGACCGCTCCGGAACCAGCATGAAGGGGTTCCGGATGTGTCCGGAATGCATGAAGGAGTACCAGGACGTGGGGGACCGGCGTTTCCATGCCCAGCCCATCGCCTGCCCGGAATGCGGGCCTTCCATGAAGGTGTTGTTTTCAGATGGTTCCGAGCTGGGCTTCGGCCACGGTTTTGATACCCCTGCGGCTCAGGTGGCCTGGGTGCTGGCGGACGGCCTGATTGTGGCTCTCATGGGGGTGGGCGGTTTCCAGTTGCTGGCAGATGCCGCGTCCGAAGGAGCCGTCAGACGGCTGAGGAAGCTGAAGGGGAGGGATGCCAAGCCGTTTGCCGTGATGGTGCCGGACATGACTGCGGCGGAGGCTCTATGTCATTTGACGGAGGAGGAGAAACGGCTGCTGGCGTCTCCCGAGGCTCCCATCGTGCTGGCGGTCAAGAGGAAGAATGTGGATTTGGCGCCTTCCGTATGCATGTTCAGCCGTTTTGCCGGGATTATGCTGCCGTCTTCCCCGGTGCATGCGCTGCTGATGGATATGTGGAGAAAGCCTCTCGTGGTGACCAGCGGCAATTTGAGCGGGGAGCCTTTGTGCATTTCCGTGGAAGAGGCGTTGCAGAAGCTGGAGAACGCGGCGGACGTATTTTTCGTGCACGACCGGCCGATCGTGCGTCCGGTGGATGATTCCGTGGTGCGCGTGGCGGGCGGCAGAACCATGATGGTGCGCCGGGCCCGCGGTTATGCGCCCCGGCCTGTATGGCGCACCGCGCCGGAGGCGCCTAAGGTGCTGGCTCTCGGCTCCGGGTTGAAGAATACCGTTTGCTGGCTGAAGGATGGCGTGGCCGTGATGAGCCAGCATCTGGGGGATTTGGACAGCGCCGCCGCCCTGCACGCTTTTGAGCGAACGGTGGAAGTTCTGGGAAGTACCTTGAAGGCCGTGCCGGATGTGATTGCCGTGGACGCCCATCCGGATAACCCGACGGCAACCCTCGCCCGGCGTTTGGCCAGGGAATGGGGTGTTTCCGTTTTTCCCGTACAGCATCATCAGGCGCATGTGCTTGCCTGCGCCGCAGAGAATGGAACTCCTTTCCCCGCCCTGGGCGTAGCCTGGGACGGAACGGGGTTCGGCACGGATGGAACGGTGTGGGGTGGTGAGTTTTTTATCATGGAGGAGCAGGGTGCTCCCAAACGGGTGGCGCGGATCAGGCCGTTTCTGCTGCCCGGCGGGGATGAAGCGGTGAAGGAGCCAGCCCGCTGCGCCTGCGCCCTGGCCCGGCAAATGGCTGAGTGGCGGCCGGATGGACTGCTCCGGCGTCTGGAGCATGGAATTCCTCCCCGGAAGCGGCAGGCTCTGGAAACGATGATGGAGCGGCATGTTCATTGCCCGGCAACGTCTTCCATGGGGAGGCTGTTTGATGCGGTGGCGTTCTGGTGCGGTTTTGACGGTGCGGCGGGATGCGAAGGCCATGCCGCCATGGTGCTGGAGTCATGGGCAGCCTCTCTTCCCGAAGACGGCCCGGAGGGCGATTCGTACGAATGGGTGATGCATGAGGAAGGCGGCCTGCTGGAGCTGGACTGGAGACCCGTTCTGAAGGCCTTGAATGATGATTTGCTGGCCGGTGTTTCCCGTTGCCGGATAGCCCGGAAGTTCCATGAAAGCCTCGTGAACCTGGTGTTTAATGTGGCGGAGCGTTTTTCCCAGGACAGGCTGGTGCTGGGAGGAGGCTGTTTTCAAAATGCGTTTTTGCTTGAAGGCCTGATGGGCATGGCGCAGTCTAGGGCGTGCGTTTTGTCGCTGCCGCAGCGCGTCCCCTGCAATGACGGAGGGATTTCCCTGGGGCAGGCGGCGGCCGCCGTTCGTCAATGGAAAGGATAAAGTATGTGTTTGGCCGTTCCCGGAAAAATCGTAAGCGTTCATGAAAAAGATCCCCTGTTCCGCCTGGGCGTGGTGGATTTCGGCGGAGTGACGCGGGAAGTGAATCTGGCCTGCGTGCCGGAAGCGGAGGTGGGGAGTTACGTTATTGTGCATGTGGGAATGGCCCTGAGCGTGCTGGATGAGGAAACCGCCCTTGAGACGCGGAGGGAGATGCGCGAGATCGTGGAGAATTCCGAACCCGTGTGAGGGCCGTTTATCCGGCTGACAGGAAGATTTGCTCGCCGAGTTTATGCAGGAGGAAGTTTATCAACTGCTTGATGATCTGCATCACACCGTTACGCGCCCGTGGGCGGTGATGGAGGTGTGCGGCGGTCAGACTCATGCGATCGCTTCCCTGGGGCTGGAGGAACTGCTTCCACCGGGGCTGCGCCTGATTCACGGGCCCGGCTGCCCTGTCTGTGTCACTTCCGTGGATTTGATTGACAGGGCCGTGGAGCTGAGTCTCATGCCGGGTGTGGTTTTGTGCAGTTACGGTGACATGATGAGGGTGCCGGGCTCCCGCGGGGATTTACTGTCCGCCAAAGCGCGCGGCGGGGATGTCCGGCTGATGTATTCTCCTCTGGAGGCCGTTGCGCTGGCGGGGGACAATCCCGGTCTGGACGTGGTGTTTTTTGCCGTGGGTTTTGAGACTACCGCTCCGGCCACGGCGCTGGCCATGCAGCAGGCGCGTTCCCTGGGGCATGCCAATTTTTCCGTTCTTTGCGCCCATGTGCAGGTTCCTCCCGCCCTGGAATGGCTGATGGACCAGCAGGAAGGAAGGCCGGACGGCTTTCTGGCTCCCGGCCATGTGTGCGCCGTGACGGGGGAGGGGGATTACAGGCGTCTTGCCGAACGCTACCGGGTGCCGATGACGGTTACCGGATTTGAAGGAACGGACCTGCTCCGCGGTATTCTGATGTGTGTCCGCCAGCTTGAGGCCGGGGAGCATGACGTCCGGAACGCCTACCAGCGTTACGTCAAGCCGGAAGGGAACGCGGCCGCCAGGAAGCGGATGGAAGAGGTTTTTGAAACGGAGGACCGTCATTGGCGCGGGCTGGGGCTGATACCGGGCGGCGGCATGAAGGTGCGACCGGAATGGCGGGATATGGATGCTTCCGCCCGTTTTGACTGCGGCGCCTGTGACGGCACGGCGGATGAGGCTTCCGGCTGCATGGCCGGGCAGGTGCTGCGCGGTTTGCTGAGGCCGGTGGAATGCCCGCATTTCGGTTCTTCCTGTACGCCGCTGACTCCATTGGGGGCTCCCATGGTGTCCGGGGAAGGGGCCTGTGCGGCCTATTACCGCTATAAAAGAAGCTGATTTTTATTTCTTATGTTTGAGTGTCCCGTTCCAGAATCCGTTTCCGACCGCATCCAGATGGCTCACGGCGGCGGTGGCCGCCTGATGAATGACCTGATCCGCTCCGTGTTTCTGGAAGCCTTCGGTTCTCCGTCCGGCAACGTGCAGAATGATTCCGCCGTCCTGTCTTCTCCCGCAGGGCACCTGGCGGTGACGACGGACAGCTTCGTGGTGCAGCCCCTGGAGTTTCCGGGCGGCAACATCGGTTCCCTGGCGGTTCACGGCACGGTGAATGATTTGGCCATGAGCGGTGCGGAACCGCTGTACCTGACGGCGGGGTTCATTCTGGAGGAGGGGCTTCCGCTGGACGTTCTGAACAGAGTGGTACATTCCATGGCTGAGGCTGCCCGTTTGGCGGGCGTGCGCATCGTCACAGGGGATACGAAGGTGGTGGAACGGGGAAAAGGAGACGGTATTTATATCAATACCGCCGGAGTGGGAGCGGTGCCGCATGATTTGGAGATCAGCCCTTCTTCCGTGCGTCCGGGGGATTCCATCCTGCTCAGCGGGGATTTGGGCAGGCATGGCATGACGATCATGAGCCTGAGGGCGGGATTGTCCTTTGGTGAAGATTTGTGCAGTGATTCGGCTCCCCTTCACGAGTCCGTGGCTGCGTTGATCCGGGCCGGGATTCCCGTGCATTGCCTGCGTGACGTGACCCGTGGCGGCTTGACGGCCACTCTTTCAGAGATTGCGGAGACTTCCGGGCTGACAGTGAGGCTGGATGAGATGTCCATTCCAGTCCGGGATGACGTGAGGGCCGCGTGCGGTTTGCTGGGGCTGGATCCGCTGCAAGTAGCGTGCGAAGGGCGTTATCTCGCGATTTTGCCAGGAGAATATGAAGATGAGGCATTGCGCCTGATGCGCGGTTGCGGCGTTTCCTCCGGGGCCTGTCTGGTTGGCCGGGTGGAAGAGTTCAGGACGGCTCCCCTGCTGATGAAGGGCAGACTGGGCGTGGAGCGGGTACTTGGCATGCCGTCCGGCATGCAGCTGCCGAGGATTTGCTGAGAGCGGGACGGTGGAAAACGCCGTCCCTGGCGGCAATTTCCCATTCCGGACTTTGGCAGGGAAGCGGATAACCCGCTTCCCTGCCAGTTCCGTGGTTTTCATAGGGAATTGCCGGAGCGACTGCATAAGCCGTTAATGATGCGGCAGCCGGCTTTTCTGGGTGTGTTTGTTGGGAAAGGGTTAGATTAACAATGGTTCTCCTGCCGGAGCTTCCGGAAGTTTTTCCAATGCCGCCTGTGCCTGAACATGGCCCTGGTCCGCCGCTTTCTGCAGCCATTCCCTTGCCGTGTCCAGGTTGCGTTCCACACCGAATCCGTGCTGGTACATGATTCCCATGTTGTATTGCTCGGAGGCATAGCCGGCTCTGGCGGCCCGCTTGTTCCGGTTGATCCATTCCGTGGCTTCCGCTTCATTGAAGTCGAGAGCCTTGCAGGCTTTTTCCCACGTGTTTCCATATTTCATGGCGGCACGGGCAAATCCTGCCAGGGCAGCTTTTCTAGTGTATTCTTCAGCCAGCTGCGTATTTTTTTCCACTCCGTCCGTCCCCACCCGGTAAAGATGGGCCAGTCCCCAGTAACCGTTGGGACTGCCGAGGTCGGCGGCTTTCTGGAAATGCTGCAGGGCTTCCGGATGCTTTTTGTGGGACATGGCGAAGACGGCATTGGAGAGGAATCTCTCGGCTTTCGCGAATTCGTAGAATTCCGGAATGGCTGCCCATTCGGATTTCAGTTTGTCCCGGTCCTTTTTGGATTTGGGCGGCATGCCGGAAGGCGGGGAAAAGCGGAAGATGGGCATGTAGCCGGAGGCTCCCGCGTTTGCCAGGCCGGACATCAGGAAACAGCCCGGCTGGATGCGCCACATGTGCATGTACATGACCCGATCCGCCGGGAGAGAATCCTTTTCAATCCAGTCCGGCATGTTCATGGGCGGTCCGTAAAGCCCCGTCAGTCCGTTCAGCATGCGCTTATACAGGGATTTTAGGCGCGTATCGTATTCATCCTTGCTCACTTTTGAGTTGGAATAGAAGGAAACGGATCTCAGTGCCCCTTCTTTGTCGTAGTCAAAGTGAAGGGAAAAGTAGAGTCCGCCGATAGGCTTTTTCGTCTTGAAGGCTCCGTTGAGCCCGGTCCGGCTCAAGTAGGCGTCCGTACCGGGGCCTTCAAGGGATTTGCAGGATTTCAAGGAACCCAGTAATTGGGATTCCTGCATTCCTGTTTCCAAAGGGCCGTAAAGCGGCGAGGCATGGCAGCAGAAAACTGTGCACAATGCGGCTGCATAGCTGTAATAGGCTATAGGTTTCATTGGGGGGGGTGTGGGGGTTGGGATTGTTGGTCATTTCAATAGCGAATTAGTAATCCGGCTGAAATGGACAACAGAGGTAAAATAAGACAAACCATGATTATGTTCAAGAAATTATGTGATCATCTAACAGATATGTTCTCGTTGTCATTCGTTCGGGATAATAATGGATTGAATGGGAGAAAGGCACTTGATATGAAAAACTAGTATTGACGCCGGATTACTAATCCGAAACCTTTGGATTTTTTTGTTATGGATGATTGAAATAGTATTATATACAGTAAGTTGTTTGTTTTGTTAGAGAGGCTGTCAGGGCATTTGCAGAGAAGGGAGGTTTTTCATTCTTGCATGAAAACACCCTATCCTGCAATTGGCGGCAGTTACTTTTTTGTTGAAATATTGCCTAATATTCATGTATTCCGTTTTTCACGGTGTAGCATGTAGCGGAAGCTTGACGGATTCTAAATCCGCAACCCGTTCACAATGGTGGAATGATATCCATATATGTTACATTGTCAGCAGGTAATAGCTGAATCGGTTGGAGGTATGCCGACCGTTGTTGATGAAGGTTCGTGTTCTTTTTTTGCACAGGAAATCGTTTTTTCTTAAAAATTTTTGATTGACTGCGGATTTAGAATGCGCGGCTTTAGCAGACGATTGTTTATGTGGTTTGTTGTCAGTTATCAATATGGTTGAGAGTGACTGAATCGTGTGGGAAACCGGGGGGAGGCGGCTGTTATCAGGTTGTTTTTCAGTCCGGCAGCCACGCCGGCTAACGATGGCCGGTGACGATTTTGTTTCGCTGCCCGGCTTGTTTGACCAGATGCTCCGGTTCATGCTACCGGGGCATGAGAATTGATTTAGTGACGGATACCTATGCACCGGACGTGAATGGCGTGGCCATGACTCTTGGCCGTCTGGTGCAGGGACTTAAGGCCCGGGGCCATTTGGTGCATGTTTTGAGGGCATCCGAACGTGGGGGAGCATGCGTGCCGGGCGAAACAGCCATGCCGTCCCTGTCCCTTCCCATTTACCATGAAGTGAAGATAGGGCTGCCTTCCGTGGATAGGTTCCGCTCCCGGTGGATGAGGAAAAGGCCGGACGTGGTGTACATTGCTACGGAAAGCCCCATGGGTGCATCTGCGGCCAAGGCGGCGCGGGCGCTGGAGATTCCCGTGGTGATGGGGTTCCACACCAATTTTCACCAGTATATGAAGAATTACAATTTTTCAGGTCTGGAGAATGCCGCCGTGAATTATCTGCGCAAATTGCACAATCAGGTCCGATTGACCGTAGTACCTACGGAAGAAATGCTTATTTCCCTGGGTGAGCTTGGTTTTGAACGGCTGGCCGTCATGGGGCGCGGTGTGGATGCCGTTCTGTTTGATCCCGGAAAGAGGGATGTTTCCCTGCGCCAGTCCTGGGGCGTCTGGCGGGATGAAATCGTATTCGGAGTGGTGGGGCGCCTGGCCCGGGAAAAGAACCTGATTACGGTTCTGAGCCTTTATACCCGCCTGCAGCGGGAGTTCCCGGATTGCGGCATGAAAATGGTTGTGGTGGGGGACGGCCCCATGATGAACGGCTTGCGCAGCGAGTTTCCGGATGCCGTGTTTTGCGGCGCCCGAAGCGGGGAGGATTTGGCGCGTCATTATGCGGGAATGGATGTGCTATTGTTCGCCAGTGAGACGGAAACCTTCGGCAACGTGCTTCTGGAAGGGATGGCCAGCGGGCTGGCAACAGTGAGCTACCGTTATGCTGCGTCCGCAGACGTGGTGCTCAACGGTGTGAACGGCCTGCAGGCGGAGAAGGGAGATATAGAGGGCTTTTATGCGGCCATGTGCCGGCTGCTTCAGAATGCGGAGCTGGTCCGCAGGCTGGGAGAACAGGGGCGGCAGGCCGTCCGTTTCAGAACCTGGGACGCCGTCTGCGACCGGTTTGAGGAAATTCTTGCTTCCGTAGCCTGTGAGGAGAATGGCGCGGGATGCGCACGTCCCCCATGCGGTGCGGTGCTGGAGTGCCGCACGGTGTTTCTTTCCGATATTCACCTGGGGACCAAGGATTCCAAGGCGGACGAATGCCGCAGGTTCCTGAAGCATATCCGGGCGGAAAAGATCGTGCTGGTGGGGGACATTGTGGATGCGTGGGCTCTTTCCCGCGGCAGCCGCTGGCGCAGGCGGCATACGCGCTTTATCCGCACCCTGTTGAAAAAGATGGAGCAGGAGGACGTGGAAGTGCTGTACCTGCGCGGGAATCACGACGACGTTCTGGAACGGTTTCTTCCCTTTGCCCTGGGGCGGCTGCACATTGCCAAGGAATATGTCCACGGGGCGGCGGACGGCCGCCGTTACCTGTGCGTGCATGGCGACGGGTTTGACGCCATTTCCACCAATCACCGCTGGCTGGCGGTGCTCGGCTCCCTGGGCTACGACGTGCTGCTGATGGTCAACCGTTTGTACAACAGGTACCGTGCCTGGCGCGGCAAGGAGTATTATTCCGTTTCCCGCGCCATCAAGGGAAAGGTGAAATCCGCCGTCAATTTCATCGGCAAGTATGAGGAACAGCTTCAGAATCTGGCGGTCAAAAGACAGTGCGAAGGGATCATCGCCGGGCATGTGCACCATCCGGCGGACGCCATGGTGGGGGATATACGCTATCTGAATTGCGGAGACTGGGTGGAAACCATGAGTGCGGTGGTGGAATATGCCGACGGCCGGATGGAAACGCTGCTTTACAAGGATTTCATGAAACGCCTGGCCTATGGGGAGTGCTGCGGTTCCGGAATCACTGGAAAAAACGCGGAGCCGGAAGCCGCCGCACGTGTCCCGGCAGATGGGACAAAGTGACCAGGTGAGACATTTTGTCACTATTTTGGTGTGACAAAATGTCTCTTTTGGATGTGCCAGGAAAATTAGTGGAGAAGTTATGGAATCCATTCATTTTTGATATACAGAGGATTATTATGTTTATGTCCTATTTGAACGGGGCTGGCATGGCATTTGCACCAAGTAGGGCATGAACATGAGTTTGCCTGTATGACACTTCAGGTCATAGGGAGATCAAATCTCAACGGAATCCATTCAAAACAATCTAACATAACGATATGGCTAAAATATTAGGAATTGACTTGGGCACGACCAACTCGTGCATGGCTGTGATGGAAGGCGGTCAGGCGACCGTTCTTGAAAACAGCGAAGGTGCGCGCACCACTCCCTCCATTGTGGCCTTCACCAAAAGCGGTGAACGTCTCGTGGGGCAGGCCGCCAAACGCCAGGCGGTGACCAATCCGAAGAACACCGTGTTTTCCTCCAAGCGCCTGATCGGCCGCAAGTACAGCGAGCTGACGGATGAGGATAAAAAGGTTCCTTATGAAATCGTGGAAGCTCCCAACGGGGATGCTTACATCCGCGTGGAAGTGGGCGGTGAAAAGAAGACTTTCTCACCCCAGGAAATCGCTTCCATGGTGCTGGCCAAGCTGAAATCCGACGCTGAATCGAAACTGGGCGAAACCATCACGGAAGCCGTGATTACCGTTCCCGCCTATTTCAACGACGCCCAGCGCAACGCGACCAAGGCCGCCGGTGAAATCGCCGGCCTGAAAGTGCGCCGCATCATCAACGAACCGACCGCTGCGGCCCTGGCCTACGGCCTGGACAAGAAGTCCAATGAAAACATCGCCGTGTATGACCTTGGCGGCGGCACCTTCGATATTTCCGTGCTGGAAATCGGCGACGGCGTGTTTGAAGTGAAAGCTTCCGACGGCGACACCCACCTGGGCGGCGACGACTGGGACAACGCGATCATTTCCTGGATCATGGACGAGTTCAAGAAGGATTCCGGCATGGACCTTTCCAATCAGCCGGACGCCATCCAGCGCATCAAGGAAGAAGCCGAAAAGGCCAAGATTGCCCTTTCCTCCACACAGAGTTACGATATCAGCCTGCCGTTCATCACGGCGGACGCTTCCGGCCCCAAGCATATTCAGCTGACGCTGAGCCGTCCCAAGCTGGAACAGCTTACGGAAGACCTGCTGGACCGCACCCGCAAGCCCGTGCTGGACTGCATTTCCGCCTCCGGCCTGAAAACCGGCGACATTGACGAACTGGTGCTGGTGGGCGGCATGACCCGCATGCCCGCCGTTCAGGAAATGGCCCATACGCTGGCCGGCAAGGAACCCCACAAGGGTGTGAACCCGGACGAAGTAGTGGCCGTGGGCGCCGCTATTCAGGGCGGCGTGCTTCAGGGCGACGTGAACGACGTTCTGCTGCTGGACGTGACTCCCCTGACGCTGTCCATTGAAACGATGGGCGGCATCGCCACTCCGATGATCGACCGCAATACGACCATCCCCGTGCGCAAGAGCCAGGTGTTCTCCACCGCCGCGGACAATCAGCCCGCCGTGGATATCCGCGTGTGCCAGGGCGAACGCAAGATGTTTGAGGACAACAAGCTTCTCGGCAACTTCAAGCTGGACGGCATTTCCCCGGCTCCCCGCGGCGTGCCTCAGATTGAAGTCACCTTCGACATTGACGCCAACGGCATTCTGCACGTTTCCGCCAAGGACAAGGGTACCGGCAAGGAACAGAAGATTTCCATTCAGGGTTCCAGCGGCCTGTCCAAGGATGAAATCGAACGCGCCAAGCGCGATGCGGAAGCCCATGCGGAAGAAGACAAGAAGCGCGCCGAAGAGATTGACACCGTCAACCAGGCCGACTCCCTCTGCTTCTCCGTGGAACGCCAGCTCAAGGACATGGGCGACAAGCTGCCCGCGGACCTCAAGAGCGACATCGAAGGCAAGGTGGCCAAGTTGAAGGAAGCCATTTCCAGGAAGGACTATGAGGCTATCAAGTCCGGCAAGAGCGACCTGGAAGCCAAATTGGAAGCCCTTTACAAGGCTGCGGAAGCCGCCCAGCAGTCCGCCGGTGCGTCCGGCCCCATGCCGGGAGCCGCTCCTGAGGAAGAAGCTTCCGACGGCCCCCGCAAGGCGAAAGGCCGCGTGGTGGACGCCGAAATCGTCGACGACGACAAATAAAACTTTTCCGGAGGGTGGGGGAAACCTTCCTCCTCCCTCCGGAACATTACATCCATATATTCATCTACAATAAAACAAACACAACATACTATGGCTAACATCAAACCCCTCGGACAACGTGTGCTGGTCAAGCGCATTGAAGCTGAAACCAAAACCGCCGGCGGCCTGTTCCTGCCGGACACCGCCAAGGAAAAACCGCAGGAAGCGGAAGTGATCTCCGTAGGCACCGGAGGCCGCGACGACAAGGGAGCCCTGATCGAATTCACCGTCAAGCCCGGCGACCGGGTTCTCATCTCCAAGTACGGCGGCACGGAAATCAAGCTGGACGGAGAAGACTACCTGATCCTGTCTGAAAACGACATTCTGGCCATCATCGGCTAAAACCAACCTCATTTATTCACACACATTTTAAAAATCTGATATTATGGCTAAACAAATCCAATTTGACGAAACCGCGCGCCAGGCGCTGCTCCGCGGCGTGGAACAGATCGCCAAGGCTGTTAAAAGCACGCTGGGCCCTGCCGGCCGCAACGTGGTGATCGACAAGAAATTCGGCTCCCCCCTCATCACCAAGGACGGTGTGACCGTGGCCAAGGAAATCGAACTGGAAGACCCGTTTGAAAACATGGGCGCCCAGCTTGTCCGCGAAGTCTCCTCCAAGACCAACGACGTGGCCGGCGACGGCACCACCACCGCCACCGTACTGGCTGAAAGCATTTACCGCGAAGGCCTGCGCAATGTCACAGCCGGCGCCAACCCGATCTCCCTGCAGAGGGGCATCATGAAAGCCTCCGACGCCGTGGTGGAAGAACTCAAGAAGATCAGCAAGCCCGTTGACTCCAGCAAGGAAGTGGCCCAGGTCGCTACCGTTTCCGCCAACTGGGACGACGAAATCGGCAACATCATTGCCGAAGCCATGGACAAGGTGGGCAAGGACGGCACCATCACCGTGGAAGAAGCCAAGGGCATCGAAACCACGCTGGACGTGGTGGAAGGCATGCAGTTTGACAAGGGCTACCTGTCCCCCTACTTCGTGACCAACGCGGAAACGATGGAAGCGGTGTTGGAAAACCCCTACATCCTGATTCACGAGAAGAAGATCAACAACCTGAAGGATTTCCTTCCGCTGCTTGAAAAAGTGGCCAAGAGCGGCCGTCCCTTCCTGGTCATCGCTGAAGACATTGAAGGCGAAGCCCTCGCCACCCTCGTGGTCAACCGCCTGCGCGGCGTGCTGAACATCTGCGCCGTGAAGGCCCCCGGCTTTGGCGACCGCCGCAAGGCCATGATGGAAGACATTGCCATCCTGACGGGCGGCAAATGCATCACGGAAGACCTCGGCATCAAGCTGGAAAACGTGGGTATTGAAGACCTCGGCCAGGCCAAGCGCGTCACCGTCTCCAAGGATGAAACCGTCATCGTGGAAGGCGCCGGGAAGTCCGCGGATATTGAAGCCCGCATTTCCCAGATCCGCCACCAGATCAAGGACACCACGTCCGACTACGACCGTGAAAAACTCCAGGAACGCCTGGCCAAGCTGGCCGGCGGCGTGGCCGTCATCCATGTGGGTGCCGCTACGGAAACGGAAATGAAGGAAAAGAAGGCCCGTGTGGACGACGCCCTGCATGCGACCCGCGCGGCCGTGGAAGAAGGCATCGTACCCGGCGGCGGCGTGGCCCTGATCCGCGCCCAGAAGGCCATTGACAGCCTGAAGCTGGAAGGGGACGAACACACCGGCGCGGAAATCGTGTACCGTGCGGTGGAAGCTCCGCTCCGCCAGCTTGCCTGCAATGCCGGCCGCGAAGGCGCCCTCATCGTTGCCAAGGTGAAAGGCATGAAGAAGGCTGCCGAAGGCTACAACGTGGCCACGGACAAGTACGAAGACCTGCTTTCCGCCGGTGTGGTGGACCCGACGAAGGTGACCCGTTCCGCCCTGCAGAACGCGGCTTCCATCGCCGGCCTCCTGCTTACCACGGAATGCGTCATTGCCGACAAGCCCGAGAAGAAGGGCTGCGGATGCGGCAGCGGCGCTCCCGACATGGGCGGCATGGGAGGAATGGGCGGCATGGGCATGATGTAAGCCCTCCCCGTTTCTTCGGGACAATGCGACAAATCATTCAGGCTCTCCGGTTTTCCGGAGAGCCTTTTTTGTTTGGAAAAGAAATGGTCTTCCGGGCTGGCGCGGCGACCGCCTCTTTCCATTTGGCCGGAAAGAACTGCTGTTTTTCGGACCTTCCGCTGTTTGCCGACTCATGCCGGATGAAGATCAGGAGGTGACGGACATCGGAACTGTTTCCAACAGGAAGGGAGAGGAAGCAGGACGGCAACGCTTTTTTCCTTTGGATGAAAAAATACCTCCATGACGTTCTACCGCAGGCTGACGATTTGAAGAAGGAAATGGTTGATGACTGTGAGGTTCAGGGGGCTGCGTAGGGGGCTGCCCCATGTGGGGGACAAGCTCCCGCGTATCGGCATCAATTTCTCCCGGCAGAGGGAGAAAAAGCCCCCAGGACAGCAGAAAAGGAGGGCAAGATTTCATCAGGGGAGGGAACGAACCCGTTCACGATGCGGTTTTACGGCAAATGTGACGAATTCTTCACGCTTTAAAACGGGAGTGCCGGAAAGGGTTCGGGTAATAGAAGGCCGTTTATTACACATATGGACCCTATTTATTACTTCATCATAGGCTTGCTGCTGGTACTCTCCTGCTTTGACCTCGTGGTTGGCGTCTCTAATGACGCCGCCAATTTCCTGAACTCCGCCGTCGGCTCCAAGGCCGCTCCCCGCCGGACCATCGTCCTGGTGGCCGCTCTGGGTATTATCATTGGCTCCCTGTTTTCCAGCGGCATGATGGAAATTGCCAGGAGCGGCGTGTTCATGCCGGCACAATTTACCTTCCATGATATCATGCTGATCTTTCTGGCGGTGATGCTGACGGATGTGATTCTGCTGGACGTGTTCAACACTTTCGGCCTTCCTACGTCCACGACGGTTTCCATCGTGTTTGAATTGCTGGGGGGCGCGGTGGCCGTGGCGCTGTTCAAGATTTGGTCCGGAGAGCCCGGCGCAGCGCAGGACCTGGCCAGCTATATCAACTCCTCCAAGGCCCTGGCGATCATTTCCGGCATCTTCTCCTCCGTCTTTGTGGCGTTTATCTGCGGCGTAGTGGTCATGTGGATTTCCCGCCTCATCTTCTCCTTCAACTACAGGAAATCCTTCAAGTATCTGGGCGCCGTCTGGTGCGGCGTAGCCCTGACGGCCATCACTTACTTTGCCGTATTCAAGGGGCTGAAAGGCAGTACGCTGGTCACGAAGGACATGATCCGCCACCTGGACGCGCACATCTGGCTGTACGTATGCTACAGCTTTGTTTTCTGGACCGTTCTGATGGCCGTACTCCAGAATGTTTGCAAAGTCAATATCCTGAAAATAGCGGTACTTGCCGGTACGATGGCCCTGGCCCTCTCCTTTGCCGGGAATGACCTCGTTAACTTCATTGGCGTCTTCATGGCGGGGCAGTCTTCCATGGAAATCGCTTCCGCTGCCGTGGCGCAGGGCATGGACCTTTCCACGCTGACCATGGGCGGCCTGACGGCCCCCGTGACGGCGGATTGGCGTTACCTGCTGGGTGCTGGCCTCATCATGGTGCTGGCCCTGATGTTCTCCAAAAAGGCGCAGACCGTGACGGATACGGAAGTCAACCTGGCCCGGCAGGGCGGGGGAGTGGAAAGATTCGGTTCCGTTCCTCCGGCGCGGATGATGGTGCGCTATGCGTTGAACGCTTCCCGCGTGGTGGAAAAAATCATGCCCGCAAGCGTGGGCAGATTTATCGAAAAACGGTTCCAGCCCGTTCCGGAAGGGCCGGACAACGGAGCCTCCTTTGACCTGATCCGTGCGTCCGTGAACCTGACCGTGGCCGCCCTTCTGATCTCCCTGGCCACCTCGCTCAAGCTTCCTCTCTCCACCACATATGTCACCTTCATGGTGGCCATGGGTTCCTCCCTGGCGGACAAGGCCTGGGGGAGGGATAGCGCCGTGTACCGCATCACCGGGGTGATCACGGTCATTTCCGGCTGGTTCTTTACGGCATTTGCCGCATTTACCATGTGCTGCATGGTGGCGGCCTGTATTGTGTACGGCGGTATCTTCGGGATCATCGCCATGTGCGCCCTGGCGGCATTCCTGCTCCTGAAAAGCGCCCGCCTGCACAGAAGACGCACGCAGGCGGCGGAATTGGTGAAAGGCAGGAATTATGCAGACGCTTCCTCCCTGAGCCGTTATAACGAAGAAATCATTGAGCTGATGAAGCGCATGGCGGAAATCTATGAGATGAATCTGGAAGCCCTGAATGTGGAGGACCGGAAACGGTTGAAAAAACTCCGCAAGGAATCCCGTGGCATCCGCCGTTCCCTGGGCGACAAGATGGCGATGGAAGTCATGCCCGTTGTCCGGGAACTGAGGGACGGGGAGGCTGACCGCGGCAAGCGCCATGTGCAGATGGTGGAATACGCCACTTCCGTCTTTGAATCCCTCTCCAACATCACTACGGCCAGCCATGCCTACATTGACAACAACCATGAGGGGCTGGACATGGAGCACATAGAAGACTTGCGGAAAATGAACAACCGGGTTTCCTCCCTGTATCCCCGCTTCCGGGACATGATGGAGACCAATGATTACAGCGGCCTGGACGAGTGCCTGGACAGCATTGATGCCCTGGACGAGGAATTCGCGGAAGCGGTCAAACGGCAGATCATTCTGCGTGCGGAGAATGTTTCCGACATGAGAAGAACCCTGTTGTATCTCAACCTTCTCAATGAAACCCGCACCATGATCCGCAAGGTGCTCCTCCTTGCGAAGGTTCAGAAGAAGTTCGTACTGGGTTGCTGACGGCCTCTCCGCATGCCATTCCGGCGGTGGTTTTCCATCCCGGAACGGCAGGCGGATTTTTCTGCCGTTCCGCTTGTAAATTCCCTCTGTTCCGCGCTTTCAAGAAAACAAAAGCCGCAAGCGATGATGGACAAAAACTTGCGGTATGAAAAGTTTGGTACGGGCGATGGGAATCGAACCCACGTCTCAAGCTTGGGAAGCTCGCGTCCTACCATTGAACGACGCCCGCACAATATGTGCGGCGTTTATTTACCGGGAGAAGCGGGGAATGTCAAGGCAACAGAATAAACTGCGTCTTATTTTTTTAAATTTGATTCCTCAATGAAAAAAAACTTGTCTTATCTCCGACTCCTGAACATAATGCGGGCGTTGTGCGGGTATAGCTTAATGGTAAAGCTCCAGCCTTCCAAGCTGATCATACGGGTTCGATTCCCGTTACCCGCTCCATTTTTTAACCACCTGCTACAATATTCTTCCAATGAAGGCCAGGTCCATTACGAAGACGGCACTTTCTGTGCTGGTACTTGCATTTGCGGGCACACTTTCCGGTGTGGCTCAGCAAGCTGCTTCTCCGTCAGCCGCTCCGGCTGTTGATGATGTTAAGGCCTCTGCGGCTGAAAAGGTTTTTATCCAGAAGATGGCTGCTACCGTTGAAGCGGGTCGCAGGTCCGGAGCCCTGGATATGAAGGCTGTATCCGCCTTGCTGGACAGCGCTGTCAAGGCAGGTGTGTCCGACGCAGTCATGGCACAGATGGTTTCCATGGCAGCCGGAGCTTTTCCGGTTAATGCCCCCCAGGTGGCTTCCGCTGCCGTCAAGAGTTACGGAACCAAGGTTACGGAAGCCAATGTGCGCAATATCGTATCTGCCGCCGTTTCCGTGCAGCCCAAGCCTTACGCTTCCGTTTCTCCGATTTGTGCAGCGGTGACCAGGGCTCTCGGTAATTCCACCGTGGCAATGACGGTGCCTTCCATCGCTGTAGAAGTAGCCGCCGAGACTCCCGACAATCCCTTGCAGGGTGTAACTACGCAGACGCACGGGCTTATTGTGAATCCCGGTGAAGACGCCGCCACCGGCGCTCTTGTCATGCCCGGCGGTGTTCCCGTGGGCGGCACGCCTACGAGTCCTGCCCCCGTATCCAATCCTTCCGGCAACTAAATAACTCCTATACCTAAAACGGATTAAAATTTATGAAGAGTCTTTTTTATCTCTCTTTGCTCGCTTCCGGCCTGGTTGGAGCTCACGCTTACGGGCAGTCCCTGTACACGCTTGCCGGTCCTGTAGGGCTGGAAGAATCCCTTCCCCTGAAATGGACATTCAACGTAGCCGGCGGCTATGATGATAACGTGAATGCTACCAACTCCAATCAGCAGGAAAGCGCATTCATCAGCACGGACATTGGCGCCTCCCTCGCCAATTATGATGCCGTTACCCAGTATGCCTTCTCTGCCAAGCTCGGCGGCATTTTCTACTTGAAAGACCTGGAAGGCGATACGAATGAATCTCTTTCCAACTCCACGCTGAACGCCAGCCTTTCCCACAGTTTTGACCAGACGCTGCGTTACAACGGTAGCCTTTCCTTTGCCTGGCAGCCGGAACCCAATTACTCAAACGGCATCGCCAACTCCCGGCGTGACGGCGACTACATTTACGTGTATGTTTCCAGTTCCCTGAGCAAAGCATGGACCACCCGTTATTCCACGACGGTAGGCGCCAGCTATTCCATGATCGATTATCAGGAAGATTCCGCCAAAACTGATAACCGTCAGTACTTCAACCTGAATCTGAATAATCGGTACAAGTGGACGGAACGCCTGGCTTTGTCCATTAACTGGAATGGTTCCTACTGTGACCGCGAATACGGCAATAACGAATTCTCCAACTTCGTCATGGCCGGTGCCGAATATGCCGTAGCTCAGAACACTTCCGCCACGCTGCGTGTCGGTCCCCAGTTCAAGCACGTGGACAATTACGGCACCAAGACCTACCCGTCAGCGGAATTTGGCCTGAACCACCGCATGAGCGACCGTTTCTCTTTGGGCATGTTCGTTCGCTACTCCAACGAAGCAACGAACACCTACGTTCCCCAAACGGGCGCCAGCTACTACTCCAACGAGACGTGGCGCGTTGGTCTGACCAGCACGATGAAGGTGACGCACCGGGTCAGCCTGAATGCCGGCGTGAACCTGATCTCCAGCGATTATTCCCGCCCGAGTTCCTCGAGTACTGATACGAAAACGCTGACGTTCAACGCGACGGCCGGTGTCAAGATGATGCTGACCAACGTGCTGGCCCTTACCGCCCAGTATTCCTATACGAATGGCTCCTACAGCGGATATAACTTCCCCATGCCGAGCTATAACCGGAATGTGTTTTCCTTCGGAATGAATTACAGCTTCTAAGCTTGATTGACAATTAATGTTTCTACTCCTCTAATTGCGAATGTTCATTCACAATTAGAGGAGTTTTATCTTACTACCGCACCGTCTCTTCATGAACGCTCCAGATCAGCAGAATGGCGATCCTATCGTACGCAATATTGATTATATACAAGTTCTGAAAAACCGCTGGAAAGAAGTCTTTCTTGTTTTCATGCTGGTTCTGGTCATTTCCCTGGTGGTGACGCTTCTGATGCCTCCTTCGTTCCGTGCGACGAGCAAGTTTCAGATCAAGCGTCCCAGGCCGGTGATGGGGATCGGTACGGGAGAGGATGTCGTGGCATCGTCCAATATCACGGACAACTACATCCCCATGCAGTATTCGGTGCTGACTTCGTCCGAAGTGCTGAAAGTGGTATCCAAAAAACTGAATCTGGCTGCGGAATGGGGCATGACGGATGATTTGGCTGCTACCAACCTGGCTGGAATGATCAAGGTATCCCCCCTCCGTGCAACGGACTTGGTGGATGTCATTGTCTCCGGGCCTGACCCCAAACTGGTTCAGAACATTGCCAAGGCAGTCCCGGAGGCGTACAAGCAGGACCGTGAAATGCGTGAAAACCGGTTGGTGGAAACGGCTATCAAGAGCCTTCAGGACGTTCTCCGGGAACAGGAGGACATTGTCAATGACAAGATGATGGCTCTCAAGAAGTTGATTGTGGAAAACGACTATTTGCCCTCCACCATGTACAGGAGTGGGGATAACCGCTCCGTGATGACCGGAGCCATGGAAGACGAGGATTTCCGGAATTCCAAGGCACAGCTCATGAAATTTGAGAAGGATGAGCAGGAACTGGCCGCCTATGTTGCGGAAGTCCAGCGTCTTCCGGACGACAAGCTGATGGATTATGTCACCAACTCCGATCTTTTGAATGCGGAAATTCTGGCGGCGGACTCCCTGCGCAAAACCTATCAGGAGTACATGGAGAAGGATAAGGAGAGGGAAAATCTCAAGGCCCAGAACCTGGGCCCCAAGCATCCCAAGATGGTGGCCCTCCAGGAAACGGCGAACATCTTGAAGGAAAAGCTGAACAAGGAACTTGTGGGCCTGCGCTCCTCTTTGAGAAGCAAGCTGGAAATGGTTACGGCAAGCCGTGTGAAGTGGGCGAAGATTGTAGCTCAAAAGGAAGAGGATCTCCGGAAACATGTGATGAAGATGCCCGTTTATGAACAGACCAGCCGCGAGTATGATACGGCCCTGGATCAGCTCAAAACCCTGGATGCCCGCTACAAGGATGAAATCGCCCGTCTGCGTGTTCCCCGTGAATCGGTTGAAATGTATGATAATCCCCTGTTGCCTACGGCTCCCTACAAGCCGGATGTAACGCTGAACCTGGCGGTGGGCGCCGTTGCCGGTTTGCTGCTGGGCATGGGCCTGGCTCTTCTGCTGGAATTCATGGATACTTCCGTCAAGACCATGGAGGATGTGGAACGGGCTCTGCAAGTGCCTGTTCTGGGCATCATTCCCAAAAACGTCCCCATCCTGCATTCCGCCGGTTCTCTGGGGCCGGATGCGGAAGCCTACCGTATTTTGCGGACGAATATAGAATTCAACAAAAAGGGGCTTGAGGAAATTTCCCTGACCTTTGTTTCCGGCAGTGCCGGGGAAGGTAAGACCACGACGTTGTGCAACCTGGCCTACATCTGCGCCCAGGGGGGGTATGCCACTTTGATGATTGATGCGGACCTTCGCCGCTCCAAGTTGCACAGATACTATGAACTGGACAATGAAGCAGGGCTGACGTCCTATCTACTGGAAGACTATCCGCTGGAGGAAGTGATCTTCCAGACGCCTGTGGAAAACCTGTACGTCATGCCTGCGGGGCCGGTTCCTTTTGACCCCTCGGGCGCCTTGAACTCACGCAAGTTCAGCGAACTGCTCCAGGAGGTGAAGCAGCGCTTCGATATCGTGCTGGTGGACTCTCCGCCCATCCTCGGTGTCAGTGACTCGGCCGTGATTGTGAGCGAGGTGGACATGACCTTGATGGTTGTCCAGCCGCGCAAGCTTCCGTTGAAGGCCCTGCTGAGGCAGAAGCAGGTCATTGAATCCGTCGGTGGCAATCTGGCGGGTGTGGTGATGAATAATGTGGACATTACTTCCGATCACCAGTATCAATATTACACAACCTACTACTCCTATTATTCTGCGGAAAGCGGCGCTTCCGGCGGGAACGCCGACGCTTCTTCCCTGAAGAAGGCCGAGCGTTCCGGCAAAGCCAAGGAATTGGCGGCTACGCAGTCCAATGATAATGAGGATCTGTATTAAGCGATAGTGCCATGAAAAAGTATCTGTATTCTATTGTTTGCCTCATCCTGGCTGCGGGAGGGTTTGCATTCTCGCAGTCCCCGGATGCCGTGCCCGCGCACGGAACCATTGAAATTCAGGTACGCGGTATCCCTGCCGACGACGCTGCCGCCATCTCCGGACAATATTTGCTGGATGGCAATGGAACCATCCGCATGCCCCAGCTTCCCGCCGGGCAGGATGTGCTGCGGGTAGTTGGCCGGACGGCGCGGCAGATTGAGGACATGCTTGCCGCTGCCTACAAGAAGGCGGAACTGTACACTTCTCCCACCTTTTTGGTGAAAGTGCAGAGTTCCGACGTGCAGCTCACCCAGCATATCGTTCTGGTGAGCGGAAACGTAGCCATGAAAAAGAACGTTCCATGGCGGCGCGGCATGACGCTGCTGGAAGCGATCGTCGGAGCCGGGGACGTGACGGAATGGGGATCCCGGTATGTCCAGGTGACGCGCGGCGGGAAGACCGTCACGTATGATTATTATTCCACCAGGGACAGGGCCATACCCATCCAGCCCAATGACCGTGTTTTCGTTCCGCAGCGCGGCATGTTTGAAACGCGGCCTTCCAAGCTTCTTCCCTGAAGAGTGGAACATGATTTTTCCTACCCGGCTTTCTGTGGGAAGCCGGGTTTCTTATTGTTCGTTCCGGGTACAAATGGACTGTTAGTTATTGTCCGGTTTTTTACTTGGGCTCCTTTCCGTAAAAGAGTTTTGAGCCTGTAATGTTGGAGCCGTCCGCCGGCGACTTCCGGTTTCCCTGTTTTGAGGTAAGGGGCTTGTTGAACCCGGAAAATACGGAGGTTTGAAGAATTGAGGAAGGCTTTTCCTCTTCCCGTAGTTGAATGGAATATTTCCTCTTATTCATGTAATTGATCATGAATTATTTGTAAATAAGGGGAAAGAGCCCGGAGGCAATTCGCGCATCCAACAGATTTTTTGATGATCTAATTGTTGATGTTAGGCCCTTTTGAAGTAATTGTATAATGTAGGAACAGGCATATATTGCGATGAAATGAGTTCAGTATAAGGACAAACAACAGAAAAACAAAGAAAGTTGTTGATTGTTTTTGGGCTCAGTGCATTTTTGGTATTTTCAAAAATGTTATAGTTTCATGCAGAATGCCTGTATGAAACCCTGTGTTATCAAAGTGAATTCACATTGCCATGATTTATCGTTTCAAAAAGACATTCATCGGAGTAGGTGGGCGGGAATATATCAATAATCCCAAACTGAGTTTTCCTGAACATGTAAAAATCCGCCGCAAGGGAACGGATCCCAAATCCGGGCAGCCTTATGCCAGCGCATCCGGCGCGTTCATGGAAACATCTTCCATAGCGGCGCGGCTGCGCTGCAGTCCTTCCGCCGCCCGGCAATATCTGCACCGTCATGGAGTACGCTTCCGCGTAGTCCGCAAAAGTACGGGTTCTCTCACACTCTGCTGGCGCCGTCTGGACGTGGAGCGTCTCCTGTCCGCGCGGGAGCCGGTCTGCCGCCGTGCTCCGCTGCATTATGTGAATATGGAAGAGGCCGTCCGCTATCTGGGCGTGGTCAGAAGCTACGTTTACAGGCTGGTTAAAAAAGGACTGCTGCGCGAATACAGGTGCCGCATCAAGACGGCCCGCGGATTCCGCGTACGGTGTTTCTACCACCGGGAAGATCTGGAGCATATCAAGCTTCACGTTCTCCACAAGAGATAGCGGACCGTACCCGGAAGGATGCGTTTTTGACTTGTCCGCCGCCGGGATTGTGTCACGTTATGGGCATGATAGCTTTTTTGCGCGGTACGGTAGCGGAGTCATACCCCCAGCGGCTGATTCTGGATGTTCACGGCGTGGGGTACGAGGTGATCGTGCCCCTGTCCACGTTTGACAAACTGAATCCTCTGCCGGGCAGGGAGCTGACGCTGAAAACCTACCTGCACGTACGGGAAAACATGCAGGTGCTGTACGGGTTTGCCACCGATGCGGAACGGGACATCTTCCTGCTGCTGATCGACCGGGTTTCCGGAATCGGCCCCGCTACGGCCATTGCCATTCTGGGGTCCTTGTCCGTGGAACAGTTCAAGCAGGCCGTGGTGAGCGGAGACGTATCCGGCATCGCCAGGGCCAAGGGAGTGGGCAAAAAAACGGCGGAACGCATTGTGCTTGAACTGAAGGACAAGGTGGGGCTGGCCGCCACCTGGGAGGCCCAGGCCCAGGGCTCCACCTCCCAGGCGGCGGGGGATGCGGAACTGGCGCTGATTGCGCTGGGCTTCAAGCAGGTGGAATCCCGCAAGGCCATTGCCGCCCACTTGAAAGAGAATCCGGACGCCGACGCGGACGAGTTGATCCGCGCCGCCCTGCGCTCCATGAACTGACCATTCCGCCGTGAGGGTGGAGACCGTGCAAGTTTTTGACAGCCATGCAGGAGCATGGCTGTTGCATTGGTGCCTTCCCGCGGGGCGGAGGGCCGGGGCATACTGCCATGATGGGGGAACAATAGTGTTGACGCCCGGCGGAATCGTTTCTAAACTTGCCCCGTCCATGGTACTTGAATAGGTCCGGGACTTGTAATTAATCAAATCTGAAGCCCTCAATCTTATGGCCAAATATGCTATTAACGGTTTTGGACGTATTGGTCGCAACGTGTTGCGCGCCATGTCCAAGGAAGAACGCAACAAGGTTGTTGCCATCAACGACCTGACCCCCATCGAAATGATCGCCCACCTGCTCAAGTATGACTCCACGCAGGGCAAGTTTGACGGCGAAGTTTCCATCGACGGCGAGTATCTGGTCATCGACGGTCACAAGATCCTCATCACGGTGGAACGCGACCCCGCCAACCTTCCCTGGAAGGACCTGGGCGTGGACGTCGTTCTGGAATCTACCGGCCTGTTCACCAAGCGTGATGCCGCCCAGAAGCACATTGACGCCGGCGCCAAGAAGGTGCTCATTTCCGCTCCCGCCACGGATCCGGACCTGACTTTCTGCCTGGGCATCAACGACAGCGAATACGATCCCGCCAAGCACAACATCGTTTCCAACGCTTCCTGCACCACCAACTGCCTTTCCCCGATGGTGAAGGTGCTGAACGACAAGTTCGGCATTGAAAAGGGCATGATGAGCACCATTCACTCCTACACGAATGACCAGCGCATTCTGGACCTGCCGCACAAGGATCCCCGCCGCGCCCGCGCCGCCGCGATCAACATCATCCCGACGACCACCGGAGCCGCCAAGGCCATCGGAGAAGTGATTCCCGAACTCAAGGGAGCCCTGAACGGCGCTTCCTTCCGCGTACCCACCCCGACCGGTTCCCTGACCGACTTCGTGGCCATCCTCAAGAAGAATGTGACCGTGGAAGAAGTGAACGCCGCCATGAAGGAAGCCGCTGAAGGTCCGCTGAAGGGCATTCTGGCTTACTCCGAAGAAGACCTGGTGCTTCAGGACATCGTTTCCGACCCCCACTCCTGCATCTTTGACTCCGGCTTCACCTACGTGGTCGGCGGCAACCTGGTGAAGGTCTGCGGCTGGTACGACAACGAATGGGGCTACTCCAACCGCGCCGCCGAAGCCATGAAGAAGCTGGGCGACAGCGTGAGCTCCTGCGGCTGCAGCTGCGGCAAGTAAGTTCATTCCTGAACAACGCTTGCTCTTCAGTAGTCACAAGACATTCTTTCCAGCCGCCTGAAACAGATTTCCGGTTCATGAACCGGGTTGGTGCGGGCGGCCGGGATTTTCCGGGAGGGCAGAAATGCCCTCCCTTTTTCATTCCATTGAACCAAACAACATAAACTGATATGGCTAAACTCACTGTTCGTGATCTTGACGTCAAGGGCAAGGAAGTCCTGATGCGCGTTGACTTCAACGTACCCCTCAAGGATGGGGAAATTACCAATGACGCCCGCATTGTGGCCGCCCTTCCCACCATCAAGTTCCTGCTTGACGGCGGCGCCCGTCTCGTCCTCTGTTCCCACCTGGGCCGTCCCAAGAATGAACCCGATTCCGCTTTTTCCCTGAAGCCCGTGGCCGCCCGCCTTTCCGAACTGCTCGGCAAGGAAGTGAAATTCGTTCCCGCCGCCATCGGACCGGAAGCTGAAGCCGCCCGCGCCGCCATGAAGGATGGCGACGTGGTCTTGCTGGAAAACGTCCGCTTCTATCCCGGTGAAAAGAAAAACGATCCGGAATTCGCCAAGGCTCTGCTGGGCAACGCCACCTTGTTCGTGAACGACGCGTTCGGCACCGCCCACCGCGCCCATGCTTCCACGGAAGGCGTTACCCATTTTGCGGAAAAGAGCGCGATGGGCTTCCTGATCGAGCGCGAGCTGGAATACCTGGAAGGCAAGCTGGAAAACCCGGAAAAACCCTTTGTGGTGATCATGGGCGGCGCCAAGGTGTCCGACAAAATCGAAGTACTTTCCAAGCTGATGGAAAAGGCTGACACGTTCCTGATCGGCGGAGCCATGGCCAACACGTTCCTGGCTGCCGAAGGCTATGACCTGGGCGCTTCCAAGATCGAAGGCGACAAGCTGGACCTGGCCCGCGAAATCCTGGCGAACGCCAAGGCCAAGGGTGTCAAGTTCGTGCTTCCGGCCGACGTTCGCGTGACTATGAAGTTTGAGGACGGTGCGGAAACATTCTGCACGGCTCCCTTCGCGGAAGGCGGCAAGGTGCCGGAAGGCGGCATGGCCATCGACATCGGCGACAAGGCCATTGAAGAATTCTCCGCTATCATCAAGGATGCCAAGACTGTTCTGTGGAACGGCCCCATGGGCGTCTTTGAAATGGACTGTTTTGCCAAGGGCACCAAGGAAATTGCGGAAGCCCTGGCCGATTCCTCCGCCATTTCCATTGTGGGCGGCGGTGATTCCGTAACGGCAGCCAAGAAATTCAAAGTTCAGGACAAGCTTTCCTTCTGCTCCACGGGCGGCGGCGCCTCCCTGGAACTTCTGGAAGGCAAGGTGCTGCCCGGCGTGGGCGCCCTGTCCGACAAATGCTGCTGCTGCAAACAGAAGTAAACCGTCATGTGGCGGTCGGCTTCCGGGGCGCCAGCCCTGGGCGGCTTGATTCTTCATCCTCCGTTCCCTTGCGGGAGCGGAGGATTTTTTGTGGCCTCCCGGTGTTCCGCAGTGCCTGTCCCGGCGGGATGGGGAGATGCCAAGGTGTTTGAGGAAGTTCTTTTTTGGCTTGCTCTGCGGATAATGGCCGCTAGGCTGGTGACGTATGAACATATTGCGCGGTATTTTGTCTGCCTTCATGCTGTGCTCTTCCGTACTTGCCGCCGTAGCCGACTCCGGCAGGAATGCGGAAAAATACGGCGGGTACCCGGCTACGTTTCTGAGGCTGGAGGCGGATTCCCCTGAACAGCAGGATTTGGCAACGCCCGTGGCTTCCTATGTGAATGACGGCGGACAGGAGGTGAGGCTGATCGGGGCGATGCATGTGGCTGAACCGGAGTATTACGACCGTTTGAACAAACTGTTCGGGCAATGTGATTTGCTGCTGTTTGAAATGATCGGCGGGGAAGGGCTCCAGCGGCGGGAGGAATTGCGGAGCAGGATTGACCGGAGCAAGCCGCTGGGCGGCTTGACGAAGGAAGAAGCCCGCGAATGGAACCGGCTGGAGGCATGGGAAAAGGAACAGAGGGAGGAAGAGTCTTCCTTCCTGCTGAACTGGCTGGGGGAAGCCTATAAAAGATTCAGCAAAGCCTTGAATTTGCAGGCCCAGATGGATGGAATCGATTATTCTCCGTCCCACTTCGTCCATGCGGACATGACCCTGGGGGAATTCAGGAAGGCGCAGGAAGAAAAGAAGGAGAGTTTTATGGGACTGATGGCGAAGGAGATCATGTCTTCCCTGAAGGAAGATTACTGCGGCTATCAGCCGAATCAAATCAAGATGGCGATGGATCTGATTACGGGAAATGTTTCCGGACTGAAAAATGAATTGATGCGTATGCTGGCCTATACCAGCCCTGATTATCTGGAGGATACGGTGATTCTGAAAGGCAGGAATGCCAAATGCATGGAGATATTCGACCAGTGGAAAGGCAAGGGTGCGCGCAAGATTGGCATCTTCTACGGGGCGGCGCATCTGCCCGGTTTGCATGCGGAGCTGCTGAAGCGCGGCTACCGCCTCAGGGAAGTCCGGTGGCTGACTGCCTGGAATACCCGGGAGCAGGCTGCCGGCAGGGAGGCGGACCAGAATTAGATCTTTTTAAGCATTTCCAGGGTTTCCTGAAGCTTTTCCGCCGGGGTGATTCCCGCCAGGCGCGGAAATTTGTTGGACAGGAGGATGAAATCCCCGTTCCGGGTAAGCATCAGGCGCTGGCCGCTGACTTCCACCATGGATATATTGGCCATGGTGGCCAGTATCTTGATTTTGTGCGCGGCAAGCAGATGATGCACCGTTTCCGGTGCAGGTCCGAATCGGTCTTCCCAGGTGCGGAGCAGGGCGTCCGTCTCCTTGATGGTGCGGGCCCCCGCCAAATCCTTGTAGGCGGCGATGCGCAGCGGGGCGTCGCTGATGTAGTCCCGCGGAATGAAGGCGCCCAGGTACTCCTTGCGGGATTTGGCCGCAAACTGCGTTTCACTGTTCACGATGAAATCCGCCCGGAGGGCGGCGTCCGCCCTGGGTGCGGAATGTTTGCCCTGCATGTGGGAGATGGACTGCTGGAGAAGTTGGCAGTACAGGTCAAAGCCGATGGCGGCGATGTGGCCGCTTTGCTGGGTGCCGAGCAGGTTGCCCGCGCCGCGGATTTCCAGGTCGCGCATGGCTATTTTGAATCCGGAACCCAGTTCCGTGTACTGCTTGATGGCGGAGACGCGCTTGCGGGCGTCTTCCGTAGTGGAGGAGGACCTGGGCAGCATGAGGTAGGCGTACGCGCGGTGCCCTGAGCGGCCCACGCGGCCGCGGAGCTGGTACAAGTCCGCCAGGCCGAAGCGGTCCGCCCTGTCAATAATGATGGTGTTGGCGTTGGGAATGTCTATGCCCGATTCAATGATGGTGGTGGCCAGCAGAATGTCCGCCTCTCCCCGCACGAAGGAGCTCATGACCTTTTCCAGCTCGTCCTTGGGCATTTGTCCGTGGCCGATGACGATGCGCGCCTTGGGGACCAGGGCCTGTATCCTGTCCCGGAACAGCTCGATGGTCTTGACGCGGTTGTGCAGCAGGAATATCTGGCCCCCGCGCTCCAGTTCGCGCTCCATGGCCTTTTTCATGATGCGTTCGTCATAGGGGCAGACGCTGGTCTGCACCGGCTGCCTGTTGACGGGCGGCGTGTCGATGGAACTCATGTCCCTGGCGCCCATCAGGGCAATGTACAGCGTGCGGGGAATGGGGGTGGCCGACAGGGTGAGCACGTCTATTCCCTTGAAGCGCTCCTTGAATTTTTCCTTGTGCTTGACGCCGAAGCGTTGTTCCTCGTCAATGACCACCAGGCCCAGGTTCTTGATGGAAACGTCTTCGGAAATGAGGCGGTGGGTACCGATGACGATGTCCACGGAGCCGTTTTTCAACCCTTCCAGCGTGGATTTGACTTCCGCCGCGCTGTTGAGGCGGCTCAGCATTTCAATGCGCACGGGGTATTCGCTCATGCGTGACTTGAAGGTGCGGAAGTGCTGCTCCGCCAGTACGGTGGTGGGCACCAGCACGGCCGCCTGGCGGCCGCCGGTCACGCATTTGAAAGCGGCGCGGATGGCTACCTCCGTCTTGCCGAAGCCCACGTCTCCGCAGATCAGGCGGTCCATGGGCCGGGTGGATTCCATGTCCGCCTTCGTCTGGGCGATGGCGCGGAGCTGGTCGGGCGTTTCACGGAACGGGAAGGAGCTTTCAAACTCCCACATCCATTTGCTGTCCGGCGGGTGGCTGTAGCCTTTGCCCGTCTGGCGTTCCGCCTGCACGTTCAGGAGCTGGGCGGCGTAGTCCGCCACGGAGCGTTCCGCGGATTTTTTGGCGCGCTGCCATTTGGAATCCCCCAGTTTGTTGAGTTCCGGCGTCCTGCTGCCCAGGCCGATGTAGCGGGAAACCAGGTGCGCCTGGCTGAGGGGGACGTGCAGGATGGTGTTGTCCCGGTAGAGGATGTTCATTTCCTCGTCTCCGGAATCCGGAGAGGTGGAGATGTTGATGAACTTCCCGATGCCGTAGCTGGTGTGGACCACCAGGTCTCCCGGATTGATATCTTTCAGGGAGGCCTGGGCGCGTGCCTTGCGCGCCTTGTCTTCCCGGCTGGCGCGCCGCCGCGCCGTGGCGGACTGGTACCTGCCGAACAGCTCGGAGGAGGAGAGGACTGCCGTCTTCGCTCCGGGAATGCTGAAGCCGCCGGGCAGGTCCCCCCGCAGGCAGGTGATGGAGAGCAGGGCCGGGGTGCCGGCGCAGATGTCCTTGAACCGTTCTTCTTCCGCCTGGTTCGGGAAAAACATGCTGACGTTCCATTTCCGGTCCAGCCATTCCCGTATCTGGCGTTCGGCCAGTTCGCGGCGCATTTCCTGCATCACGAAGTCGCCCGCGTCAAAGCTGCCCAGGGGATTGTCATGGATGGCCAGGGAAAAATCCTCCTCTCCCTCCGCATCTTCCGGAGGGGCGGCCAGGATGCACACGTGCCCGCGTTCCTTGCAGAAGGGGGTGGTGATGACCAGGTCTCCCGGCCTGATCCAGTCGCGCAGGGTTTCCACGGATGCCGCCTCCTGCAGGACGAGGTTGACGTGCTCCACCTTCCGGAAGGAGACCTGGGTATCCACGTCGAATTCCCGGATGGATTCGATTTCATCGTCAAAGAATTCCAGACGTACGGGATTGGCGGATTGCAGGGGGAAAACGTCCAGAATGCCGCCGCGGCGGGACCACTGCCCGCGGGAAATGACCTGCGGAACGCCCTCGAATCCGGCTTCCGTGAACGACTTTTCCAGTTCGTCCGGCGGACGCGTTTCCCCCGCCTTCAGGATCATGCCCTGGTTCTTCATGCCCCTGGTGGAGGGAACCTCGTCATTCAGGGAATTTTCCGTCAGAACGACGGTCTGCCTGCCTATTTGTCCGGAGGCAATGCGGTGCAGCACGTTCAGCCGTTCGGCGGTGAGTTCCGGGTCTCCCACTTCTTCACCCAGCGCCACTTCCTTTTCCGGGACGAACAGGATGTTGTGCACGCCCCATGTCTCCAGCTGGGAGGCTACGGATTCCTGGGCTCGCAGATGGGGAGTCACCACCCAGGTGCGGCACGTTTCCGGAACGCTGTTGATGCACAGGGCCGCCACAAACGGCACGCCGGGCAACGCGGTGTGGTCGAAAACGGCCTGTTCCTCCGTGCCCAGCTTCGCCAGTTCCCTGCGGAAGGGGGCGGTGCGGGCCACCCGGTCCAGCAGGGAGGATATGGAAGCGTCTTCTGCCATACGTGTCTGAAAGCCCCTGTTGAGGGGAGTTTGCCGCCTTTCCCCGCCATGTCAACGGTTTTTCAGGGCACATGTGTCCTCCGTTCCCGGCAGGGAACAGGAAGATTGCAGAAAAAGAAAGTAATCAGGAAGAGGCGCGGAAGCGTATCTTGACGCCTGCCTTGCGCCATTTTTGCTCGATCTCCTTGGCCAGTTCCTCATAAGTCCTGCCGTCCAGGAGGAGCTTTTGCGCTTCCTTTTCACTGGTGCCGGACTGAATGGCCTTCATGTAATTCTTGATGCGCTGGGCGTCCCCTTTTCCGTCCATGTGGTAGAAGTAGTAGGCCATCAGCGCGGCCAGGCCGTAGTGAAGATTGGCGTTTTCATTCGTGAACTGGGTGTATGGCATGTTCATGAAGGCCTCCAGGCCGGGAGCCTCAAAATCGTCCCCCAGGGCGCGGCCCCCCGTGTTTTTCTTGCCGTACTCCGTAACGCGGGAAACGATGTGGGAGCGGTTGGAGCCGAAGTTGAAGCGGCCCCCGGCATAGGGCGTCATGGCCACGTATTCCGCGGAGCCCTCGCAGAACCAGCTGGCCTGCTTGGCCTGCGGGGACATGAGCTGGTGTGTCAGTTCGTGAATGAGGGTGGTGGCATCCTTGTCCCGGTCAATGATGTACGTGCTCCCCATGGACTTGACGCCCAGCGACTGGAAAGGCACCAGAATTCTGCCCCGGTCACCGGGCCGCGTGGTTCCCAGGAAAATGCCCGCCGTTCCTTCCAGTCCCCCGTTTTCCTGGTAGGTGCTGAACTTTTCATACAGGTAGGCCGGGAATTTGGCGGAATCGTCATGGGGCGGAATGTTGCCGATGGGCAATGTCTTGTTAGCCAGATGGGTGGCTTCAAACAGGAGGCCCAGGCGCTTGATCATGCCGGCGCCCAGCTTGGCGTCGCAAATAAAGCGGAAGTGGGGCGTCTCGTAAATGTATTCCCCCTTCTCCTCCTTGATGGTTTCCACCTTGAAATTGTCCGGGCATTTGACGGTTCTGGGCCAGGGTTGCTTGTAATTGTCCGCCGGGTTGGCGGGAGCCGCTGCCGTCCCCTGTCCTGCAATGAAATCCTGGTCCGCTTTGGAAAGCTGGTTCAGGGGAATGGTGACCGTCTGGCCGCCGGCGCGGGTCAGCACCGCTTTTTGGCCGTCCAGTTTGACGAATTCGGCCTCCAGGGTTTTTCCCTGGGTGTTGGTCCAGGTGCGGCCCTCTGCCGGAGAAAGCAGGGACAGGAAGCACAGGGCTCCCGCGGCCAGGTGGTTGCGTGCAGGTCTCTTCATGGAGGTAGGTAGTTGATGAGTTTGATATATCAGTGCCGGGGTCTCGGCAGCATCAGGAGCAAAAGCCCGCAGAACAGCATGAGGCATCCGGCTGCGGCCAGCGTGGTGGTCAGGGGAATGCCCTGGTCCTTGAACCAGCCGCCGAAGAAGGAGATGAGCGCGCCCACCCCGGCGGAGGTGAGGTTAAGCAGACCGTAGCCGGTGGCGGAGTAGCGCTCGTCAATATGGGAGCGTAGCACAGGCATGAGGGTGGCGTCCAGCGATCCTTGCGCCAGTCCTTGCGTGGCCACCAGTCCGAGCATGAGTACCAGCGGAACCGCAATGTCCCAGCCGAAGATGCCGGGCAGCAGTGCCAGGACGACCAGCGGGCCGGATACGCTGAAGGCGATGCCCGGTACCAGCGCGCGGGCGCGGGTGTTGCGCTTGTACCACATGTCCGCCAGGATCGCGCCCCCCAGAACCGCGATGTATTTGGCAATGGAGCTCCACAGTGTGGCGGCGGGGCCGGCCTCCGCGGAGGAAAGGTGGTACTGGTCATGCAGCAGGGTGGGGTACCACGTCAGCAGGAACCAGTTGCCCGCGCCCGCAAAAGCCACCACGCAAAGCAGCATCCACATGGGGCGGCCGCTCAGCAGGCTGGAAAGGACGGCCCCTGTGGAAAGCTTGGCCGCGGGAACCTTAACAGCCTGTTCGTCGTTGTCCACGTTGATCAGCACGGTTTCTTCCCCCGGCTTGTCCTTCTTCCGGGCAAGGGCCGTATCTGCGGGCGCCTTTCCTGGGTCTTTCAGGAACAGGATCAGGACGATGGCATAAGCCACGCCGATCAAACCGAACAGGGCGAAGGTCATGCGCCAGCCCGTCCAGGAAGCCATGGTGGCGCCGAACCCGGCGATGGCCATGCCCACGTAGATCCCGCTCATGTGCAGGCCCGTGGCGATGGAGCGCGTGCTGCCCCGGTGGTAGTCCGTGATCAGGGCCAGGGCGGCGGGAATGTAGAAGGCTTCGCTGATGCCCATGGCCCCGCGGGCGATGAGCAGGGAGGTGTAATCCTCCGCGTGCCCGGTCCACCAGGTGACCACGGACCAGACGACCAGGGAGCAGAGAATCATCAGGCGGCGGCTGTAGCGGTCCGCCAGGAAGCCTCCCACCGGGCTCAGCAGCGCGTAAATCAGCAGGAAGACGGAGGTAACCATGCCGAACTGGGCTTCCGTCTGGGGGATGTCCCGCACGATGGGCTCATGCAGGGCGGAAAGAAGCTGGCGGTCAAAGTAGTTCAGCATCACGACGAACCACAGCACGATGACGGCCACCCAGGCCCACAGGCCGGGCCTGGTGTTCGGATCCGTAACGGCGGAGACGTTCCTGACGCCGTTGCGCACGGCGGAAATGATGATGATGGCCAGCACGATGATCGTGAGGATGAGAACGGCATAGTCCACCGTGCTCATTTCAAAATGGTATCCCGCCGTTGCGGAGGCGTTCGCTGGGGTACGCTCCCCGGGAGCGGTTTCTCCGCTGATGGTGACGATCTCATTGCCCCTGGTGACGGCAGGCGCCGTGGCGATGCCTGCGGGCCATTCTCCCAGGCGGCTCCATTTATCCTTCACGATGTCGTAGGCCAGGATGTCGTTGGACTGCACCACGGGCCTGGACGGGTCCGGCGAATTGCCGCGCTTGTCTCCCCCAATCAGGATGATGGTGTTTTCCTTGACGGGGGCGGGGCCCGCCGCTGCCGCCACGGGAGTTCCGGGGCCGGTGCGCTCCTTCTTCGTCTTTCCCCACTCGGCAGGGTTCGTGGAGCCCAGGTCGTAGTCGATCAGGTCGGAAAGGTAGGTTCTTTGCGTTTCCCCTGCGGCATTTTTGGAAAGGGAACATCCTCCTACCAGGAAAAGGGTGCTGTCGGAAAAGGCGGCGGTGGCAAGAATGCGCCCCGGCCCCTGGAACGGAGGCAGGGTCTTCCATTCCATGCTGGCCGTTTCAGGGGAGGTGTCCAGCACGTACACGGTATTCAGGGCCGTTTCCGGTTCGTCCCGGTCCCGTCCCCCGATGACGTAGAGCTTGTCTCCCGAACCGACGAAGGCGGCTTCCGTCACGGGCCGGGGAAGGGGCGGGAGCTTTTCCACGGACCCGTCCGCCCTGATCAGCAGGGTGTCCTGCCGAATGCCCTCTTCATTGTGGCCTCCGGCCAGCACCACGCCCTTGCCGACACTGGCGCATGCCGCGTAGCCCAGCGGAACGGGCAGATTGCCGACTTTATTCCATTGCCCGTTGGAGAGTTTGAAAATGTCCCGGTGGTACGCCTTCGGGCCGCGTTCCTCCGGCGTGGCGGCCCCGGGGGCGGCATGGGGAAAATTGGCCCCTCCCGCGGCGATAATGGACTGGGAGCCGTCTTTTTCCGCCACGGTTCCGGCAATCATTCCGGCGCGTCCCGCAGGATCGGGCAGGTCCGGAATGCTGCCGGAGGGATGGACGTCCACGGAAAAGGATGCGTGAGCGGCCGGGACCGCCATCAGCATCATGCCGGCGAGGGCAGCGCACCATGTTTTGGTGAACCGGTTCAGGTAATGTAAGGAGTGCATCATATGATTTGTTGGTCGGGGCTGGAAGAATCAGGGAAGGGAAATGCTCCAGACTTCAGGGGAGCGTCTGCCGGGTTTGAGTTCGCCGTTGACCGCGATGAAGCGGCCTTCCCAGGCGCAGCAGGGAAGCACCGCCTGCGGCGCTCCGATGGGGCCGCCGTCGTGCCATTCCGCCGTTGTCGTGTCCAGGCACAGCGATTGGTTGTTGAAGCCGGGATTGGTCTGCGGCGTGTATTTCCTGCCGGAGCCGTCGTCGCCGCCCAGCAGGTAGATGACTCCGCTCCGGGAAACGGGCGCCGGAGTGGGTGCGGCGGCGATGGCATAAGGCATGTCCGGCTGCCGCATCCATCCGCCGGACGGGGTGAAGCTCCATGCCTCCGTCAGAAGTTCCCGTACCTGCCTCCCGTCCTCTTCTTTCAGGCCGATGCCGCCCAGGACGTACAGAACGCCGTTAACCGCAGCCATCTGATGCAGGAAGCGGCCTCTCCCAGGCAGTGGAGGAAGCTCCTGCCAGCCCTGGCCGGGATTTCGGGAATCCAGCATGAACATCCGGCTGGTACAATCCTGCTCTCCCGGACGTTCACAGCCGCCCATGAGGTACACCTTGCCGTCCAGCACGGCTGCCGCCGTGTAGGCCAGCGGGAGCGGAAGGGAGGGAAAGGCGGAGATATTCAGGGTGCCGCCGCAAACTCCCAGCAGGTAAACGTCGCTGCGGTGGCCTTCCCGGTCGCATCCTCCGATGCACAGCAGGCCGTCTTCCAGGCTGGCGGAGGCTCCATAGGCATAAGGGGCGGGCAGTACGCCCGCTTCCCGCCACGCGGGGCTTTCCGGCGCCAGGGTGAACACACGGTCCGTCCAGGTCTTGACGCCCCCTTCCAGCATGGGCCTGCCGGGGAAATTCGTTCCGCCTGCGCAAATAAGAATATTTTCGTGGGTTCCCGCATACATGCCGGCAAACCCTTCCGGATCGGGAAGTGGGGGTAAAGGACTCCAGGATGACGAGTGCGAATTCATAAACGTGTAAATGCTTCACAAAACTTTAACGAAAAGGGAACCGCCGTGCCAGTAATAACATCTGGTCATCTTTTTTTGAATAAATTTCTTTTCCGGCGCCTCTTATCTAGGTAGAACCGTTGAATCGTATGAAACCTGGAGCCTGTCTATTAATCTTGTGCGCCCTGCTGCCCGCCTCCCTGGCGGAGGATATGGCCTTGCGTTCCGGCAGGGTTCTGAAAGATGCCAGCGTAGTATCTTCCGGGGATGACTTCGTCAGCGTCCAGTACACGGACGGCGTGGCGAAAGTCTCCTACAAGGAGCTGACGGACGAACAGCAGAAGGCTTACAAAATGACGCCGGATGAGGTGGCCGCGCGGCTGGAACAGCGCCGGAACGAGGAAGCCGCCCGCAGGCAAAAGGCGGAAGCGGCCAAGAAGGCGGCTGAGGAAGAGGCCAGGAGAATCCGGGAATCCCTTTCGGAAGCGGAACGCCACCCGCGCTATTTGGAAGGAGAGGACGTCGTCCGCATGTTCCTGCTGATGGGGGATCTTTCCCGTGTGGAGGCTGAAGTCATCGCCCTCCAGTGGAACGCGCAGGAAGCGGACCGAGTGGGGCTGCCGCAGGATGCCAAAGTATTCCGCACCAGGGCCAGGACCTACCAGGACCAGATCAGTTCCATTCGTAAAAAAAGGGAAGATGCCGAGCTGTATTGGAAGGACCTGGAAAAGAAATACCTGGCCCTGAAAGACGGCACCCAGAAAAAAATCACGGACTTGAACAAGCAGGTCAACCAGTTGCAGGGTGAAATCCGTGAGGTAGCCAGTCAGCCAAAAACGGAGCGCGTTGTGGTCACACCCATCGTCAGGCCCTGGAACTATCCGCCGCCCGTCATTATCCGGCCCAATCCTCCTCCCCCACCGCCCAGGCCCCAGCCCGTTCCTCCGCCCGTGCGCCCGATACAGTCTCCTTACGGGACCACGATTGGAAGATGACGGGAAACCGTTCAGGCGGGAAAGTGCAGTCTTGCTTTCTTCGGAGTCAATTCAGGGGATGCAGCAGCATATTCCCTGAATCGAAAGAGGCGAGTTGTCTGAATCCGGCCTGACGAGTTAGTTCTGCGTCTCGCTTAAAATATCTTTAGGCATGTTTGGAATCAAATATGAAAAATGGGTGGATTATTTCCCTTTTTGAGTGGAAGGGATGACTGTTCTTGTGTAGAGATTTTTTATTTTTTCTGAAAATGGAGCAGATGGATGCGGGTGGGGCTTTGGCAGGGGAAAGATGAAATAAGGGGGTACCTGGACAATTTTCTTTTCTACTGCTGAGCAGATATTGGCGTCTCGGAATTTGCCGTTGACTTCACATTTTCAAGTTCATAAAATCTAGAGAGAAATGTTGTTTATCTCTCTCGAATTTGTTTATTTTTTAATCATTGTTTTCCTCTTATATTATATTCCCGTTCCTGGCAGATGGGGAAAAGCGTACCAGGTTACTTTGCTGTTGATAGCCAGTGCCGTGTTTTACGGGTGGGAAGACGCGCGCCTTTTAAGCATCCTTCTGGTTTCCTGCATTGGGAATACGGTTTGCAGCCTGTTTATTTTGCGCCACAGGGAAAGGGGAGATGATGCCAAAATTCGGGGATGGGTGCGGAATGCCGTGATTTTGAACCTTCTTCTTTTGGGATCATTCAAATATGCCGGGTTCTTTGCTGATATCATTCCGGGGCTGCCGTTTTCATGGACGGAATGGCTGAAATCCATTCCATTGCCTATAGGTATCTCTTTTTACACATTTCATGGCATCAGCATGATTATTGATGTGTCCAAAGGAAATGTGCGTTCCGTGGATTCCCGTGAAATTCAGATCAATTCCAGTCCTCTCGGTTTTGTCAAGGCAACCAGGGATGTAGGATTTTACATGCTGTTTTTCCCTCAGTTGATTGCAGGGCCTATTGTGCGTGCCCGTCAATTCTGGCCTCAGATAGAATCCAAAAGGTTTAGGGATATTCAGTGGGGCACTGCCTTTAAATTCTTGACGCTCGGGTATTTCCTGAAAATGGTAGTAGCGGACAATTTGGCTGAATATACGCCTTATCTGAAAAGTCTTGAATTGGTGGGAAGCATGGGAGGCAAAGAATTGCTGACGCTCATGTTTGGCTATTCATTTCAGATCTTTTCTGACTTTGGAGGTTATTCCATGATCGCCATCGGATTGGCGGTTTTGTTCGGCTACCGCCTGCCGGACAACTTCAATTTCCCTTATATCAGCACCAGCATCACGGAGTTTTGGCAAAGATGGAACATGACGCTTTCCCACTGGTTGCGAGACTATCTCTACATACCTTTGGGCGGTAACCGGAAAGGACAGGTAAGAACTTATATCAATCTTTTCATTGTCATGTTTCTTGGTGGTTTGTGGCACGGAGCGGAATGGAAATTCGCGTTGTGGGGGACTTGCCACGGCTGTTTTCTGGCGCTGGAACGTTTTCTATGGAGGGGGCGCAGCTCCACCCACTCTTTTGTCAAATGTCTTGGGGGAGTCTATTGTTTTCTTACAGTAAGTTTTTTATGGATGACTTTTTTAATGCCCGACATGGAAACTCTCTCGCTGTTTTTCCAAAGGCTTGCGGTGTGGGATAAACCTGTGTCCAATATCGTTGCTTATGCAGTGATATTATATGGTATCCCCGTCATCCTGTTCCATCTGGCTGGATGGATCAGGGAGCATCGGATTTCCTGGAATGCCCGGTGGCATGGGGGCGTGCTGGAAGGGGCCCTGTATGGCCTGATGATCTTTTTGATTTTTAATAACTCTGGTCCTGCGGAAGGATTTATCTATTTCCAATTTTAATCGTATCCCCCATCATGGATTACAAGCTTGTTGTTGAACGCAAGGAACTTTCACGCTCCTTTCTGGTTTCCGTTTTTGTGACGTTCCTGCTGTGCATGGTCGTAGTTGCTGCATGGAAATACAGCCTGGATAAGCGGGGAATTCAATGGAAATCCCATTCCAGCTATTATAGTTCCAAAGGCAGAATATTTGCTGCGAACGAATCGAAAAACCGCATAGATACGGTATTTTTGGGGTCATCCATTACGGGCAGAATTCCGGGAGTGGAATCGGGGAATGCAGGCTGGGCGAATTTGGGCATTGATGCTTCTTCTGCCCGGGAAGGATTGGAGCTAATGTTAAAAGGGCTGCTTCCGCCTGCAGAATATGTGGTTGTGGAAATGGATAGGGTGTTTGCTGATCAAATGTTCGTTTATAAAAATCCGGAACATGATTTGAGGCAGAATGTGTCCTGGTGCCCTCTATTCAATCCCTTGTTCCGTGCCTCAACATTGCTGTACACGGAATTGAGAAATGAGCGTTTTAATGTACAGAATACGGAGGGATGGGCTCTTCTGCCAATGCCTCCCGTTATTTCGCCTTTGGAAACGGAATGGTCTGAGAAGGATGCAGCTCTTCTTCAACAACTGACGGCCGTGCAGGAAAAATTCGGATCCCGCCTGGTATTGGTCTTGTTCCCGGTGAAGAGCCGTATTTCTCCCCCTGCCATGCGGTGGAAAGTAGCGCGTTTTGCCAAGGAATTAAATGTACCCTGGCTTGATTTCAATGCGCAGATTCCTCCGGAGGAGGAAATTCGCTTTTCTGATGCGGTGCATATGCAGAGCAATTTTGCCATGCGGGCGGCCGCAACAATCCGCCGGGAGGCCGAACGTTTATACCGTGAAAAAAACTACTCAAATTCCGGTCAGGGGAAATAACCGCATTTTCCCGGCAGTAAAGGAGGCCAACTGACTGAACCCGGCCCGGCGCGCCAGTTCTGCGGCCCGGTCAAAATCCCGGCCGACGTTTTCCGGAGCGTGGGCATCCGAGCTGATGGTCAGGGGAATATCCATCTCTGCGGCCAGCCGCAGGAAAAGTTCGTCCGGGTACTGTTCTGCGCACTTGTTGTACCATCCGGCAGTATTGATCTCCAGACAGGCCCCGGACCGGCTTATGGCTTCCAGGGCCGGTTCATAATAGCGGCGCAGATCCCCGCCGGGCCGGAAGCCGAACTTCTTGATCAGGTCCGCATGGCCCATGATGTGGAACAGGCCGGAGGCGGCCATGTCCCGGAAACGTTTCCAGTATTGTTCCCAGGCGTCCTCCACGTCTGTCGTGTTCCAGAAATCCATCTTGTAGGGATTGTCAAATTCCTCCTTTTCTCCCAGGTAGTGGACGGAACCGATCAGATAATCCCATTCATACAGGCCCCGCAGGTGGTCTGTCCAGGGTTCAATGCCCGGAAACCAGTCGCATTCCAGTCCGGCCTTTACCGTCAGTCCGTGCGGAGCGGCAAGTTCCGTGGCCTCTCTGATCCAGTCCAGGTAGGCGCCCATGTCCGCCTGCTTCATGCGCCAGTCGTCAAACGGCTCCTCCTGCATGGGGGCGTGGTCGGAAATGCCGTATTCCCGCAGTCCGGCGCGAACGGCTGACTGCACATATTCCTGCGGCGTACCGGAGGCATGCAGACACAGGGGCGTATGTGTATGGTAATCGCAATACATGAAGAGGGAACCCCATGCTAGCATGGCGGCATGCCCGGTTCAATCCGAAGAACGGTTTTTCCCGATTATTTGCGGTCTTTGACTTTATGAGTTGCTTTTATGGACGCGTTTTTTTAGAGTCCCATTGAATAGGACACGTGACATTATGAGTGATTGGCAAGGTTTTTCTCCGTTGAATGACTTCACTGGGCCGCTGCTGGACAACCTGAAGCGGCACCCCAAGCGCATCGTTTTCCCGGAAGGGGAGGATGTGCGCGTGTTGCGCGTTTCCGAACGTTTCGTGAGCGAACAGGCCGGCGTTCCCATTCTGCTGGGCCGGAAGGAAATCATCCGGCGCATGGCGGAAATGAACGGCATTTCCCTGAAATTCGTGCGCATCATTGAACCGGAAAAAAGCTCTGACCTTCAAATGTTCTGCGACCGTTATGAACGGGCGGAACAGATGTTCGGGAACGGCCTGCCGATGAACACCCGTGAAATCGTTTCCGAACCGGTGCACTTTGCCGCCATGATGGTGCTTTACGGCCAGGCGGACGCCATTGTGGCCGGGAACATGAAAAGGGTGGCTTCCGTATTCCGCGCCGTGAACAAATACCGGCAGGACCCCGTGCCCACGAAGCCCCTGTTTGCCATCTCCATCGTCATGGTTCCGGAATTTGCCAAAAAATTCGGAGGCCGCGGCATCTACTTCCTGGCGGATACGGGCGTGACCGCCGATCCCACGGTGGAGAACATGGCCTACTTTGCCGTGGAAACGGCCAAAATGGCCCGGCACATGCTGGGCAAAGGCGTCCGCGTGGCCATGCTCAGCGCCTCCACGGACGGTTCCGTTCCGGAACTGGCTGCGGACCGTACCCGCGCCGCCACGGCCCTGGCCCGGAGCGTTGTGGAAAAGGAATGCCTGGACAACGAAATCACCGTGGAAGGTGAAATCCAGATTGACGCGGCCCTGTCTCCGGACTCCTACAGCGTGCGCGTGCACCGCACCTCCATGCTCCAGCCCAGCGATGTATGGGTGTTCCCCACGCTGGATGCGGCGGATATCTCCAAAAAACTGATTTGCATGATGCCCTCCGTATGCAACTACGGCCTGATTCTGGGGGGGCTGCTTTTCCCGATCGCCCAGCTTCCGCGCTTGACGGATGAGGACAGGATGTTCGGCACCGCGCTGGTGGTGGGCAATGAAGCCATCAAATTCCACCTGCTGTATCCGCAGGGCGTGGCTCCCCTTTATTGATCTGTGGCGGAGCGTCTTTGACAAACAGCCGCTTTTCCTTGCGCACGGCCATCTTTCCGCCGGGCAGGGACGTGCGAGAAGGGCCGTCGGCATTCAGAATCTTCATAACCCGGAGCACGGCGGCTTCCGTCAGGTCCGGTACGGACTGCTGCCGGAGGTAATGGTGCACGGCGCATTGTTTCAACTCCTCTGGGAGCCGGTTGACGCCGGGGAGGTACAGCCGCCCCTGGGGGTCGGTCAGGTCCATGGTCTCCAGCGCCTGGGCCAGGGCGGTGCGAATTTGGTTCTCAATTCGGCAGGCGCGTGAAAAGGAAAGGCTGGTGTCCCTGCGGAATATTTCGTCCAGCTGGGGAACGACGTGGTGGCGCAGGGCGTTTCTCGTGTATTCGGTGGACTGGTTGCTGGCGTCTTCCCTCCACGGAATGTTTCTCTCCTCCAGATAGGCGGTGATTTCCTTTCTGGAAAAAGCCAGCAGAGGGCGTACGACAGTTAGCCCGTTTTCCCAGATGGACACGGGGGACATACCGTGAATGCCGGATGCCCCGCGGCACAAATGGAGCAGGGCCGTCTCCTGCTGGTCATTGCGGTGATGCGCCAGGGCTACGAGCGCCCCGGGATATTCCGCAGCCCATTCCAGAAACAGGTTCTGCCGTGTTTTCCGGGCCGCTTCTTCCGTGGAAATGCCCTGGGTGCGAGCCATGCCGGCCACGTCCGCCCGCCTCCAAACGCATGGAACGCCCGCGGATGCGGCATACTCCCGGACGAACTGCGCTTCTTCATCCGCTTCCGGGCGCAGGCCGTGGTGCACATGGCAGGCAATGACGCGGCACTCTTCCATTCCGGAAAGCAGGGAAAGCAGGGCCATGGAATCCCGGCCGCCGCTGATGCCGGCCAGCACGGGACGGCCGGAACGGAGGAGTTCCGCAGACTGGCTGTCAAAAAGGTCCGGGGTCAGCGACATGATAAGTCCAATGAAGCAGAAAAGCGGGGCAATGAGAAGCCTGCAAATGAAAAACCCCGTTTTCCAGGAAGAAAACGGGGCGGGAAAATGGAAATGAAGCGGCTCTTACTTGTTGAGCTTGGGCTTGCCGCCGCTGCGGCGGACGGAACCGAAACGCTTCTGGAACTTGTCGATGCGGCCTTCGGTGTCCACAAACTGGTTCTTGCCGGTGAAGAACGGGTGGGAATCGGAGGTGATACCGCAGGAAATCACGAAATGCTCAACCCCGTCGATAACTTCCGTCTTTGCGGAACGGGTGGTGGAACGGGTCACGAAACGGCGGCCGGTGGAGATGTCGACAAAGACAACCGGATTGTACTGGGGATGGATATCTTTCTTCATGATCATGTATTGCGTTTCCGACGCAAGGGAGCACAAGTATAGGGACCTTAACCTCCATGTCAAGCGTGCCTTTGAAAAAAACGGAACTTTGGCGATGACGGTGCCGGAGCTTGATACGAGCCTTGTTATCGGGATGATGTTGCAAAAAATGGAACAATTCTTGAAGAGGCCTCCCTGGTGGGCGTGGTTTTCCCTGATGGGGCTGGAAATCCCTTGTGCCGCAATGGCCTGGGCTTTTGCCGTCAGCCAGTCCCATCTGGTGGTTGTTTCTTCTCCCTGGCTGTACCAGTTCCTGTTCGTGGCCGTCTGGTGCGTCAACATGCTGGACAGGGTGCTTAAAGTCTTCCGCGGCGATCCCGCCGTTCATACGGATGAATGCCTGATGTTCGCCAGAAGGCACTGCTTCGTCATCTGCCTGCTGATTGCGGTGGCTGCCGTGACGGGGTTGTGGATCATGTTCTTCCAGCTGGGTGTCGTGATCTTTGAATTTGCCCTGCTTCCAGGCGTATTCAGCATTCTTTTCCTGTTTTTTTCCACCAATCCCTACCGGAAGGGGGGAATATCCACGGGATTCGGACTGGGGGCTTTCTTTGCCTCCGTAGCCTTTGCCACCGGAGCCGGCATCCCGGCCTATTTTTACGGCAATCTGGGCGGCGGCTGGGGCTCCCAGCTCTCTACGTCCACCTGGTATCTCGTGGCTTTGGTGGTGCTGGGCATGTTCAGCCGGGAAAGATGGAACGAGGAAGAGCGGGAAAAAGAGGGGGAGGATTCCGTTGCCCGGGACATGGTGTCCCTTGTCTGGATGGGCGTTATTGTGATCTACGTTGTTTTCTGTCTGGCCGCCGCGGCGCAGGAATACACGGCGGATGCCTGGATTTATTACGGCCTGGCCATGGCCGGCGCCTTCATGTTTGTCCTGGACAGGCTGAAAAAAAACATGCCTCCCCTGATGCTGCACACCTTGTCCTGGGTGGCGCTCATCTTTCCGATGGTGCTGAGCGGTCTGCTGGCGCAGGCTTCCTCCTGACGGGTCCGGCGTGGATATAAAAGAGGGCAGGGAGATTGGAAAGGATTTTTTCACTCCCGTGTCGGGCATGGGTCCGGGAAAATGAAAAAATGGTATTTTGTTGTTGCAATCCTGAAAAGGCGGTGATAGATTGCGCCCCGCAAGCACGTTCCTCGTGCAAGCAAGTGGCTCGGTAGCTCAGTCGGTAGAGCAGGGGATTGAAAATCCCCGTGTCGGCGGTTCGATCCCGTCCCGAGCCACCATTTTTATCCCAATCCTTTTTAATCCCCTCTTTTTATTCGGGAAGTAGCTCAGCCTGGTGGAGCGCCTGCTTTGGGAGCAGGATGTCGCAGGTTCGAATCCTGTCTTCCCGACCACTCTTTAACTGCAGGTTTCATGGCTTGCATTTTTTTGTCCTGTTTTCGGGGTGGCTTTCCGTCCAGTTTCCAGCTTGGAATGGCGGCTGTGATAGTACGGAGCGGAAGAAACTGTCCTGATGATGGCTTTACGATTGTTTGAATGGGGGCTGGAAATACTTTGGCCTTGCGGTTTTTGAGGGGGCCGTTCACAGTAAGGGCATGCATGGATTCCGGCGGAGAATTGCGTCCTTTCCCTGGCTTGCGGGGTTGAGATGGTCGTTTGTCGGATATGTGGCGGGGACGCTGCTGGCCGCGGGTGCAGGCGCGGCGGGAATGCCCATGATGGCGGGGATTATTCTTTTGCTGGCGGCGGCGTGTTTTGTGTTTTCCGTGGTTTGTGCGTTTCTGTCTGCCCGGAGAAGCAGGATAGCCCTTTTGTATCTGTTTCTTGCTGCGCTGATGATCGCCGTTGCCCTGCTGTTCGGGAATGGGGGATCAATTAATTAGTCATTTGTATATCTTTTGATTGACCGCTTGCACGCGCGCATATATTTTCCCGTCATGTCCATTCGATTTTTGTCGAGTCTCTCTCTTGTGGCCGGCATGTCCCTTGCAGCCCAGGCTGAAACTCTCCCCTACCCGGATTCCGATTCTTCCGACGGTTATGATTCCGCCTATTATGCCGAGGCTTATTCCGGAAGCTATCACAGTACTCCGGCCCTGGAGTCGGAATCTTCTTCCAAGTCCATTTTCCCCACCCAGTCTTATTTCGAGTTGCTGGGGCCCATGGATTCCAGAAACGGCCACGGCCATGTGAATATCCAGAACTGGGTAACGGACGTAAACCTGTGCCGCATGTCCAGCGGCTCCTGGAACTTCTCCGCGATAACGGGCCTGCGCATGACCTGGTTCAATGGGCAGGGGGCGGATGAAATGGACGTGGACCGCCTGTACACGATCTGGCTGAACATGAACGCCTCCTGCGTCATTTCAGGAAAAACGCGCCTGGTGTTTGGCTTCACGCCGGAGATTTCCACGGATTTTGATACCTGGACGCATAACAATATCTTTTTCGGCGGGCATGCCATGATTACCGGCCCTCTGAATGACCGGTTCAGCTACGGCATCGGGATCGGCTATTACCCCCAGCTTGGAGAAGCTCCCTTGCTCCCCGTATTACAGTTCAAATGGAAGACGGGCAATAACTGGAGCCTCCAGCTTGAAGGCGCGCGTCTTTCCTACACCAAGAAGGTGGGCGAAGGATTGACGTGGGGGCCTTTCGTTTCCATCGTGTCCGGTACGTGGACAATTCATCATGACCGCCGCGTGCGGCAGTTCGAGTGGATTTCCGGAGTTGCCGGGGTAGGGGCCAATATCGGGCTGGGACGCTGGGGGAGTGTCCGTCCCCGGCTGATGACGGACGTAGGCTTTTCTTTCGGAAATTCCGGCACGCTCAAGACCAGCAATGGGAATCATGAACTGGAGAAACGCCACTATGATCCCGGGTTTTATTTGCGCGCGGGTATTCAGTTTGAGTTTTAAAGGATTGGCAGGATAGCGCATTAATGATGGAAGGCCCCGGAGCGTTGAACAGCTCCGGGGCCTTTTTTCAAATTGCTTGTACAGGCGCGGGCGCCTGTTGCGGCGAATCAGGCTTCTTCGATGAAAGGACGGCCCACGGAGTGGTATTCAAATCCCACGGCCCGTATGTTGGCGGGGGACAGGATGTTCCTCCCGTCAAAAATGATGCGGTTGCGCATGATTTCCGCCAGTTTTTGCAGGTCAGCATTGGCGTAGTCGCTCCATTCCGTGGCGATGATCAGCACTTCCGCGTCCCGTGCGCATTCGTACATGTCCTCCACCGGAGTGACGCCCAGCTCCTCCAGCCTGGAACGTGCCGTGCCGATGGCCTTGGGGTCCGTCGCGGTGACGATGGCCCCTTCTTTGCGGAGTTTTTCACACAGCTTGAGGGAGATGGACTCGCGTATGTCGTCCGTGTTCTGTTTGAAGGCCAGGCCCCATACGGCTATTTTCTTGTCTTTGAGCACCCAGAGGCGGTCCCTGATTTGATCCAGGAAGTGCGTGTGCTGGGAGTCGTTGATGCGTTCCACTTCCTCCAGCAGAGTGAAGGGAATGCCCAGCGTACGGCTGATGTTGATGAAGGCTTTCACGTCCTTCGGGAAGCAGGAGCCGCCGTAGCCCAGTCCCGCGTTGAGGAAGTGGCGGGAGATGCGCTTGTCCATCCCGATGCCTTCCGCCACGAGTTCCACGTCCGCCCCGGTTTTTTCACATACCTTGGCCACGGCGTTGATGTAGGAGATTTTCAGGGCCAGGAAGGAGTTGGCCGCATGCTTGATGAGTTCCGCGGAGTTGACGTCCGTTTCCAGAATGGGGGCATGGATGGGCTGGTAAACGCGCTTGATGACATTCATGGCCCGTTCGGAATTGGCTCCGATGACGATGCGGTCCGGGTGGAGAAGGTCGTCCACGGCGCAGCCTTCCCGCAGGAATTCCGGATTGGAAACGATGTCGAATTGAACGTCCGGCCCCGCGTAGCGCTTGATGGTCTGTCTGACTTTTTCTCCTGTTTTGACGGGTACCGTGGATTTGTCCACAATGACTTTGTAGCCCATTTCCGGCTTCAGGACTTCGGCGATTTCCCGCGCCACTTTTTCAATGTAGGTCAGGTCCACGGAGCCGTCCGTGTTGGGCGGCGTGGGCACGGCGATGAAGATGACGTCGCTTTGCGGGATGGATGAAGCGATGTCCGGGGAGAATTCCAGCCGCCCCACGGCCACGTTTTTCCTGATGAGGTCTTCCAGCTTGGGCTCGTAAATGGGAATGGACCCGGATTGCAGCGTCCGGATTTTTTCCCTGTTGTTGTCTACGCAGATGACATGGTGGCCCATTTCCGCGAAGCAGGTCCCCGTAGTCAGTCCAACATATCCGCTCCCGATAATGGTTAAATTCATGATGAAGGTAAAAAATTAGTAAAAAAAGAATAAATGCGGGCAGGGGCATATTCAAGCATAATGAGGAATGATAATGGGGAATGATAATGGGGAATGATAATGGGGAATGCTTTTTTCTGCCAGCATAAAAAGTTACTGATTGAGCCTCTCCTCCGGTTGTGTTATACCTGCGGCCAGACAGAGCAAATCTGTCCATTTTTAGTTTAAGTTATGAAAACACCTATCACCGTTACCGTTACAGGAGCCGCCGGACAAATTGCCTACTCTCTGCTGTTCCGCATTGCCTCCGGCAGCATGCTGGGACCGGATCAGCCCATCAATCTGCGTCTGCTGGAAATTCCGCCGGCCATGAATGCCCTGGAAGGCGTTGTGATGGAATTGCGTGATGCCGCGTTCCCGCTTCTCAACGAGATCGTCCCCACCAGTGATCCGGATGAAGCGTTTGCAGGCGCCAACTGGTGCCTTCTGGTCGGTTCCGTTCCCCGCAAGGCCGGTATGGAACGCAAGGACCTGCTGGACATCAACGGCAAGGTGTTCATCGGCCAGGGCCAGGCCATCGCCCGCAGCGCCGCCAAGGATGTGCGCGTGCTGGTCGTCGGCAACCCGTGCAATACGAACGCCCTGATCGCCATGCATAACGCCAGCGGCGTTCCCTCCGACCGTTTCTTCGCGATGACCCGCCTGGATGAAAACCGCGCCAAGAGCCAGCTGGCTGAAAAGGCCGGGGTTCATGTGACGGAAGTGACCAACGTGGCCATCTGGGGCAACCACTCCTCCACCCAGTATCCGGATTTCACGAATGCCAAGATCGGCGGCAAGCCGGTTACGGAAGTCATCAAGGATACGGAATGGCTCAAGGGCGACTTCATCACCACCGTCCAGCAGCGCGGCGCCGCCATCATCAAGGCTCGCGGAGCTTCCTCCGCCGCTTCCGCCGCTTCCGCCGCCGTGGATACCGTGCGCAGCCTGGCTACCCAGACGCCCGAAGGCGACTGGTATTCCGTGGCCGTCTGCTCCGATGGTTCCTATGGCATTGAAAAGGGCCTCATCTGCTCCTTCCCGATCCGCACCACCAAGGACGGCGGCTGGGAAATCGTGCAGGGCCTTCCGATCGACGTGTTCTCCCAGGAAAAGATTGACGTCACCGTCAATGAACTGAAGGAGGAACGCGACGCCGTTACTTCTCTGTTGCAGCACTAAACGTTGATTTGTGTTTTGTAAACCGGGTTCCTCTGCGGGGGAGCCCGGTTTTTTATTGTCCGCATCGTTCCATAAGCCTCATTTTCGGCGGGACAGGAATTGATTTTCATGTTATAGGCAGGGTAATAGACCCGAATGCCGTTTCATTTATGGACCAGGACCGCATATTATACAGGGGAGAAGCGTTTACGCTGACCGGAAGCCGCTTGAGCCAGGATGACTCCCATTGGGCGGAAGTGGAAAAGGACGGCCGGGTGAGGACCATGAAGAACGGCCGGTATTCCGAATGGCGCATTGTGCCGGAGACGGAATACGGCCCGCGCTACCACAGCGGATTTGAAGTCTTGAACAAGGCGTACTGCCTGGCCTTGAACGAGGCGGGAGCCCTGATCAATGAGGAAGGCACCTTCCGTACCGGAGCCAACTGGCCTACGGTGTGGACCAGGGACATTGCGTACGCCACCCATCTGGGGCTGGGAATGTGGAACGTCCAGGCCTGCATGAAAAGTTTGCAGGCCCGTGTGCGGAAGGGGGAGGTGGAGCAGGATACCGGAACGGGCGGTTCCTGGCCCATTTCCTCGGACCGGGTGGTGTGGAGCGTCGCCGCGTGGGAGGTGTATTGCCTGACGGGGGACGGGGACTGGCTGCTCCGGGCGTCCCGCGTGCTGGAAAAGACCTGCCTGAAGGATGAAAAGGTGCTGACCGCAACAGGCGGCCTGATGAGAGGGGAATCTTCCTTCCTGGATTGGCGGGAACAGAGCTATCCGGCCTGGATGACTTCGGCGGACATCGGCGATTCTTCCAGCCTTTCCACCATGATTCTGCATGCCGCAGCCCGGAAAATGCTGGCCCGGATGTTCCGGGAGCTGGGGATGGAAGGAAAGGCGCGGGAATGGGACGGAAAGGGGGAGGCCCTTTCCGGAGTGATTGAAAAGTTTTTCCGCATTCCGGGCAGCGATCTGTACGGACAGTATCTGTATGGCCGGGGGTACCCCGTGCTGTCGGAAAAGGTGGACAGCCTGGGGAACATACTTTGCGTGCTGCTGGGCCATGCGCATGGCGCCCATGCGGCGCGCATGGTGGCCGCGCTGCCCCATTGCGTTTACGGCATTCCCTGTTTTCATCCCCAGATGCCGGAAGACGTGGCCCCGTATCACAACCGGGCCACCTGGCCGTTCCTGGAGGGGTATTACGCGCAGGCCGCCGCGGCCACAGGGAATGAATGCGGGCTGGCGCTGGCGCTGGCCTGCATGGTGCGGGCGGCGCTCCTGTGCGGCACCAACAAGGAGAACCTTCTTCTGGAAACGGGGCTGGACGAGGGGCTCCTGCTCAGTTCCGACAGCCAGCTCTGGAGCATTGCCGGCATGCTGGGAGGTTTTTACAAGGGATTGTTCGGACTCCGCGTTTCCCCGGATTCCCTGGAGTTCCGCCCGTGCATTCCGGATTCCTTCGCGGGCGTGCATGAACTGTCCGGACTGCAATACCGCGGCATGACGGTTGATGTCAGGGTGAGCGGGCAGGGCAGGCGGATTGTCCGGTGCCGGATCAACGGGCAGGATGCGGACCCGGTGCTGCCCGCGGGAGGAAAGGGAAGGATGGGGGTGGAACTGGAACTGGCGTCAGATGGTGAAAACGCCGGACAGGTGAATTTGTCGCATGTAAAACGGAGCCTGGCGTCCCCCGAATGGAAGGCCGGCCGCCACGGCATCGCCTGGGCCGCCGTGGACGGAGCGGATTATTACCGTGTATTCCGGAACGGCATTCCCGTATCCCAGACGGAATATTGCTACTACATTGCCGCCCCTGCGGAAGGGGAAGTGCATTACCAGGTGATGGCGGTTGCGCTGGATGGGCGGGAATCCTTCCTGAATGAGCCCAATGAGTATCCTTCCGCGGATTCGCGCCTGGAGACGCGCCCCTGCGGCCTGGCCGGGGACGAGGCCTGGTCCTCCCGCGTCACGAAGTCTCCGGACGCGCTGTTTTACAACGTGAACATCGACCGTCCGGGCGTGTACCGGGTGGATGCGTTTTTTGCCAACGGCACCTATGACGTTTCCGACGGGAATACCTGCGCCATGCGCAGCCTGTACCTGAACGGGCGGCGTGCGGGCACGCTGGCCTTCCCCCATACGTCCCGGTCGGGCAACTGGGACTACTTTATTTATTCCACTGCCGTGGAGGTTGTGCTGAAGCCGGGGCCGTGCCGCGTGGAGCTGGCGTATGATTCATTTTCCGTAAACATGAACCACCTGGTGAATGATGCGGTGATAAAACATCTCCGTTTCACGCGTATATCCTGACGACTTCATGGATTTTATGTCTAAACGCTTTTTTGTACTCCTGCTGGCCCTGGGGATGGGGAACTGGAATGCCCTCGGCATGGACGGAGATGCCTCCACTGCCGCACCCGTTCAGCCTGCTGCGCCCGCAGCAGGAGCGGAGTTTACCCGCCTGCCCGTGAGCTGGAAGGCGAATCCCCGGGATGTCGCCACCGCAAAAGCGGCCTGGAAGACTTTGAACGCCTATCATCAGGGAAAACCCGTGTCCGGCAGAAAGCTGCATGTGGTTTACGTAACGTTCAAGGACAGGCCGGCCCTGGACAAGTACCGGGAACGGTATGACCATTTGCTGAAAAATATCCAGGCCTATTATGCAGACCAGATGCAGGCCAACGGTTTTCCTCCCCTGACGTTCAAGCTGGACCTGGACGACCGGGGCCGCCTGATTGTGCATGACGCCTATGTGGACAAGCCCATGAGCGGAATGAACGTGCAGAATTCCGGTCCCGTTTCCCGTGAGGCCGCCAGGAAGGTGCTGGCTTCCAAGGGAATCGACATTGAAAAGGAGCATGTGCTGATCATCTGCCAGCTTCCGGATGGCGTGGGGCCCTATTACGGCGGCGGCTTCAGCCACCAGGGCACCGGCTGGACATGTGACCAGGAAGGGCTGGACCCCGCCAATTTCCTGGACACATCCATGATGGAGGGAGGCCGCTTCAAAGTCACCAAAGGCAGGAATGCCTCCATTTACATAGGAGGAACGGCTCATGAACTGGGGCACTCCTTCGGTCTGCCCCACACGGGGACGGGATGGGATTATCCCGATGCCGGAGAATCTCTGATGGGTTCCGGCAATTATACATACGGCAATGAATTGCGCAAGGAGGGCAAGGGTTCGTTCCTGTCGCCCACGGACGCCTTGAAGCTGGCCAGCGTGCCTCTCTTCAACGGCGTGGAAACGTCCCTTCCTCCGGACGCCTCCTTCGGCCGCATGATCGGCAAGTACGTGCCGGGTTCCTTTGAACGGCTGGAGGCCGTTCCCGTCAAGGACGGCCTGCGCCTGAAAGGGAAGGCCAGGCTGGACCGCCCCGCCTACGGGGTTGTGGTCCATCTGGACCCGCCCGGCGGTTCCGACTATGATTCCAATGCCGTGGGCGCCGCGCTGAATGACGAGGGAGAGTTTGACCTGACCATTTGCAGGCCGGGCTTCAAGGGAGGCTTCATCGAGATGCGCGTGGCCGTCCTGAACTGCGACAGCACGCGCTGCATGACCACGCTGCCCGTGTGGCTGGACGGGAAGGGGGCCAGGGTGCCTTCGCTGGCCCAGTCCGTTTACTTCGGCGATGTGCAGAACCTGTGGATACGCGGCCGCATGGATGAGGCGAGAAAAGCGCTGGCGGAAGTGGAACGCAGGCATGGCGCCAGGCCGGAGGTGCAGGAATGGCTTCCTGTCTGGAAGCGCGCCCTGGAGCGCAGGGACGCCTCCCAGGAATTCACGCCCGCCGGAGTTCCCGCCGATCTTGCCAGCATCAGCCTGAATGACTGCAAGCCTTCCGTGGCCCAGGTGGGTTGGGCGGTTCCCCTGTGGGATGTCCTTTTCCCGTCGGATCTGGGGCCCGTTCCGTTCTTCAAGACCATAGGCCGTCCGGAACGTTTCATTCTGGCGCATGCCCCGGCGGTTTTCGCCTATGACCTGAATGGCGCCTGGAAGGAATTCCGGGCGGATGTGGGTCTTCCGTTCGGCTCCCGCGGCAGCGTCAGGTTCGGCGTTTATCTGGACGGGAAAAAGCTCTTTGAATCCCCCGTGCTGAAAGACGGCTCTTCCGTACCCGTCCAGGTGGCGGTGGAGGGCGGCAAAAAGCTGGAAATCCGCGTGGATGACGCCGGAGACGGGAATACGGCGGACTGGGGCATCATTGCCAATGGCGTTCTTGCCCGGTAAAATTTGGCGGCCACTGGCGGAGAAATGTGACATTAGGCTTGTCTTTTGTCCTTTCTCATAGTGTTCTGTGGACTAGCCATGATAGGGATGAACGCAAAGCTATGGGGCGCGGCGGCGCTGATCGCCTTGAGTGTGCCCCTGATTGCGGAAACGGCTGTGGAAGACGCTCCTGGCGGACCGCCTGCCGGAGACGGGGGGAAGGAAGACCGGACGGAACGCGCCGGAAACCTGTTTTCCGGTTCCATGATGCCGGAGATGCCCTCCTATCTGGAAATCTCCAACGACGGCCCTTTCCACTATATCCACGATCGCAAGACGTTCATCTTTGAAGGCGCTCCGCAGGTTCACATCGTTACGGACACCGGGCTGGAAGTGTTTGCCGACCGGGCGGAGGTGGATGCCGCCGCCGACAAGGTTTTTTTCAAGGGCAACCTGTCCATTTACCAGCATGACAGCCGGACGAACACCAGCAGCCTGACGCGCGCCGGCAGTGCGGAATACGACCGGAAAAGCGACTTGTTCACGTCCGATGCGCTGCGGACGAAGGTGGACGGGATGATTCTGCGCAGCGGCAACTTCGAGTACAGGACGGACGAGAAGGGGGAACCCTATCTGGAGGCATTTAATGCTTCCGTAACGGCGGAGGACGTCAGCGACCCCCTCACGTGGATTTCTGCGGACAGGATACGCGTTTACCCGGAAGACAGGTTTTCCTTCAAGAATCTGACGCTCCATTACGGCGGCGTTCCCTTCTTTTATTTCCCCTACCTCAGCCATTCCCTGAATCCGGAGGTGGGGTACCTGCCCATGCCCGGCGTCAGGTCCATCTGGGGGCCTTACCTGCTGAACGAATACGGTTTTCTGCTGGGGAACAGGAGGGTGGAAAACCACATGCCCTCCGCCGATTACCTGGGCACCCTGCATCTGGACTACCGCACCCGGCGCGGTTTTGCGTACGGCCTGGACATCCGGGACGTGCCGCTGGAGGAGAGATGCCCGGACATGACGGGCCTGTCCGTGTACATGACCCGTGACCGTGGGGCGAAGATTTCCGCGGGCGACGACGAGTACCGTGAACACCTGGACCCCGACAGGTGGCGCCTGGCGCTCCAGCAGATGTGGTCCCTCCGGGAAAACGCCCTGACGGAATGGCGTCTGAAGGCCAACGTCAACATGCTGAGCGACGAGTACATGCTGCGTGACTTCTATCCGGAAATCTACCAGCGCAACTCCTCTCCGGACAACACGGTGCTTCTTTCCCGCACGGACGATACCCATGATTTTTCCCTTCTGCACCGTTTCGTGCCCAACAATTTCTACATGGCGGACCAGCGGACGGAGTTGAGCTACGAGCGCATCAAGTCTCCCGTCTTCCGCTCTCCCGTCATGTATGAAAGCCGCACCAGCTTCGCCTTCCTGAAGCAGTATGTGCCTCCCTTCATGCGGACGGATTTACGGGACCTGGTGGACCGCCTGGACCCGGGAAGCCCTGCCTATGACTACTGGGCCCGCATGCTCATGACGGACGGATACAGCAGGTTCCACACATTCCACGAATTTTCCGCTTCCCATAAAATCATGGGATTCCTGAACCTCACCCCCAAGCTGGGCGGCGGCTACACGGGATATTATGATACGGGAGACAACAAGCCGCTCAACCAGGGCATTTTTTACGCGGGGGCGGACGCGGACTTCAAATTCTCCCGCCGCTATTCTTCGGTGTACAGTGATTCGCTGGGACTCAACGGCATGAACCACATTGTCCAGCCGCACTTCACGCTGGCGTACGTGAAGACCAACACGCTGCATGAACTTTACCCCCAGATTGACGGGGAAACGCCTACTACCAATCCCCTTTCCCTGAGCATGGGAAGGTACACGGAAATCGATTCCCTTTCTACCGGACTGGTTTTCCGCTACGGGCTCCGCAACATGCTGATGACCAGCCGGGATGCCAATTCCCACCGCTGGTTTTCCTGGGACGTGTTCATGGATGCCTACCTGTATGATCCCGTTGACCAGCGGGACTTCTCCAACCTGTTCTCCTTCATGCGCTGGAATCCCGTGCCGTGGATGGAGTTCCGGTCGGAAATGCAGGCGCCCCTTCTGGGCAAGGACAAGGTTTCCGGCTGCCGTGAGTATAACAACTCCCTGCGCTTCATGCCCTGGCGGTCCACGGAAATTTCCGTGGGGCACCGTTATTTGAACCAGCACGCCCTGCTGGAGGACAACAGCCAGCTTGACCTGCGCATTCTCCAGCGTTTTTCGGAAGCCTGGGCTTTCAGCGGCAAATGGCGTTTCTCCCTGCTGGATGGCAAGCTGGATATCCAGGAATACAACGTGTATCACAATATGGGTTCATGGTACCTGGGCGTGGGAGCCTTCGTCCGCAAAAACGGCGGCAGGAATGAATTCGGCCTGGGCATTAGCTTCACGATCCAGGAAACCGGGGACCATATGCCGGTCAAATTCCTGTAGCCTTGCACTTGGAGACGGCAAAGGGAAATGCCGTGGGAACGGTGGAGATAGCCTTTTCCGCGCATTCCGCCGTTTCTTCCGGATGACGGCCGGGGCGTTTTGGCGCCATGACGCCTGTGTGCCGGAACCTTGGCTTGCATTCCGGCAGAGAAAAAGGATGATGGGGCATACAGGGCGGAAGCGGATGGCATGAAAAGTGCGTTTGGGCGCCATGCATCCGCAGGAAGCTCCGAACCATTGGTCTTATCATGAATATGAATGCTCAGGAATTGATTAAAACGCTGGAATGGCGCTACGCCACCAAAATATTCAACCCGGACCGCCACATTCCGGAGGCGGACTGGAACGCCCTGCTGGAATCCCTGCATTTGAGCCCTTCCTCCCTGGGGTTGCAGATGTGGAAGTTCATTGACGTGCAGGATCCGTCCGTGCGTGCGGAGCTCCGCTCCGTTTCCTGGGACCAGCCGCAGGTGACGGATTCCTCCCGTCTGGTGGTGTTCTGCGCGCGCAGGGGCTTTTCCCCGGAAGACGTGCAGCGCTATCTGGAACGCATTGTGGAAGTGCGCGGCGTGACGATGGAATCCCTGAACCTTTACCGGGAACGCATTGTTGAGCTGGCGGGCTCCAAATCCCCGGACGTGCTCAAGGCATGGCTGGAACGCCAGGTGTATATCGCGCTGGGATTCATGATGAGCTGCGCTGCGGACCTGCGGATAGACACGTGCGCGCTGGAAGGCATGGACCCGGAGGCATACGACCGCATCCTGAAACTGGAGGATTCCCCGTATTATACGCTCTGCGCGCTGGCGCTGGGCTACCGGGATGAGGAAGCGGACAAGTACGCCCGGCTGGCCAAGGTCCGGTTTGACCGCGGCGACGTCATCCAGGTGATCTAAGGTTTGCCTTCCTGAAGTCCCAGCAGCCTTTTCATATCCTCCGGCAGGGGGGATTCCGCGGTGAAGGTTTCTTCATCAAAGGGAAACTCCAGCCGGCAGGCGTGCAGGGCATGGCGGGGCAGGATCAGCTGCTCCTCCAGTTCCCGGCTCCAGCCGTGCTGGATGTATTCCAGGTAGCAATCCTCGGAGGGGCCGTAAATCTTGTCCCCCGCGATGGAATGGCCCAGATGCGCCAGATGCACGCGTATCTGGTGCATGCGGCCTGTTTCCGGAATGCACCGGACCAGGGCCAGAAGGCCGCTGGCCGATTTCAGGGTGCGCTCTACACGGAATGCCGTAATGCATTCCTTTCCGGCGGGATGCACTGTTTGTTTTACCCAGATGCGGCTTTCCCCTACTTCCCCCTGCCGCAGGATGGGGGCCGTGCAGACTGTTTCCTTCCATTCTGGCCATCCCCTGACGATGGCCAGGTATTCCTTGTGCATCAGCCGCCGTTGCATGGCGCGCCCCAGCTGGCGGGCGGCGCTTCTGTTTTTCGCAATCAGGGTCAGGCCGCTGGTTTCCCTGTCCAGCCGGTTGACAAGGGAAAGGGCGGCTCCGTTGACCAGTTCGTAACGCAGCAGCTCCTCCACGCCTTCCAGCAGGTTGGGTTCCCGCTTCCCGTTGGACGGATGGACGATCAGCGGGGCTCCCTTGCTCACCACAATCCAGTCTTCCGACTCCGCCGCCACATCAAAATGAGGAAAACAGGAAATGGGCTCGTCGGAGATGGGAATCCACATGGAAGGAGGGATTAAATCATGTCCGGACGGATGGGCGTCCAGGCTCCGGGTTCCAGGTTCAGGTCTTCAAGCTTCAGCCTGCCGATGGAAACGCGGCGCAGGGAGGCCACGGGAGCGCCCACGGCGGCCAGCATGCGGCGCACCTGGTGGTACTTTCCTTCCGTCAGCGTCAGCAGTGCGCGGCGCGGTTCCAGGATTTCCAGGCGGGCGGGGGCGCAGGGGTGCCTTTCTCCCTCCAGCGTCAGCGTGCCGGCGGCGAACAGTTCCACGGCCTCCGCCGGGATGTCCTGTTCCGTAACAGCCTCGTACACTTTGGCAACGTGGTGTCTGGGGGAAGTCATGCGGTGGATGAACTTGCCGTCGTCCGTGATCAGGAGCAGTCCGGACGTTTCCTTGTCCAGCCGTCCGACGGAGGAAACGGCGGGATTCCGGTGTCTCCACTGGAAGGGCAGGAGGTCGTAAATCACGTCTCCTTCCTCTTCGTCGTGGCTGCATGTGTAGCCGGCTGGCTTGTGGAGGGCCGCATACAGCCCTTCCGGGAATTCCACCGGTTCTCCGTCTATCAGGACGTCTTCCGCCTGAACTTTGTCCGCGGGGTTGGCGCACGCGCTCCCTCCGGAGGTAATGGAGTGGCGTTTGATCCATCCCGGCGCTTCCCGCCTGGAACAGTACCCGTAGCGGGATAAAAGAGCGTCCAGTCTCATGCGGCGTATTTTTTCCTAACGGGAACAAAAAACAAGATTGAAATATGCCCCACTGATTGATAGTATTAAACTATTACATGCGGGAACTCCCTGTTTGGAGTTTTTCCGATGCTTATCATTTACACTCATATAGTTCCATGATTGATACGATTACAGAAGACCAGCTGACCCCCCAGCAGGCCGAATTTTGGGTGCGCGCCCGCCAGGCGGTGGATATGAACAATTTTCCCTATGCTGTCAGCCTTCTCAAGGCGCTGGTGAAGCAGCTTCCGGGCTTTCTGGAAGGCCGGCAGGCCCTGCGCGCCTGTGAAATCAAGCTGAATCCGGAGCCCAAGAAGGGCGGCCTGTTCAGCGGCATGAAAATCAGCACCAGCAAGCTCACCTCATCCAAGAAGGATGCGGCCACCCAGCTCTCCTCCCTGGAGGACGAACTGGAAAACGATCCTTACAGCATTCCGGTGAACGAGGCGCTGTACGCAGCCGCCATGGAGGTGGACTTTCCGGACCTGGCCGCCTTTGCGCTGGAAACCATCCGCCAGGGGCACCCCACCAACAAGAAAATGCTCCATATGCTGGCTGCCCACTATGTCTCCAGAGATCTTCCGGCCAAGGCCGCGGAAGTGTTCCACGACATCGTGAAGCTGGACCCCACGGACAGCGTGGCCGTGAAAAGCGAGAAGGACTGCATGGCCCGCGCCACGATGCAGCAGCAGAAGTGGGAGGAGGCCAAGAGCTTCAAGGACGTGATGAAGGATTCTTCCGAAACGAACGCCCTGGACAAGAGCGACAAAAAGGGCCTTACCCGTGCGGAACTGGAAGAACGCCTGGGCCTTCTTTCCGCCCGCTATGCCCAGAACCAGCAGGATCAGGCCGTGGTGCGGGACATCGCCAACGTTTACGAACAGATGGAGGACTGGGCCAACGCCTATTCCTTCTATAGCTACGCCTTCAGTCTCAGCAACAACGACATCTCCCTGGAAAACAAGGCCGGGGAAATGAACGAGCGCCTGCGCAAGGCCCAGGTGGAGGAAATCCGCAAGCGCGCCGCTGCGGACCCTGACAACAAGGAGCTTCAGGAGCAGCTGGCCCAGTTCAGCCGGGAAGCCGCCGAACAGCAGGTGGCCCTGTGCCGCCAGCGCGTGGAAAACAATCCCACGGACCCGCAGACGCGTTTTGAACTCGGGCAGGCCCTCTTTGACTGCGGCAACTACACGGAGGCCATCCCGGAACTCCAGCGCGCCCGCAACAACCCCCATATCCGCATCCGCGCCATGCTGCTGCTCGGCAAATGCTATGACGCCAAGAACATGCACGACATGGCCCTTCGCCAATTGGAAGAGGCCAACAAGGAATTGATTGAAATGAATGACACCAAGAAGGAAATCCTCTACATGATCGGCCTGCTTTATGAAAAGCTCGGCAAGAAGGAGGAATCCCTGGCGGCATTCCAGCAGATTTACGATGCCGAATACGGCTACCGGGACGTGGCCCGGCGCGTAGAATCCTCTTACGGCAGTTAACGGCTGCCTGCCGCATCTCAGACGGAAACGGGATATCCCTTTGACGGGGTATCCCGTTTTTTATGGAGGCAGGGGGTGAATGCCGCAGGAAACGGCGGAAAAAAGGTCCGGCAGTTTTCAGTGCCTCCGGAATGCTGATTTTTTCTCTTGCCCCTTGAACGGGAAATGCTAGCGTTAATCATTCATGAAAAATGGTTTTGTGAAGTTCCTGGCTGTATGCGCCTTGTGTCCGTTGGCCGTCCACCTTTCCCGGAGCGGGGACGTTCCGGAGAAGGAAACTCTTTCCGCATCCCTGTGTTCAGCCCATGCCAGAACATGGTGGCGGCCCGGTGTCAAAAATCCGGAAAAGACGTTTCATGTGGATTTGGAAATCATGAAGCCTGCCTTGTGGAGGATGGTGTACTGCAATGAGAAAGATGCCCGTCTGGCTGTGCATGATTCCACGGGCGGCCGTTCCGGCGTCCTCTGTTGCGAAGAATCCCTGTTTATGGAGGACCTGGAATATCCGGTACTGGAAATGGAATGCAGGGACTGGCTTCCTGCGGCCGGGGCGGCATGGGTGGAACTGAAAGGGAAAATTCCGTGCATCATCGGAAAGGAAGAGGCCTTGTCCGAACGTCTTTCCTTCACCATGGGGCAGAAAGACCAGAAGAAGCCTTTGCTTCTGAAACGAGCCGTTCTTGAGGAGGACGGAAGCGAAAAGGATGGACGGGGCTCCCTGGAGATGTCATTTGTCCGGGACAGGGATTCCGGGGGGCACAGGATGGAGGTGAAGTTGAAATCTTCCCAGTATATGGGGATTCTGCGACTGGAGCTGACGACGCCGGAAGGCGCTCCTTTTCCGGCGAAAGAAGATTTATTCAGCCGTAGCAGCTCATCCGGGGAATATTCATGGTTCTGGTCTTATTTATTGAATCCGGATGAGAAAGGGAAAGTTCATGTTTCCGTGAATTACATGACCGGGCTGGAATGGGTGGATATGCCTGTGGAAATTAAATTCGGCATGTCCGGACTGGTGCAGGATTCTCAAAAGGGCGAATGATATGAAGATGATGCAGTCCATAGGACACGGCGCGGGAATCTTTCTTCTGTTTTCCGGAGCGGCATTCTCCAGCGAGGGCGGAAAGGATGTGCCCGCAGAAGTGGGGGTGTCATTTACGCAAGTAGGACTGGAACGTGACATGTGGTTTGACGGAGAGAAGAGTCCATTGGAATGGAGGTGCCGTGCCGTTCTTTTTATCCATGACCGTTGGGGATTCTGGAATCCTTCGAATACGGAGTGGCAATTCATGGAGGCCGTGGATTCCACAGGCCGGGAATTATCTCCGGTGAGGTTTGACTTGGGAAGGATGGATCAAAGCCGTGACAGGGGAATCTCTTATATGGAGATTGAAGGCTTTGCTCCATCTCTTCCTTCTCCCGGGGCGGAGTGGGTGCGGTTGAAAGGGTTGCTGAGGGTCCCCGAGGCACTCATCTTGGAGAGCCCTGTTTATGCACTCCCCCTGCGGAAGGGGGCGTCCGTCCTTATTCCCTTGCCGGGGAATGAAAAAGGGAATACGGGGAAGTTGGAGGATGTGGTGGCGTCCGACGACAGGCCGATGGGGATGCTTTATTTCAAGGATTTTACGTGGACGAGGAAGGATGGGAAAAAGACCTTTTCCGTAACGGTTTGCCTGGACGTGGATACTCCCTTTTATCTGGATGAATTCCAGTTGCTTGACGAAAAAGGCAAATTGCTGTCCGCCGGCATGGACAGTTATTCTTCATCCGGAAATGATAATTCAATAATATGGGAAACCGCGTTGGAGTTTTCCCCCACCACAGAAATGGAGAGTCTAGGGATACGGTTGCGTTATCAAGGAGAACCGGAACATGTATCCGTCCCTGTGGACGTCAAGCTGGGCATGGGCGGGGAAATCCGGAAGGAACCGGAGAAGCGGAAGGAAAGGCGGAATGGATAGGAACTCCGCATGAGGGGAATGATCTGGATTTTTGGAGGCCGGAACTGCGTTTTGACCTTGTTTCCGGGAGGAGGGCTGGTATGGTGAAAACTCCCCCCTGTACCCTCCCTGTCATGCTGTACCGTTTTTTATTCCCTGCCGCCATCGCCTGCGGCCTGATAACGCCGTGTTTTTCTTCCGGAGAAGAATCCGTTCCGGAACCGTCCGTTGACATATCCTTTTATCAATGGTCCACGAACACGTCTTTTCGGCAGACGCCTCCTGTGGAGAGCAGGGAATTCCAGCTGGAAATGAAGGTCGCCGGAAATTCTCCCTGGAAGGTAATCTATTGTGAAGATAAAGAACATGAATTGAGCCTGAAGGATTCCACAGGATCCTCATGTTCCGGGATGGAATGCAGGTATTACGCTTCCCCTAAGCCGGAAAGGGACAGGAGGGATGGCATTGTTTACGTAACTGCGGATTCCTGGCTTCCTTCCCCGGACGCTGTGTGGACGGAAGTGAAAGGCGACATTCCCTGCGTGGTGTCTTGTGCCACGGCTGATTCGGAAAGCGTGAAAATCAAGCTGGAGAAGGGATTTTCCATTCCTGTGGTGCTAAAGAACGCCGGAATGGAACAGGAAGGAGGGAAAGGCGGCCATGATGTGGAAGCTGTGCTGGAGGTGGAAAATTATCAGGCAGGGAAAGAGGAAGACTCCGGCAGCTGGCTGGTGCTCCAGCTGACTTCCTCTGAAAAGATAGGTTTTCTGGATTTTGAATTGAAGGCGGCTGATGGTACTGTGTTATCGGTTAGAACCTCCGGGAGGGGATTTGGAACGGCTAAAGACAAGTATGAATGGAATCGATATTTGTCTGTAGAGGGAATAGAGGGCAATGAACTGTCCGTAACTGTCAGGCATGCGGTGAATTTGAGGAGGATCATGGCTCCGGTTGATGTCCGGAGCGGCCTCTTCGGGCAGATGGAGAAGATGGAAATGAAGAAAGAGGGAGATGGCCATGAATAGGAAAAGTGTGGTAAACATGCTGCTTGTTCTGGGCGCTGCCGCTGCCATGGGCACGGGAGCATGGGGGGAAGAGGCGGCGGAGAAACCCGTAAAGGCCAGATTTATCTCCGTGAAGGTGGCAAGCAAGGAATCATGGGTGAACGGGGAGTTGAAGGAAGGTCCCTTGCAACTGGTTTTTGAGACGAGGCTGGATATCAAGCCCTCTTTGTCTTTCCAAAGTAATTCCGATTCCATTCAATATCTGGAAATGACGGATTCCTCCGGAAGAAAGCTGGCCCCTGTGGAATTCAATCTGGGCTATCTGTATCAGCAGGGTGATGATGGAGAAGCATATGCATGCGTGTTCGGGAAAGCCGGGGAATTGCCTCTTCCGGATGTGGCATGGCTCCGGCTGAAGGGGATGCTGAAGGTTCCCGTCGCCCGGCTGGTGACGGGGCCTGTTCATGAACTCGTTCCAAAAAAGGGAACGGAAATGCATGTTCCGCTGCCCAGGGAGACGGATGATAAAACTGCCGCTCCCAAAGATATCGTAGTGGCAGGAGATCCCTCCACGGGAAGGCTTTTTCTTGATGAATATGAGGTGGTTGAAAAGGAGGGCAAGAAAACGGTTACGGCAGAGATCGGGCTGGAGACGGATGTTCCTTTTGAACTGGAAGGATTCCAGGTTCTGGATGTCAAAGATGCCGTTCTGAAAACCGATTTGAGGGGCAGTTCTTCCGGAAGGTCGGGAGATTCAAGGAAGTGGACAAGATATCTCCGGTTTGAGGCTCCGAAAGACTTCTCGAAAATGAGAATAAGAATGGTGTACAGGGTTCCTGTGGAATCCGTGGCCGTTCCCGTGGATGCCAAAATAGGCATGAGGGGTGAGATACCGGAGGAGCCGGAAAAGGGAAAGGGCGGGGAGCGCCGGTAATGCGTGCTTGGGAGTGAAGATACGGCAATTTTGGGAAGTTGCTGGGATGGGCATTGGTATAGGGACATGGATTCGCGGGTGGTTGTGTCCTTCCGCAGTCTTTTCATGACTTGACGTTTCCCATTTTCGTTCGGATGTGTGTTGCAGGATGGCCTTTGTTGTTCCATCGTTGAAAAACCGGCTTCCGGAAAGTCTGCCGTATCCGTTTCGTGGCACGGTTGTATGCAGCGTGAAACTGCCGGAAATTGGCAAAAGCGTGGAATCCGTCTTCTTTCCGGGAATGTCGTGGAAGCATTTTCCCGTTTCCGCCGGGCATGATTCTCGTCTTTGGCGGGATGTTTACGTTTTCCCGGCAAAGGTATATTTTAAAAGTTGATTCAGAAAATAAAAATGTTACTTGTATGAAATAACAAACTACCTGTGAATGAGATGATACAGTATTTCCATCTGCCCCGGGTGGCAGCCGTTTGCTGTTTTTTGCTTGCTTTCCCTTCCTATGGGGAGAAAGGAACCGAAAATCCGGCTTTTTCCGCTTCGCTGTACAAATGGTCGACAAGGCCTGCCGAATCCGGGGATTTTCCCTTGAAGCGGGAACTTCAAATAGGCCTGAAGATCAAGGAGGAATCCGATTGGAAAATCGCCTATTTCCGGGAAGGAGGGACCGGTGTGACTGTGGTGGATTCAAGGGGTTCCTCCTGCTCCGGCATGAAGAGCGATTATTCCGTTTTTTTCTCTTCCGGATGCCGCATCAGGAATGAAAGAATCCTTCTGTCAACGGAGTCGTGGCTGCCGTCGGCGGGAGCGAAGTGGATTGAGGTAAAGGGAAACTTGCCTTGTGTCGTTTCCCGTGATTCTTCCTTGTCGGAAGATGTTGTGCTGAAGCTGGTCGATGATTTTTCAGCACCCCTGGTACTCAAGGGCGCCGCCCTGGATGGTGGGGATGTGAATGTTGTGCTGAAAGTGGGTTTCAATACACCGAGTCCCTCTAGAGAGGGCATTCGCGGGTTCTCCATCAGCATGAGCTCCGAAATGCCGGTGGGATTTCTGGATTTTGAGGTGCAAAGAGCGGACGGGACAGCGATTCTGGGAAAGTTCGGCGGGGAAAAAGAAAGAAATTCCGGACGGAAATATTCGTGGTACCAGTTTCTGGCACTGGACGGCATGCAGGATGAAGAAGTGATTGTGTCCGTCAAATATCTGGTCAGCTTGAAGGAAGCCGTGATCCCCGTGCAGGGGCGCAGCGGCCTGTTCGGCACGGTGGTGAAGGAAAAGGTTCAACCGGGAAGGAATTGAGATGAAAGAGCATGAGATGATGAGGAGTGCCCGGATTTTTCTCTGTACCGTTTCCATGGCATGGGCTGCCTTGGTGAATGGCGGCAATGCCGCGGAGGAAAATCCCGTGAAAGTTGGAGTGGGCCATGTCGGCTGGGAGCCCCATCTGATGTGGCACAGCAGCGGTGAAGAAGATCTGGGGGATTTTAAAGAAACGGATTCGGAGTTGATAATATCACTCATGTTGAGTATCAGGGAACCGTTGTGTTTTCCGGAAAATGCCAATGGCGGAAAACAGGTTTTAGATCTCCTTGATTCCTCCGGCAGGAAGCTGGCTCCGGTTACGTTCGATGTGAAACAATTATTTCAACAACAGAAAAAAGGAGTTACTTATACATTCATTACCGGAACTTTGAAAGAGGGGCCGGAGCCGGATATCTCCTGGCTGCGTTTGAAAGGGGAATTGAAGATACCCCTTGCGCGGCTTCAGGAAAGTCCGGTTTATGAACTGGCCTTCCAGCCGGGGGCGCAGATGGATGTTCTGCTGCCTCGCGGGAATACGGAGGAAGAGGCGGGAAATGGCGACATTGTCGTAGGTGAAGATGATTCTGCGGGAAAGCTTTCCCTCCATGAGTGCGAGACTTTTGAAAAGGAGGGGAAAAAGATGGCCCGGGTGGAAATTTCGTTGGATTTGGAGTCTCTTTTTGAACTGGCTGAGTTCCAGATATTGAATGACAGGAATGAAGTTCTGGAAACTACATGCCGATGGTGGGAAGGAGGCTTTTTTCTCTCTTCCTACTCGAAGAGAGTGCTTGAATTTGAAGCACCGGAAGATATCCGGAAACTCAGGATCAGGCTGCTTTACAGAGTGCGGCAGAAGACGGTCACCGTTCCGGTGGATATTAAATTTGGCATGAGGGGGGAAATCCGGGAGGAACCGGAAAAAGGGAAGGGCGCCCTCCTCCGTTGATTGTTGCACCGCACCCGGTACTGATTTTTTGGGAAATTATCCATGTTGATGATTGTGAGTAAATAATATATTTATTGGAATGAGACTAACGTTTAACTGTTTTATGTTTTGCCGTTTTTTATTCTGCCCGGCTGTTTGGGGGATGGCCCTTTGCTCTTCCTCTTTTGCCGGGGAAATACCTGAAGAACCTGTCATCACCGTTTCCCCTTACAACTGGTCCACACAATCTGTACGGAGGGGAGATCCTTCAAAGAAGCGGCAGCTTGATCTTGAGTTGAAAGTCACGATGAAGGCCGTAGAAGAGTCCGGTTGGAAAATTGCCTGCTGCGGAGTCGGTGAAGGAGGATTGAAGCTGGCGGACTCGGAAGGTTCTTCCTGCCCCGGCATGGAGTGTTGTTATGATGACTCACCCTCGTTGCTGGAGGGGCTGGAGAAGGGTAAAAGGATTACTTTGTCCACGGAGTCCTGGCTGCCGTCGGCAGACGCGAAATGGATGGAGGTGAGCGGAAAGATACCCTTCCTCATCTGCCGGACTTCTTTCATGTCGGAAAGCGTTTCCCTGAAAATGGAGGAGGGGAGTTCTGTTCCCCTGGTGCTCCGGAACGCCGGTCCGGATGGAGGGGATGTGGATGCCGTATTGGAGGTGGTTCCCTATAAGGTCATCGGGAGCCAGGGGTTTGTATCGCTTCGCCTGTTCGCACCGTCAAAGATAGGTTTTTTGGGAGCTAACGTGGAATCCGAAGATGGAGCCGTACTGCCCGTGGATGGACCGTCGGAATATGTTCCCGGGGAAGTGGGCCATCCCGGCAGGAAATACTGCTGGATCATGAACTTCCGGGAGGAGGACATCAAAGAGGGGGAATGGAAGGTAGCCGTCAAATATGCGGACGAATTGAAAGAAATCATGGTTCCGGTACAGGCTCGGTTCGGTCTGTTCGGAGTAATGGAAAACCGGAATATTCAACAGGAAGAGAATGGAGATGAGAAAGCACGGCATGATAAGTAACTGGCTTGTCCTGGCGGCGGTGGCCGTCTCATGGGTGGCGGTTCAGACAGGAAGCGGAGCGGCGGTGGAAAATGGAGTGGGCGTTGGAATGGACAATGTTGGGTGGGGTAGCGATCGGAGGTGTCGGAACGGCGTTTGGGAAGAAAGCGCTCTCAAGTTGAAATTCTGCATGGTTTTGAGCGTCAGTGAACCGCGATGTTTTGGGCAATATGCCGACACCGGGTTGCAGTATCTGGATGTAACGGACTCTTCCGGACGAAAACTGGCACCGGCGGAAATCCGTTTGTCAGCACCGATTCAGATTGCGGCGGATGGCATGGTGTATTTACGCATTTCCGGGACTGCCGGAGAAGCGCCCGGCCCGGATGCCTCCTGGCTGTGTTTGAAAGGAACGCTGCGGGTGCCTCTTGCCCGGCTGGTAAAGGGAGACGTTTATGAACTGCTTGCGGAGAAAGGAACGGAAGTTTACATTGACGTGCCCGGCAGCAACGGCGGGGAAGGGGAGGCAAGTGAAGATGTGGTGACAGCCCGGACGGCTTCTTCCTCAAGAATTGTTCTGAAAGAATATAAAAAAATTGAGTATGAGGGCAAAAAAATGGTCAAAGCGGAGATTGGCCTGGAGGCAGACGCCCCCATTGAGCTTTCTGCATTTCAAATCTTGAATGACAAGAATGAAGTCCTGGAAACCATGACTGGGGGAATGTCCTATTCTCCAGTGGAATCTTCCTGTAGAGCGGATGCCACGTACTTTTTTGAGGACCCTGGAGACGGGAAAAAACTCAGGATCCGGCCGATTTACAGGGCCTTCCGGAAACTAGTAAAAATTCCGGTAGATATCAAATTTGGCATGAGGGGAGAAATACGGGATGAGCCGCAAAAGAGGAAATAATATCCTCACCGGAAACGGCTCTCCGGTCATTGGAAAAATCTCTTCCGTTTTGAGATCGTCGTTGGTAATGTAATGATTATTACAAGAAATCCTGTTTGTTCCCCTACCCATGCTCTACCGAATCATACCCTGGCTGTCCGTGTTTTGCTGCATGGCCGTTTGTTGTTCCGCACCTGCGGAGGAGGCTCCCGCGGAATCAGCCATATCCCTCTCCCTGGACAGATGGAAAATCAGTACGGATTCTGAGAATATTGACCTGGAACTGTCATTCCTGGAGGAAACTGACTGGAAGGCAGCCTATTTTGATGAAAGCAACGCCAGTCTGCAATTGGTGGATTCCAGGGGAGATGCCAGTTCCAAAGGCGAGTGCCGGTATATTTCCCGCAATGACTTTTCTTTTAACGAAAAAACTGGTGAGATTTCCTTGTCCTGGGAAGGCTGGCTGCCCGCGGAAGATACGGAATGGGTGGAACTGAAGGGTGAAATTCCCTTTTTCATGTACCGGACTGCCGTACTGTCGGAGAAAGTGAAGGTCAAGCTGGTCGACGGATTTTCCGTGCCGCTGACGCTCAAGGGAGCGGGCATGGACGGCGGAGACGTGGAGGTTCAACTATCGGTGGGCAGGTTGGGGGCATGGTGCGGACGGGAAGAGAGCTCCCAGGTGAGTTTTTCCCTGGTTTCCCCCGTCAGGGTGGGACTGCTGGACCTGGAAACGCAAACGAAAGACGGTACCCCGCTGCCGGTGGCGGATTACGGTGGAAGCGGCATTGATCCCGGCGGAAAGCATGGCTGGTGCCGCTATCTGGAGCTGGGCGACAGGAAGGAGGAGGAACTTGATATTTCCGTCAGGTACGCAACCAGGATGAAAAAGATCGTGGTTCCGGTGGATATCCGCTTCGGCTTGTTCGGCATGGGGGAAAAACAGGAAGGTTCAACGAAAGAAAATTGATATGAAGAGATATGGCATTCCGGGCATCTGCCTGATTCTGGGAGCTTCCCTGGGGGCCGCCGTTACGGAGAAGGATGGGAAGAAAGAAAAGCAGCCGGTAAGAATTGAATTTGTTTCCGTAGGATTATCCAAGAGGGCGCGCAAGGAAAAAATCCCGTTGGAGTTGAATGTAGAGGCAATATTAAGTGTTAAAGAGCCTTTGTCCTTTGCGGTGTGGGAGCATTCCGGAGTCCAGTATCTGGAGGCCGTGGATTCCGCGGGGAGGAAGCTGGCTCCCGTGGAGTTTGATATAAGCCCGTTTCAATCCTCCCGGAAAGGATGGCGCCAAACCGGGATGAGAGGTACGGCGGGGGAGATTCCGCCCCCGGGAGTTTCCTGGATACGGCTGCAGGGGGTATGGCGCATTTCCCTGGCCCGGACATTGAAAAGCCGCGTTTATGAGCTGCCTCTGTCAAAAGGGGCGGAAATGGATGTGCCGTTGCCCGGAAACAGTGAAGAAGGGGAGGAAGGCATCGACGTTGTATCTGTTCAGGGGCCTTCGGCAGGAAAGCTCGTGCTGGAGGATTACAGCACGTATGAAAATCAGGATGGGAAAATGGCCAGAGTGATGATCGGTCTGAAGGCTGACTCCGCTTTCCGTCTGGATTCCTTCGAGATACTGAATGAAAAGGGTGAATCATTGAAGGCATCCTCTTTTGGTACCAACTATTCTTCTGATGAAGACGATTCTTCCGCCTCCTGGGCAAAATGTTTTGTCTTTAAAGAACCGGAAAAGCTGGAAAAACTCAGGTTCCGCATCCTTTACCAAATTCCCCATGAAACGGTAGCTGTTCCCGTAGATGTCAAACTGGGCATGAGGGGGGAAATCAGGAAGGGCAAGTGAACCTGTCCGGGGGCCGAACAGGAAAAACGATGCGGAAGCCGCTTGTATTCATTCATATGTAAGTTATACTGAATGGAGAATCTCTCTTTGACGTGATGTTCCGTACCTTGTTTTCATCCGTGCTGGCGTGCGTGCCGGTGTTGCTTCATGCGCAGCCAGTTTCCGAACCTGCCGTGAAGGCGGTTATCCACTCCGTGAATATATGGAGCGGCGAAGGCCGGTTCCATGGAGAAGACACGGTCCCGCATCTGACCATGCACATGCTGTTCCAGTGTACGGCTCCCTGGAAAATCGCCTCTGTGCATTTGGGGAAAACGCGGCTGGATTTATGTGATTCTCTGGGAAGCCGCCCTCCCGGCGTGCAGTTGCTTCATCAAGCTTCCGTGACAGAACGGTGGATCGTAAGCCCTCTCCGGCCGTGGCTTTCCGTGGAGGGAAGGGATTGGACGCCTGGGCGGGATGCCCGCTGGGTGGAAGTTCGGGGAACTGCCGCCGTCACGGTTTCAAGCATGGACAGGGATTCGGAAGTGGTGTCGGTCCCGTTGGAAAAGGGGGCCAGAGTGCCCGTGGTGCTGGAAAAAGCCGCGTTGAACAGCGGGAAGGAGGAGGACGTGCATACGGAGTTGACCGTGACAAACTGGGGTTTTTCCATTCCCGGTCAGAAAGATAGTGTATGGGTGGAGTTGAGTTTGGTCCTTCCGGACGGAAGCGGAGCCCGCGAATTGGAATTAGTGGATCAGGACAATCCGGAGGAGAAGAACAATCACTCTCTGCTGCCGGGAAATTTCAGGAACGGGAAGTCCGCATGGGCGGCATTCTTTGTTCTGCAAAGACCGGAAGACAATCGGTTGAATTTCAGGATCCGGTATGCGTCGCGATTGAAGGAAGCGGAAGTTCCGGTTTCATTCAGGATTGGCATGGCGGGAATGGTTCTCCCGGCGGGGAGGCCGGGGAAAACTGTGAAATAAACGGGAACGGAAAATGATGATGAAGAAAAGTTGCGGAATATTCTGGATGGCAGGCTTGGCGGCGTTTGCCGGAACGCAGGATGCGGGCGGCTTGAAAAGTTCCGATGTAAAAGTGGAGTTCCCGGTAGTCCAAATAGGGTTGATGGATAAAAAGGGAGAGTCCCTCCCGGTTCCGAAATTGATATTTGGAGCCATGCTGAGTGTCCCTGCCCCCCTGAATTTTGAATCTGACGACAAGGTTCAGGAGCAGGTTCTGACGGCGGAGGACTCCACGGGAAAAAAGCTGGGCGTCGTGACATTTAATCTTGGTTTTCTTGGGGATCCGTCCAGGGAGAGCGTGAACAAGGTTGTGGTTTACGGCGAGTGCCCCCACCTGCCGGCTGCGGGCGCGGCATGGGTGCGTTTGCGGGGAACGCTCCGTGTTCCTGTGGCGCGCGACCGGGAGACGCCCCTTTATGAATTTCCGCTGGAGGAAAAGGAAGTCAAAAAGGATGTGCCTTTGTCGCCGTATGCGGAAAGAGAGCAGAAAGGAGACATCATTGTTGCAGAGGAGGGACCCGCCTGTGAATGGACGGTAAGTCTGGCGGAAAGGAAGGGAGAGGAGTTCACCGTACGTGTGTCACTGGGCAGCGAGCACCGTTTCATGATTGATGAATGGCAGTTGTTTGATGGAAAGGGAAAGAAAATTGATTCTTCGGTGTTATCCTTTTTCGGGAGTGTTTCGGAGAATTTTCAGGAGGATGGCTATGTCCTGCAATTCCCTTATCAGGGAGAGTTGCCGGTGTTGAAAGTCAAGCTGCTGTACAAGCAGCACGTTGATATCGTCACCGTGCCTGTGGATGTCAGAATAGGATTGGGAGGCCAAAGAAAGTAATGGAGGCCTTCGCAAACAGGAACACCATGGGTCCTCTGTGGCGGTCACTCCGGTTGAGGCGGTGGAGGGGGCCCGTCAGCATTTTTTCTGGGTGAATCCATGTTCCGGATGGGCAGGGACGCGGTTTTTCCCTGATTCCGGGCTCTCCTTCCGTTTAAAGTACCTTGGAGAAGAATTCCTTCAGTCTGGGATGTGACGGGTGGTCGATGACCTGGGAAGGGGAGCCTTCCTCCACAATTTTTCCCCTGTCCATGAATATAATACGGGTGGCCACTTCCCGGGCGAATCCTATTTCATGGGTGACGACCACCATCGTCAGGCCGCCTTTAGCCAGCTCTTTCATCAGGGAAAGGACTTCCCCCACCATTTCCGGGTCCAGGGCGGAAGTCGGTTCGTCAAACAGGATGACGTCCGGATTCATGACCAGGGAACGCACGATGGCAATGCGCTGCTTCTGGCCGCCGGAGAGCTGGAGGGGATAGGCATGCCGCTTGTCATACAGGCCGATGCGCTGGAGCAGGGCTTCCGCCTGGGCCGTGGCTTCCTTTCTGGTGGCACGGCCCGTCTTCACGGGGGCGATCGTGATGTTTTCCAGAATGGTCAGATGAGGGAAAAGGTTGAAATGCTGGAAGACCATGCCTACGTGCTGCCGGAATTTGTTTACATCCGCATGGGGCGCGTTGATAAGTTCCCCCTTGAACCGGATTTCCCCGGAGGTGGGTTCTTCAAGAAGGTTCAGGCAGCGCAGGAAAGTGCTCTTTCCGGAACCGGAGGGGCCTACGATGAACACCACCTCCCCCTGGTTGATCTGCGTGGTGACGTCGTGCACCGCATGAACGGCATTGAACTCCTTCACCAGATGGCTGATTTCGAACATGGGCATGGGCGTATGTTGGGGCGGCTCATTCATTGTTTTTTAGTCTCCTTTCCAGTTTGCCCAGCAGCCAGCTGAACAGCATGACCATGGCCAGGTAAATCAGGGCCACGGCCATCAGGGGCATGAAGGCGGTGTAGGTCTGGCTGCGGATGATGTCGCCGCCCTTGGTCAGGTCCTGAAGGGCGATGTAGCCGGAGACGCTGGTTTCCTTCAGGAGCACGATGAATTCGTTCCCCAGTGAGGGCAGCACATTTTTAAATGCTTGCGGAAGAATGATGTAAATCATGGTCTGCGCATACCCCAGGCCCAGGCTGCGGCCTGCTTCGAACTGCCCCTTGTCAATGGCCATGATGCCGCCGCGGATGATTTCCGCCACGTAGGCGCCGGAGTTGAAGCCGAAAGCGACCACGGCCACCAGCACCTTGCTGATGTCCACGGAACCGAAGATGATGAAGTAAATGATCAGCAGCTGCACGACAACGGGGGTGCCCCGGATGACCGTGAGGTACAGCTTGCAGAGAGCATTCAGGAAACGGAGCTTTCCCGTCTTGTCGTGGGTGGCGCGGATGACGGCCACCACGAAACCCATCAGAACGCCCAGAAGTACGGAAAAGAAGGAAACCTCCACCGTAACCAGAAAGCCGTTGGCCAGGTACTTCCAGCGTCCTTCCTGAATGAAATTGACCTCAAACGACTCTTTCAGGTTCAGCCACTTGCCTTCCAGCCAGCCGGTACCTGCGGCATGGGCGCCGGATGAACCGGGGGGCCTGACCTGCATGGCGGCGTATTTGGCCCGTATCTCTTCCAGCTTCCCGGACGCCTGCATGTCGGCAATGACCTTGTTGACGTGCTGGAGGAGTTCCGTGTTTCCCTTGCGTATGGCAATGGCGTACGTTTCCGAGGTCAGGGGCTCCGGCAGTATTTCCAGCTCATCATGGTTGGCCAGGTACATCCTTGCCGGGTCCCGGTCAATAACCACCAGGTCCACCTTGCCTGCCGCCAGCGCGGCCACGGCCAGCGCCCCGTTGGGAAAGCGTTCCGGCTGCTGGATGTTGCGGGTGACGTAAATATCTCCTGTAGCGCCATGCTGAACGCCGATTCTGCGGCCCCGGATATCGTCCCTGCTCCTGATGGAGGAACCTTTGGGAACGATGATCACCTGGGCCGCTTCCACGTAAGGGATGGAAAAATCCACTTGTTTCAGGCGCTCCGGCGTCACCGTGATTCCGGAGGCCGCCACATCCGCCTTGCCGGAAACCACGGCCGTAATCACGGAATCGAAGCTCATGTCTTCAATCACCAGTTCCTTCCCGGCGCGTCTGGCTACTTCCCGCATGATCTCCGGATCAATACCCATGATGGCGTTTTCCTCCCGGAACTCATAGGGCGGGAATGTAGCCTCCGTCACCATCAGGATTCTGTCGTTATCCGCCGCGGAGGCTCCGGAACACAACAGGCACCAGCTTGTCAACAGGACTCCGAGGTATTTCAGAAGATGGATCAGCGGCATGGCAGGGTGAATGATTGCATGATGGCGGTTGAACCGCTGGGATATATGACTTACCAGCCAGGAAGGCAATATAAAATTGACGCAAGTCTCTATTCTTCCTGCATGGAAGACGGGTGACGCCTCCCGTGCCGCAATTGATTCAGCCATCCGGCGGATTGCTTGGTGAGGCGCATCCTTTTAACCTGTTCCCGGGCAGGCACGGGATGAACAGAATCACACCGCTTTAAGCAGCGTATAGCCCAGCCAGACGGCCAGGAAGCCGCCTGCCAGGCTCAGGACGGCATAGAGAAGCAGCGTGAAGAATTGAGCGCCCTGCGCCATCAGGAAATTTTCATTCATGAAGGTGGAAAAGGTGGTAAAGCCTCCGCACAGCCCGATGGTGAGAAAAATGCGCAGTTCCGGATTGATCAATGTGCCCCGGTCAAAAAAGCCGTACAAAATGCCGATTAGAAAACATCCGGCCAGATTGACGGCCAGCGTGCCCACGGGAAATCCCTTTATGACGGAATCATTCAGGCAGCAGGAAAGAAGGTGCCGGAGTACTCCGCCGATAAAGCTGCCCAAGCCGATCAGGAGGATGCTTTTCACGGCGGAAATATATGTGATGCCCGTCAGCGTGTACAGGCCTTTGATGCGTTCCCGGAATGGAAAATGAATGAGACAGGGTCCGTTACCGCGCAAAAGGTAATCGTTCCTGTCATTGTTTCGTTATAAAACGGAGGTAAAAATACCGGATAAAAACCGCTGCAAGCCTTGTCAGCCTGCAGCGGTGGAAATGATTTGGAATAAGAGATCGGATTGGAAGCTGTTGCTTCCTTGCCTGTGTTCGCTTGTCCCCATATCAGATCATGGAGTGGCAGCATCAGGCATCTTCATTTGCCGTTTTTATCAATATTTGATAAGAGGCATCAATGCAATATTAACGGGACGGTTTTCTTCTGCAGTTGGAACGGCCGCCGACGTATCAAAAGTGATTTCCGATGTGGCTGTATAGGTATTAAGTGTCAGTTTTTTCATCGGATAACTAATACCTGCATTGGTTTTATAACCAAAAGGCCCGGACAGGGTTTTTGACCATGTAGAATAATCAAGGTCGCTCATCTGTCCAAAACTACCCTTGATTTGCCGCATGGCATCACCCTGCACAGTTCCTGTTTGCCTGCTTGCGGTAGCGGCACGGATAAACAAGCCTGCATCATTGTTTGTCAGATCGGGAAGGGCAAAAGTAGTCGCTCCGTCTCCCCCATAAGTAGTGCCGATGGCTGCGTGAAGAGCCGGGTACTGGCTTATCTGCAACAGTGTTCCATTACATTCCAGCCAGCCGTCCGGCGGTGTGGAGCCGCAAAACCACATGAAGCAGCCAGGAGCAATTCCAGCTCCGCCCGGACCTTCCGGACCGGCGGGGCCGGGATCCCCCTTGTCACCCTTCGGGCCTTGTGCCCCGGCAGGTCCCGGCGTTCCCGGTTCCCCTTTGAGGCCTTGCGGTCCCTGAGGGCCTGTGGCTCCGGGATCACCTTTGTCTCCTTTCTCTCCCTTGGGGCCCTGGCCTCCGATGTTCCATTTTTCCTTTTCCTCCGCGGTGACGTGGATGGTCGTATTTTCGGCATGCCCGAAAAATTCATCCTGCATTACCATTGGAATTCCGTTGATAGTCGTGGTTTCACTCATGATGGTTCTTTTTTGGTTGTGAAGTGATGGAAAATTCCGTTGCCGCCCATAGGGAACAGGGATATTCGTGATGTATCCACTTGCCCGGAGGCGTTTTTCTTTTGCCGGATAAGCGGGAACAGCTGATAACACTTCAATGGGAATGTGCCCTCATTCCGGGAAAAGATCATCCCGCACGAAACGTTAAGAGTCCCGAAGGCATTCCTTCCTATGTAAAATGAAACCTGTGATGTTGGCGGCGCATGCATCCTCACTTAGAAGGGCAGGGAGCTCATCCGCTGTTAAAGTGCCGATTGCTTCCGTACTAGGCTGTCGGCCTTCAAATTGCAGAAATACCTTCTATTAACTTGCCATCCGCTCCCGCTCCTGCGTTGCTGATCCAATCAGTATTCTCATTCTGGATGGAAGCGGCAAGCGCGAGATAGACGGATGTCTGATCATCCGTTAACTCTTTAAGAATAATGGAATAGCTGTAGCTTCGTCCTTCAGGCTTGTCTTTGATAAACAGACGGTGTCCTGTTGCGAATCGAATTTGGCTGCTGTTTCTTTCGCGGGATCGTAAATATTGTGTATTAATATGGTTTATTGTATTCGCCCAGCTTAGTTAAGCGCATGTGATCCAATGTAAACTTTGCCCCCGTCGGAAGTAATGTAAATAGTAGTTGCATCCTTTTCTGTCAAAGCTGCATATTGGGCGTCCGTCAGGTCTGTCCGCACCTTGGCCCATCGGGTATCTCCTTCCGCCAGATTTGGTACATCCGTAGGGCTAAGGGGCTCTTTCTGGTTTTGCTTGATAATTCGCGCGGGTTCCCCATCGGTACGGCCCACGTTCAAATTGACGCCCATAGCGTAATGATCATCTCCACATAGTTCAAATACACCGCTTGATCTGTTCTGCCATACGGCTGTACCCATCTGTACGGAAAACAAGCTGTATTCCTCACTATAAACGGCACAGCGGTACATGGTTGATAGTCCTTTAACGTTAAGCGTCTGGTTCATTGTGACACCAGAATTGAACGAGGCTGTATCAAAAGCCTGAAATTCTCCAAACGTCGCAAAAATGCAATTGATACGGAATATACCAGTATTATCAGCATTCGGGCCTCCCACATACATCATACCGTTCACCGAAAATATACCGGTTCCCACTTCCCCTGACGATTCTAAGAACATGATTCCATTTGCAGCCCCGGAACCGGGTTTAATAGTTACTTTGGAATATTCCGGCGTATCGGTAAGGAGAGAATAACGGGCGTCGGCTTCTTTTCGATTAAGTACGGAGTTATCATTTAGAGAGCCGGGCTTGGCATTATCCTTGACTAGATTTGCGTATATGACATTGTTTTGGTCTCCAATTTGGACGGTTAGTTCACCAGTCCCAGATGCCCCCCCACCCGTCAAATACAGATGATCGTACGGGTGCTGGATCCATCCTCCTTCCCGACTGTCCATGCCTGGAAATATGGTTGCTCCTACGCGAAATTCTCCGCCTATTTCCGCGTACGAAGTAACTTTCAGTGTCTGACTCATCGTGACGCCGGATGTAAATGAGGCTGGCCCTTCTGCCGTAAAATTCTTTTGGACGGTTAAGTTTTCCAGTTGCGTGCGGCTGTACCAGTCAAATAATAACACAGATCCGCAATTACCGGCTTGATCTCGTAGCCATAGCCCACCATCTCGCACCTCAACATCTATGGCCGAATTATTATCGGAACACCACAATTCCGCGACTTTAGGTTGGGTGGGGGTTGAGTGGAGAGACCAATAATTAGTACCCGCATCATTGATTTGGGTAGTAATTCCACCATCTATCGTGACACTGCCAGAAAACGTTTGTGTACCATCCCATGTATTGTTTCCTTCGACCATGCCATATCGCTTGTCTGTAATATCCAGGGAGGCAGACTCACCAGGATCACCTTTGTCGCCTTTCGGCCCTTGCGCCCCGGGTGAACCCGGTTCTCCCTTGGGTCCCTGGGGGCCTGTGGCTCCAGGATCGCCTTTGTCTCCCTTCTCTCCCTTGGGGCCCTGACCTCCGGCGTTCCATTTTTCCTTTTCCTCCGCGGTGACGTGGATGGTTGTGTCTTCGGTATGCCTGAAAAAGTCATCCTGCATTACCATCGGGATTCCGTTGATAGTCGTGATTTTATTCATGATTATTTTTTGAGTTGTGAAGTATGAGAAATCTCCGTTGTATCACATGAAGAACAGGGATATTTGGAATATATCCATTTGCCTTGAGGTGTTGCTCTTTTACAGGATAGGCGGGAGCGACTGATACCACTTCAACGGGAATCTGTCCTCATTTCGGGGAAAGATCATCCCGCATGAAACGTTATAAGAGGGGAAGATGTTCCACCCCTGGAAAGTGGAACCTGTGGTGATGGCGGCTGATGTTTTTCTGCCGTAGAATGATAGGAGGGTAGCGGAGAACAGGTGAAGGCTACCGTTGCTGAAGTGCGTATTGATCCGGTTTGGAGAGCATATCTGCCTGTGACCTGCCTTTCAGCGGGAAACAGGAGGACGCTGTCTCACGCTGGCATATTTCCCGCGGCGGTCGGCATATCTTGAGAAACAGGAAAATAAAAACCGCCTTAAGTATTTAAACTTAAAGCGGTTAAAAGTGGTCGGGTTGACAGGATTCGAACCTGCGACCCCCTGCACCCCATGCAGGTGCGCTACCAGACTGCGCTACAACCCGATAAAATCGGACCGACCGGGGCCGTGTCTTGCGACGGCGAGGTGTATATAGGAAAACTTTAGTGTTGGCAAGAGTCTTTTTTCAATGCATACCTTTTTTGTCATGAAGCAAGTTCAAGTAGCAGTTGTCGGGGCCAGTGGCTATACCGGGCAGGAGTTGTTGCGCATTCTGCTGAATCACCGCGGGGTCAGGCTGGTATGCGCTACGTCCCGCCAATATGCCGGACAGCCGCTGTGGGAGGTGTTTCCCCGTTTCCGGCAGGTGCCGGGTTCCGATTTGAGGTTTACGGATTCCGATGTGGAGGCCATTGCCGCCACCGGGGCGGAAGTGGCGTTTCTTGCACTGCCGCATGGCGTGGCCGCCTCCTATGCCCGCGGGCTGGTGGACCGTGGCGTGCGCGTGATTGATTTGAGTGCGGATTTCCGCCTGAATTGCGCGGATGTGTATGAAGAGTATTACGGGAATGCCCATCCGGATACCGCCCTGATGCAGGAGGCCGTGTACGGGCTGCCGGAATGGCGCGCGGCGGAAATCGCCCGGGCGCGCATCGTGGCGTCTCCCGGTTGTTATCCCACCAGCATCCTGCTGCCGCTCATCCCTCTGTTCAAGGCCGGGATTCTGGAACCGGAAGACGTGGTGGTGTGTTCCGGCAGTGGCGTAAGCGGCGCGGGGCGCAAGGCGAGCATTCCCCTGCTGTTCTGCGAATGCAATGAAAGTTTCCATGCCTACGGCGTGCCGAAGCACCGCCATTTGAGCGAGATTGAACAGGAGCTTTCCTGGGCTGCGGGGGAGACGGTGGTGATGTCCTTCACCCCCCATCTGATCCCCGTGAATACCGGCATTTGCTCCACCATTACGGCCAGGGTGAAGGAGGGGGCGGACCCCGATTCCGTCGGCCGCCTGCTGGAAGAAGCATATGCCGGGGCTCCGTTCGTGCGTTTGCTGGGCCGCAACCAGCCGGCGGATACCAAGAATGTGACCCGCACGAATTGCGTGGACATCGGCTGGGCCTACGATCCGCGCACGAAACGCGTGATTCTGATGAGCGCCGAGGACAACGTGGTGAAGGGGGCGGGCGGGCAGGCCGTCCAGTCCTTCAACATCATGTGCGGGTTTGATGAGACGGAAGGCTTGTGGGTATTGTAGTTTTTTGTTATGCTGAAAGGTACTTCAAGACGATGAATGATTCATCCTATATTCCGGTTGACGGTGGCGTTTGCGCGCCTCAGGGCTTTCTAGGCAGCGCGGTGAGCTGCGGCATCAAGAAGCCTGAGGCCACGCGCCTGGACCTGGCCCTGATTTATTCCACGGAACCCTGCGTGTCCGCGGGCACGTTTACGACGAACCGCGTTCAGGCGGCCTGCGTGAAAGTGAGCCGGGAGCATCTCCGCAAGGGGGATATCCGCGCCATTGTGGCGAACAGCGGCAACGCGAACGCCTGCACTGGAGCCCGGGGGGTGGAAGACGCCAGGGGGGAATGCACGCGCATTGCGGAGATTCTGGGGCTGAAGCCCTGCGAAGTGGCTGTCTGTTCCACCGGGGTGATCGGCCTGCCAATGCCCATGATGCGTATCTATCCGAAGTTCCCGGAACTGGCGGAAGGCCTTTCCCGCGAAAAGGGGCATGAAGTGGCGCAGGCCGTGATGACGAGCGACACGAAGGAAAAGATAATCGCCATTGAATTCATGGTGCAGGGCAGGCCCGTACGCATCGGCGCCTGCTGCAAGGGGGCCGGCATGATCAACCCCTGCATGGCTACCATGCTGTGTTTTATCACGACGGATGCGGGCATTTCCCGCGACGTGCTGGAACTGTGCGTCCAGTCCGGAGTGAAAAGTTCTTTCAACTGCATCACGATTGACGGCGACATGAGTACGAACGATACGGTGCTGGTGATGGCGAACGGAGCATCCGGCGTGACGCTGGAATCCCCGGAGGACATTTACGCATTTCAGCAGGCCCTGGCATACGTGATGCTGGAGCTGGCCAAGCACATTGTGCAGGACGGGGAACGCGTGACGAAGTTCGTCACCGTCCGTGTGACCGGAGGCCGTACGGAGGATGAGGCGAAGAAGGCGGCGGAAGCCGTGGCCAAGTCCTCCCTGGTGAAGAGCTCCTGGAACGGGAATGACCCCAACTGGGGGCGCATCATCCATGCCGTCGGCTATTGCGGCGCGAAGGTGGATGAAGAGAAGATCGACATTGATATTGCCGGGCTTCCCGCCTGCCGGGGCGGTGTGCAGGCCGATACTCCGTCCGACGATTTGCGGCAGGCCGTGCAGGTTCCGGCGTTCCAGGTGGACATTAATCTGAACCGCGGCGAGTTTTCCCACACGGTGTACACGACGGATTTGTCTCCGGAATACGTGGATTTCAACCGTTCCGAATACGCATACTGGAACCAGGCGAAGGCCGACGGCCTGACCCGGTAGTGCTATCGATCATGGCCTCAGGCAGGAGCCGTCATGGAAGGGCGGAGGGGAATGCCCCCTCCGCCGATGTTTTAGCGGCGGTGCGCCGGCTGCTGGAGGAAGGCGCCCGGCGTGCTTCCCATGCGCAGCGTTTCTGCACGGGTACGGCGGACTGCTGCCGCTTCCGTCTGACGGGAGAGACGCCGCACGTTACCTTGGGCGAGGCATGGCTGGCCTGGAAGGCATGGCGCGCGTCCGGGCGTACCCGCGTGGAGTTACCGGATGACGGAAGCTGCCCTTTTCTGAGCGGAGAGGGCAGATGCATGATTTATGAAGGAAGGCCGCTGGCCTGCCGCACCCATTTTTGCGTTTCCGCAGGCGGAGCCCTCCCGCGCCGGGATGTGATCGACTTGATTCATGGCCTGGAAGACATGGACGCTGCACTGGGCGGCGACGGCGCCTGCCGCCTGCCTGAAGCTGTCGAGCGGCTGTCCAGGAAAGGCGCCGGGAGAGGGAGAAAAGCCGGCTGTTAGCGGGATTTGAATTGCGCGCCGTTCAAGGTATGGCCTTTAAAGGGTACGTCCCCATGAAGCGGGTGATCACCGCTGTGTGCCGGAATGAGTCCCGCTGCACGGCAGGGCACATGTGAAGGGGAATGCCGTCCGGTTATCTGCCGGCGGCATGAGCCCGTGCAGGGTGAATAAACTGTTCAGACCTGGGAACCGGATTCCTGGTTTTTCTCCTGCTTTGAATGGAGGTGGCGCAAGGCGCTTGCCGCCTTTTTATTGCCGTTGGCAATGGCTTTCCGGTACCAGGCTTCTGCCTCTTCATCATTTTCTTCAATGCCGTAGCCGTGCGCATAGCAGTTGCCTACGTTGAACATGGCTGTAGCGTTGCCCTGGTCGGCTGCCTTCAGGTACCATTTCAAGGCCTCCGCGTGATTGACGGGGGTGCCTTTGCCGTTCAGGTGGCACCATCCCAGATTGAGCTGGGCCGTATTGTGTCCCTGTTCGGCTGCCTTGGTGTACCAGTAAACGGCCTTGTTCATGTCCACTTCCACTCCGCGGCCGTTGCCGTAGCACCACCCCAGAGTATATTGGGCGGTGATTTGCCCCTGCAGGGCTGATTTGTGGTACCAGACCAGGGCTTTGTCCAGGTTAGGCTGGACGCCGAATCCGTTTTCATAACACCATCCCAGGTTGTACTGGGCCGTGGCATGGTTCTGCTGGGCGGCTTCCTCATACCAGTAGGCGGCTTTTTCCGGGTTTTTGGGCGTACCGCTCCCGTTGCCGTAGCACCATGCCAGGTTGTATTGGGCGCGGGGATCTCCCTGTTCCGCCGCCTGCCCGTACCAGTATACGGCCTGTTCCCAGTTCTGCTGGCTGCTGCTGTTTGCATAAATCCAGCCCAGATTGAGCTGTGCGACGGCATGCCCCTGTTCCGCCGCTTTCGTGTACCAGCTGATGGCCTGGTGTTCGTCCTTTTCCACTCCCAGACCGTTGATGTAGCAGAATCCCAGGTCGAACTGGGCGGTGGGGTGGCCCTGCCGGGCCGCCTTTTGATACCAGTAGAATGCCTTGTCGTTGTCCTGCGGGACGCCGATTCCATTGGAATAGGCCCATCCCAGATTGAGCTGTGCGGTGACATGGCCCAGTTCCGCCGCCTGATGGTAGCAGTAAAAGGCTTCCTGATGGTTTTCCGCCACGCCGCGGCCCTGCTCATAATTGATAGCCAGTTGGAACAATGCCTGGGGATCTCCCGCCAGGGCCGCCTGCTGGAGGGTTTCTATATCGACGGAATAGGTAGAGAGTGTGTTTTCCTGGTCGCCGTGATTGTCGGAAGCGTCGTTCATTTCACAAATGCGCACTGGAGAACATTGGAACAATTGGTGCTCTCCTGAGTTGTGCGTTTGCCTATTCTGCACATTTGCCCAGTAAGAATCAAGGCCCGTTTTTGAAAGAGCAGGGGAGTGGAAGCTCGTTTAACGGAGGACGCGCCTGCGGCGGGGCAGGAAAAGGAAGACGCCGCACAGGGAGAGAATTCCGACAGACGGTTCCGGAACCCTGAGATCGCCCAGAGGTGCTGTAAAACTCTGCATTTCACCAAGCATGGTGCCGGTCAGCTGTGCTTCATCGTAAGTATAGCCGTATACGTTTCTTCTCCTTCCAGGCTGGTCAGATAAATGTCGCAGTGGAGAAACTCATACTCATCCTTGTAGTTGTTGATAATAACCTTTTGACGGAACATCCCCAACTTGTAATCGTCAGAGTCCGTCAGATACACAATCAGGCTGCCGTCCACATCCATATCATATCCCCACATGGTGATAGCGTGGCCTCTTCCATCCTCCCCAATTGTCAGCGTAGTTCCCCAATTGTTGTTAATGCTTTCCATCAACATTTGGTAAACTTCGTTTTTGGTATTCCCAGAGTGGAATCCATATCCAGTAAATAAAGGATTATCTACGGCGCCTCCAGTGATGGATGGCGGAACCGTCAGTCCAAGCTCCTGCCAGTATCCTCCCGGAGCGGATGTCGTGGATCCGGTTGGGTAAGCGGTGGTGGATAGCATGCCTCCGTTGAACCACCAGTTGTAGGCCTGTTCCACGGAACCGCCCGCATTAGACCAGTTTTTTGAGATCGTCTGGTAAATGCGCAGTTGGCAGGCTTCCGGCATGTTGTCGTAAGTAGAGGATTTGCCGTTGGGTGTGGTTGGGGCCAGGTCGCTTCTGGTATCCTGCCACCACTGGAGAACGTTGGAGGCTGCCGCTGCCCAGCATAACTGATTGTCAACCGGATTGTCCGGATTATAGTATCCGGAAGGGCGGTCAGAAATGGAACCATCACCCCATTTCCATTTGGTTTTCTTGTTGCAGTCGTACCATCCTCCGGATTCCGAGACGTTTTCCAGGAATACGGGAGTGGCGCATGACGGTTCAGGCAGAAGGCTCAATGCAAGAAAGGCCGCTGGCAGGAGACGAGAAAATAAAGTAAACATAGGTATGAGAACAGAATTCTCCTAGCTTCTAGGGAAAATCCTGTTCAGCGTCAAGATAATAATTAAACCAGTTTTTAAGCAGGATTCAGCCAGCGGGACGTGGGCGCCTCCGGAATGGCCGCCACGGTGGAGGGTGCCCCTTCCGCGACGATGTTTCCGCCGTGCCTTCCGGCGCCCGGTCCCATGTCGATGAGATGGTCCGCCGCATTCAACAGGTCCCGGTGGTGCTCCACGCACAGAACGGTGTGTCCGGCATCCCTCAGCCGGAAAAGGGCCTTCAGGAGAAGTTCCACTTCATTAAAGTGCAGCCCCCCCGTGGGTTCGTCCAGAATGAACAGGGCGCACTTGTCGTCTTCCGCCAGTTTCCAGGCCGGCGCCTTGGCGAGCTCCGAGGCTATTTTGATGCGCTGGGATTCCCCGCCGGAAAGGGTGTCCGCCCGGCGGTCGAGGTTGAGGTAGCCCAGCCCCACGTCTTTCATGCTTTTCAGAATGGCCGCCGCCTTGGGCAGCGTGGCGAAGAATTCCGCCGCTTCATCCACGGTAAGGGCCAGCGCCTGGGCGATGGATTTTCCCTTCCATGTTACTTCCAGTGTTTCGCGGTTGTAGCATTGGCCCTGGCAGGCGTCGCAGGGCATCGTTACGTTGCCCAGAAAATTCATGTCCACTTCTATCATGCCGGTTCCCAGGCACCGTTCGCAGCGGCCGCCGCGGACATTGGTGGAGAAGCGCGCCGCCGTGTAGCCCCGCTGCTTGGAGAGGGGCAGTTGGGCGTAAAGGGGCCGCAATATATTGAGCAGTCCCGTGGCGGTGGCCGGCGTGGAGCGCGGGGATTTGCCGATGGGCGACTGGTCGATGACGACCAGGCGGCTGAGACGTTCCGATCCCTGTACGAGGCGGGGGACTCCCTTTTTCCCGCTTAAATCCTTTTTAAGCGCGGGAATGAGGCAGTCCCGCACCAGGGTGGATTTGCCGGACCCGGACGGCCCGGAAATGCAGGTGAGGGTGCCAAGCGGAAGACGCAGCGTGATATTGTTCAGGTTGTGCCTGTTCGCATGTGTCAGAACGAGTTGGCCGCTGGGGGCTGCCCTGCGTGGCGGTGCTGGCATTTGCCGCGTTCCGGAAAGCCATGCCCCGGTGGGACTGTCGGCATTTGCCATGATGTCCTGAAGGGAACCCTGCGCCAGGATATGGCCGCCGCTGGCTCCGGAGCCCGGACCCATGTCCACCAGGTGGTCCGCCGCACGCAGAATTTGTTCGTCGTGTTCCACGGCAAGCACCGTATTGCCCAGGTTGCGCAGCGTTTGGAGCGCCCGCAGCAGGCGGTCCGTGTCGGAAGGGTGCAGCCCCGTCGTGGGTTCGTCCAGGATGTACAGGACGCCGGAGAGGCCGCCCCCCAATTGGGAAGCCAGACGTGCGCGCTGCAATTCTCCTCCGGAGAGCGTGTTTGCCTGGCGGTCCAGGGAAAGGTAGGACAGCCCCAATTCATTCAGGAAGTAGGTGCGCTTGTTGATTTCCTCCATCACGGAATTCAAGGCGGGGGCCAGGGCTGCGGGAATTTCCAGCCGTTTGGTCTCTCCGGCCATGTCCTCCAGCGGGAGCGCCGTGAGTTCCGCCAGATTGTAGGCGTGGTCCGGCGTGTGCATGGTAACGGCCAGAGCCAGCGGGGAAAGCCTTTGCCCGCGGCATTCAGGGCATGGACCGTTTTCCTGTTTGTTGAGCCCGGTGCCGTGGCAGGCGGGGCAGGCGCCCAGGGGGGAGTTGAAGGAAAAATGGCGCGGCGTGAGCTGGGGAAGCAGGTATCCCGTTTCCGGATTGCGGTAGCGGGTGTGGAAGGCCTGGACGGCGGGTTCCTCTTCCGGCCTGGTGATGACGGCCCTTACTTCGTCCGGATTGATGCGGAGTGCGGTTTGCAGGGAGTCCGCCAGGCGGGAAGAGGAGCTTTCCCTCCGGATAATGATGCGGTCAATGACCAGGGCCGCGTCCGGCGCCGGAACGTCCGGAACCCCCAGCTCCTCGATATCCCGCACTTCCCCGTTCCAGTAGATGCGCAGAAAGCCCTGTCTCTGGAAGTCGCCCAGCGTGGCGGCGGGGTCCTGGGCCAGCAGGGCTTCCGCGGGGGCCGTCAGCACCAGGCGCGTTTGTTCGGGGAGGGAGGCCAGGGCGTCCGCAATCTGGTCCGGGGTTTGCCGGACCAGTTCCTTTCCCGTCTCCGGGTCGTGGGGGCGCCCGGCCGCCGCGTACAGGATGCGCAGGTAATCCAGGATTTCCGTGATGCTTCCCAGCAGGGTCCGGGGGTGCTGGTGCCGGGCGGACTGCTCCAGGGAAAGAGCGGGGGGAAGTCCCGTGATACTGTCCACGTCCGGCTTGTCCGGCTGTTCGATCCCCTGCCTGGCCCTGGCGGACAGGCAGTCCAGAAAGCGTCTGCGGGATTCGGCAAAAAGCGTGTCGAACGCCAGGGAGGACTTGCCGGAGCCGGAAGGACCGCTAAAGGCGATCAGCTTGCCGGAAGGCAGGTCCAGGTTCAGATTCTGCAGGTTGTGCTGGCGGGCGCCACGGATGGAAATGGGAAGATTCATGTCAGGACAGTCTGGTGAGGGAGCCCTGGTGGATTCCCCCTTCTTCAATGACAAGGCGGCGCGCCGTAATGTCACCAAGAAATTTGGCATGCCGGTGGATGGTGACAGTACCTTCCGCCGTGAGGGCGCCTTCCAGAGTCCCCTGTATCCAGGCGTTTTCCACATGCACGCCGCCCGTGACCAGTACGGCCGTCTTTTTTTCCACGGTCAGCCTGCGGGCGCGCAAAGTCCCGGAAATATGCTGGTCCGCCTTGATTTTGCAGATGCCGCTGCACAGCAGGTCCCCGGAGGCTTTTCCATTCAGGATCAGGTCCCGGCATTCAATATGCAGCCCTTTCAGGTCGGCGTTCGCCTGCACGGTCACGCAGCCGCAGGTCTGTACCTTGGTCCGGTGTGTCCTGCTGTGCAGGGTAATGTCGTCCAGCTTGATATAGGCGGAGCAGTGGCTGCACCTGGCGGAGACGGCGGTAACGGGCACGGCGGTACGCTGGCGGCAGGCAAAACATTCCACTTTCCGGGAAGGAGCCCGGCTGCTGCCAGTTGCCGCCGGAAGCGTCCAGGGCGGGGCGGGGCTTGGCTGGCGGATTTTTCCGGAGGGTCCGGGGCATATCCGGGGCACGGGATGGAAAGGAGTGTTCATGGGACAAGGAGGGGCGGCAAAAGAACCTTGCGTTCCTTTGCCGCCCCTGAAAATGGCTGATGGGTGGAATGTTTATTCCGCATCAATGTCCAGCGTGCTCTGGCTGGCCGGAGCGGCGGCTTCCGGTTCCGGAGAGAAGGAGGAAGCGGGCAGCGGCTTCTGCGCGGTAGCGCCCACGGTGGGGGCGCCTACGGTGGAATGGCCGATGAAGATGGCTCCCGCTTCAATCGCCAGGGAGGCGGCCTGAATATCGCCCACAAGTTCCGCCGTGCTTTTCAGTTCCACGCGGTCCGTAACGGTGACGTTGCCGATGACCTTGCCGTGGATGATGACGGACTTGGTATTGATTTCCGCGCGGATGACGGCGTTCTGGCCGACGGAAAGGACGCCTTCGGAAGAAATGTCGCCTTCCACCGTACCGTCAATCAGCAGGTCGTCGGAGAAGCGCAGGGAGCCGACGACTTCCACGTCGGAATTCAGCACGTTGCGTGTCAATTGCTGGACGCGGGTGGTGGGAGCGTATGATTCGGGAGCGGAAACGGGGGGCGCGGCTGGTTCCGGAGCGTCCTGCCCTTTGGCGATGTCCATCCAGCTGGGGGAAGGTTCCGCGTTCTTGTTGCCCTTGGGGGCGGGGACGGTGGTGAATGATCCAAACATGGTGTTTAAGAGGGGGGGGTAAAGGTTAGGTAGGAGCTCTTGAAACTCGTCGCATCCAATGTACATCACCGCCCCGGAGAAGTGAAACAATTTTCACCGGAAGGGATAAAAAAATGTGTCTGTTTTTTATCGTTGCGTTGCCCCCGCCGTTCCGGTAGTGTTTGGGCATTCTTCCGCAGGGGTTTCTTGCGGATATTCCCGGTTTGCAATGAGTGATTTATCTGAAAATACCCCGGTTACTCCCAGGATGAAGGAGGGGCGCGGGCGTCCAGGCGGAACGTCCGTGAGTCGCATTCTTTCCGTGATCTTTTTCCTGGCGGCGCTGGGCGTGTTTTTAGGAGGAGCCTTTTTCTGGCTCCGCAAGCATCAGGCGGCGAAGGATTCCTCTGAGGCGGCGCGGATTTGCGCCACGCCGGAAATGCTTTCCGGAAAGGTGAATGTCGCGTTGAAGGACAAGGTGGATTACAGTTTCTGGCCGCCTCATTACGTTCCTCCCATGGAGCGGCAGGACTTGCTGCGCCAGTGCCTCCAGACGGCCCAGCAATACTTGAGCTCCGGCGACATGGTGCAGAAATCCTCTTTCGTGTGGAATTCCCTGGAAGCGCTGCCCCTCATGGTCAAACATTATGCCGTGACCAAGCCGGAAGTCATGCTGAGCCGTCCCGCAGGCCCTAAAAAATTTGCGCTTCTTGAAGTGGAGGGCCACCCCTGCGCCCAGCTTCTGATTGCCTTTACCGATTCCCCCGACATGGAATTCTGCTTTTTCAAGGATGAAAAGGACGGACTCTGGAAGTTGGACTGGCAGCAGTTCGCCCGCTACCAGCCGCAGAGCTGGGAGGACTTCGTCCGCGGCAAGGGGGAGGACATCGGGGAATTCCGCGTCTGGATGATCCGGGACCGCATGTCGGAAAGCAGGGACGATTACGCGTACAGGCTGATCGCTCCCGGCATGAACGGCACGAATGACCGCAGCATTGCCCGCCCCATGGTGTACGTACCCAAGAAGTCGGACATGGGCAAGCGCCTGTTCATGCTGTTTAAAATGGACGAGGAAATGCTTAATTCACCGTACAAGGTGCTGAACGCAAACGATGACCGTGGCGCCCTCCGCGTCCGCGCCCTGCTTTCCCGTAGCAAGGAGCCCAACCGCAAGGGGGAATATTCCTTCACGCTGGTAAAACTGCTGGGGGAAGGGTGGTACGGCCTTTCCGCGGCAAAATAGGCGGAAATGGAAGACCCCGGAGTCTGGCAAATGGACGGAACTTGTCAATGATTCCTTGTTCAGGGTATCAGGGTGAATTCGATGCTATCGGAGCTGCTTTCTTTCGTTCCGTCCTTGAAGTATAGTGTCACCGTGCAAATAACCTTCCCTCCGGGCCAGATGTTAGGATTTTCCGGCAGCTTCCATCCGTTCAGGCCATGCATGGTGACATTGGCCAAGGGGCTGTTCTTGTCCGTTTTTTTAGCGCTTACGGCTTCACCGACGATCACCCAGTGGTACTCGACTCTTTCCAGATTCTTGTGCCTGTTGGTTTCATCCAGAGTGTAGCTGGCCCTGTAATCATATTTTTCACCCTCCACGGGATACGACGGTCCGCTGAGTGTGACGGACCAGGCAAAAACATTGGCGCTGCAGAGAGCGGACAGGAGGATTAAAATAGAGAGAGATTTCATAGGCAGATAAGTTTATTATTTTATAAAATGGTTGATTGTCAAACGTTTTTTATTTTTTTCAACATGGCGGATTCTGTAGTGGAAAAACCGTTATCATTCCACATTTTCTGAAGTTAAAGACGCGATGTATTCCTTAACTTCTTCTCTTGTTTTTTTGTCGCTGGAATGAAGAAGTTCATGGAGTATGTTGGTAATGTCGAATGATAAAATCAGCATTTTGTCGTCTTCGTTGAAAGTGGCGCAAATGAGGATGTATTTACCGTTCTCCTTGATCAGGCCGCTCCCCCTGTGTGTTTGGCCTTCATGATTTTTTGTGATATAATCATTGATTAAACTTTTCATTTCCTCACAGGTTTTAACGTTCCTGTAATCCAGCAAAATTGGATTTTCCATATTCTTGACAGACTCCTTCAGTTCTTCTGTCACCAGATGAGTGTCGGAGGCTGGAGTCTGATCTGAATAAGATAGATTCATGAGGCTGCAGGAGATACATGCCGTGACCAGTGTTTTTATGTTGGAGGTTTTCATGGGCCTATTATTTTTTGTTTTTCTTCTCGGCGTTTTTACAAGGTACATGGTTTCATTCCTTTACGGAATGGATGGGCAGAAAAATGGATTGTTGATCATGCGCTCATGGAAACAACTGTGCGGATATCGGGAAGCGGGGGAATACCGGTGAGGATTTTTTAAGGAGAAACATTATCGGTGCCTGTGGAAACGGGACGGATGTACGATGGGGCGGGGCTTGGGGCTGCGGGAACGGTAGCAGGGGCTGGGAGGAGGAAGCGGTCTTGCATGTCTGCGGGGCGCTGGCGGAAAGTACTCGCGGCGCACGTCCACGGGCCAGGAGTGGCCGCGGTAGTGCGGGCGGGGATTCCATGCCGGGACGAGGCATCCGCTGTGAATGCCGCTGATGAGGAAGATGGGCTTTCCTTCGGGAGAATAGGCGTAAATGGGGCGTCCGCACGGGCTGTAGCCCCAAATGGGAAATCCCGCGGAGTCGTACCGGATGAATATTCTGTCTCCGGCGGGAGTGTGCAGGACCTCTCCAGCATGGACTCCTGCGGCGGCCTGTCCGGCGGAAAAAGCGGCGAGAGCCAGCAGGGCGCTTCCGGCACAATAGGAGAGGATATGGCTTTTGGCTGATTTGTTTTTCATAAAGCGTACAGGGTAGGTGCTTTTAATGGAAAGCGGATGATTCCGCCGTTTTTGTTTAAAATATGTTGGAGAAGGGTTTTCACGGGCGGCGGGAATCCCTTCTTGACCTGCCGGGGTGTGCCGGGGCAAAGTGGCCGCGTGACCAGATTCAGACCATGCATTGACCTCCACGACGGCAGGGTGAAGCAGATTGTAGGCGGTTCCCTGACGCGGGATGAAGCGGGTTTGCGTACCAATTTTGTTTCCGACCGGGATGCGGCGTGGTATGCGGAACTCTACCGCCGGGACGGCCTGGCGGGAGGCCATGTGATCAAACTGGGCCCCGGCAATGAGGAAGCCGCCCTCTCCGCCCTGGCCGCATGGCCGGGGGGGCTCCAGGTGGGGGGCGGCATTGTTCCGGAAAATGCGGAACAGTGGATTGAAGCGGGAGCCAGCCACGTCATCGTCACGTCCTGCCTGTTTGACGCGGAAGGAAAATTTTTGCAGCAAAGGCTGGAGGACCTTGTTTCCGCCGTCGGCGCGGAACGGCTGGTGCTGGATTTGAGCTGCCGCAGGGTTTCTGACGGTTGGGCCGTAGCCATGAACAAATGGCAGACCCTGACGGAACTCCGGGTGACGGAAGCCACACTGGACATGCTGGCGGAACATTGCGCGGAATTTCTCGTGCATGCCGCGGACGTGGAAGGGCTGTGTTCCGGAATTGACCGGGAACTGGTGGAATTGCTCGGCGCATGGCGGCGCATTCCCATGACTTACGCGGGCGGAATCAGCCGGATACAGGACTTTGAAGAAATAGACGCCTTGAGCGGAGGCGCCCTGGACGCCACCGTGGGGAGCGCCCTGGATTTGTTCGGAGGCCGTTTGATCAGGTATGCGGACCTGGTGGAAAGGCAGCGGGGGGAAACGGGAGCGGAAAAGGCATGAAACTGGCTCTGAAAGTCATTCCCAACGCCAAAAAGAGCGAGGCCGCAGGCTGGGAGGAAGACCCGCGGACGGGCCGCACTCTGAAATTGCGCATTGCCGCTCCCCCCGTGGAAGGGAGGGCAAACAAGGCCGTCATTCTTTTTCTGGCCTCCTGGCTGGGCATTCCCAAATCCTCCGTCATCCTGCTGCGCGGAGAAACGGGGCGGCTGAAGGTGGTGGAACTGCCGGAGGAATGCGCGGAAAAGCTTTCCCGGCTGGCGCCCTGAACGCGCCTTCCGGCCATGCGGGCAGCCCGTTCGGAGGGAATATGTTCCCGTTTCTGCATAGAGGAGTTGCATTGCATGCGCATCATCACGTGTCAAACGTCAGACATGTCTTAGCAGGCCGTTGACGCAAACCGTAAAAATATTTAGAGTGCCCGCATGAGCGACGAAGAACAGAATCAGAACGCGGATGCCGGGGAAAAGGAAATCCTGGAACAGGCGGAAGGAGCGGCCGCAGAGGAACAGGAAGCTGTGTCTTCACTGGAAGAGGAACTGTTGAAATGGCGGGATTCCGCCATGCGCACCGCAGCGGAATACGACAACTACCGCAAGCGCATGGTGAAGGAAAAGGAAGAGTGCGCCAAGTTTGCCAACCAGCGCCTGCTGGAGGAACTCCTGCCCGTCATCGACAATTTTGAAATGGGCATGGCCGCCGCCAGCGCGGATGCCTCCTCCATGATCTACGTGGGCATGAGCATGGTGAAAAAGCAGCTGGACGAGTTCCTCGCCTCCAACGGCGTACAGGCTTTGGACCCGGTGGTGGGCAGCATGTTTGACCACGCCACGGAAGAAGCCATCCAGCGCGAGCCTTCCGACCAGCCGGAGGGAACCGTCCTGCGCGTTATCCGCAAAGGTTACACGTTGAAAGACAGGCTTCTGCGCCCGGCAAACGTCGTGGTGGCCCATGCGCCGGAACCCGAGCCCGAAGTTTGACCGTTTTCCAACATTCACGCCACATGGCTAAAAAAGATTATTACGAAATCCTGGGCGTTTCCAAAAGCGCCACAGATGACGAGATTAAAAAGGCCTACCGCAAGCTGGCCCTGAAATACCACCCCGACCGAAACCCGGACGACCCCTCCGCGGAGGAAAAGTTCAAGGAGCTGGGGGAGGCCTATGAAGTGCTTTCCGATGCGGACAAGAGAGCTGCCTACGACCGCTTCGGCCACGCCGCCTTTGAACAGGGCGGAACCGGGGGCGGCGGCTATGCCGGAGGCGGCGGGTTCCAGGACCCGATGGATATCTTTGCCCAGATGTTCTCCGGAATGGGAGGCTTTGCGGACATGTTCGGGGGCGGCGCCCGCGGCGGCCAGAAGCGTTCCAGCAAAAGGCCCGGTTCCGACCTGCGTTATGATTTGGATATCACGCTGGAGGAAGCGGCCCGCGGCTGCACCAAGCAGCTGGAAATCGAACGCCTGGTAACCTGTAAGACCTGCCACGGCTCCGGAGCCAGGGAAGGCAAGGAAGCGTTCAAGACCTGCCCGACCTGCCAGGGGCGCGGCATCATCACCCAGCAAAGCGGGTTTTTTGTCCAGCAATCCACCTGCCCCACGTGCCACGGCACCGGGGAAATCATTTCCGACCCCTGTCCCGTCTGCCACGGAGAGGGCCGCGTGAGGGAGGACTCCCATATCACCATCCGCATTCCGGCGGGCGTTACTACGGGCAGCCAGCTCCGCATTGCCGGGGAAGGGGACGCCGGTGTCCACGGAGGCCCCACGGGGGACCTGCACGTATTCATCGACGTGAAGCCGCACGACATTTTCCAGCGTGAGGGCAACGACCTAAGCTGCACCGTTCCGGTGCCTCTGGCTCTTGCCGTCACTGGCGGCAAGCTGAAAGTCCCCACTCTGGACGGGGCCGCTACCATCAAGCTGCCGGAAGGCACGCAGAACGGCATGATCTTCCGTCTGCGCGGCAAGGGCGTCAAGGCCCTGCGCAGTTCTGAAGTCGGAGACATGCTGGTGGAGGTGGAAGTGGAAATCCCCACCCAGCTCAGCAAGGACCAGACGGACAAGCTGAACGCCTTTGCGTCCACCCTGGATGAAAAGCGCAACCAGCCCGCCTGCGTGGCGTTTGCCGACAAGGCCGCCCGTTACCTCAAGAACAAATAAAGGCCGGAACAACTTTCCTCGCACATGGCGCGCTTCTTTCTCCCCCCATCGGAATGGTCCGCTCCCGTCTGGGAGCTCCGCGGGGATGAAGCGCACCATGCGGCCAAGGTGCTCCGCCTGAGACAGGGAGACGCCTGCGTGGTCTTTGACGGCCGGGGCCGCGCCGCCCATGCCGTGGTGGCGGAAGCCCCGCGCAGTTCCGGCGTGCTTCTGACGCCCGGGGAAGAGTGCCCCCCCGCTCCGTCCCTGGCTTCCGTGACGCTTTGCCAGGCAATCCCCAAGGGGGCCAACATGGACCTCATCATCCAGAAGGCGGTGGAATTGGGCGTTTCCGCCATCGTCCCCCTCATCACGGACCGGACCATCGTGCGCCTGAACGCCCGCGAAGCGGAGGCCAAAAGGCAGAAATGGCAGCGCATCGCCCTGGAGGCCTGCAAGCAGTGCGGGCAGAACACGCTCCCGGCCGTGGAGCTTCCCGTGCCGTTTGCGGAATGGCTGGGCCGCGGCGTGCCGGACGGCCTGAATGTGATTGCGTCCCTGGTGCCCGGTGTGCGTCCCGTGCGGGACGTTTTGGAAGAAGCGCGCGGCCGTTCCGTAAAAAAAGCCTCCCTGCTGGTAGGGCCGGAAGGGGATTTCACGGAGCAGGAAACCGCGGCGGCCCTGGAGGCGGGATTCGTTCTCGTGACACTCGGCCCCATCGTCCTGCGGGTGGAAACGGCCGCCTTTTTCGGTATGGCCGCCATGCGGTACGCGCTGGATTGAGTTTTCCCCTACACATACTCCCATGTTCAAGAATCTGATTTTCGATTGGTCCGGTACGCTGGTGGACGATCTGGCGCTGACGCTGGACGCCTCCAACTACGTCTTTTCCCAGTACGGCAAGCCCTGCATGAACAGTGACGAATTCCGGGCGGAATTCCAGCTCCCCTATCCGGACTATTACGCACGCGTCCTGCCCCAGGCGGACCTGAACGAACTGGAAGACCATTTCCGTTACGCCTTCCGCGTTTCCACCGCCACGGTGGAGGTACTTCCCCACGCGCGGGAATTCCTGGAATTCTGCCGCGCGCGCGGCGTGCGTTGCTTCATCCTGACGAGCGTGGACGCCAAGGAATTCGACATCCAGTGCCGGGAACTGGGAATGATGGAATACTTTGAGGCCATTCATGCGGGCATCCGCCACAAGGACACCCACATCCACACCCTTCTGGGCCAGCATGGCCTTCATGCTCATGAAACCGCCTTCATCGGGGACATGCAGCACGACGTGGAGACGGCCCACCATGCCGGAATCACGTCCATTGCCGTTCTGACCGGCTACAATGACGCCGCCCAGCTTTCCCGCGTAAAGCCGGACATCATCGTTCCGGACCTGCTCGTCCTGCGCACCCTGATGCGCCGCTACGCCCTGCCGTCGGACACGCAGGACTCCATCAACATCCACGGCCTGGAACTGGACACCTTCATCGGCGTGCCGGATGAGGAACGCGCCTCCATGCAGACGCTGAAGGCGGACATTGCCTTTTACCCGGATGAAGCCCTGTCCGGATTGAACGATGATTTTTCAAAGACCGTCTGTTACGACTCCATCGCCCAGGCCCTGAGGGCGGAAGCCCTGGCGCATCCCCGCAAGCTGGTGGAGACGCTGGCGGAGGATCTCGGCAACGTCTGCCTGGAACAATTCGGCGCGCGGCATGTGGTTGTCACGCTGCACAAATTCATTCTGCCGCGCACGGACAGCGTTTCCGTGACGGTGCATGCTTCCCGGCACCGTTAGGCAGGGTATTCCCCTCTTTGGGGCATAAAAACCGTGCAAAATTGTTGAGCCTGACCTGCATCAGGGCTGAATAAAACGGAATCCTTTTCCGCGTCGCGTACGGAGACTCCCCTTCTTTTCCGGTTGCGGCCTGCCGTCTTGCACAGCCCCGTACAGGCATTTCCCAGCGGCGGATGCCGGACGCAGGTGCCGGAAAATGCGGTCTCCTATCTGAACGGAGATATGTCCGGAAAAAGTCCGTGAAAAACGGGTGCGAGCGGCCGGGCGCGCTTACTTTTCATCCTTTTTCATCGGCCGGGACAGAAAGCCCACCAGCTTGTCGTAATAAGCCTTGGACTTGTCGTAGTAGGACTGCGGGTCGATGTCCAGCTTGGTGCGGAACAGGAGCCAGAGCTTGTGGAAGGTGTTGACGCGGTAGCGGATGTCGAAGATGCGGAAGCCGCCCGCCTTCATCTTGTCCAGAATGGTGTGGTAAATGAGCGACATGGCTTGAGCGGGGACGAGGGCCGCCTTGTCCTCCGGGCTGAGGCGGTTGTATTCCTCTTCCGCATCCCGGAAGAACTGTTCCGCCAGGTCCGCTTCATATTGCAGCAACTCCTTTAATTGCGGAGAATACACGCCGTTGCGCAAATCCTCCAGGGTATAGCCGAAGCGCTCCATGTCCTCTTTGGGAAGGTAAATGCGGTTGGATCTGTTGCAGTCTTCCGCCACGTCCCGGATGATGTTCACCATCTGGAGAGCGTGCCCCAGGGCAATCGCATACGGGTAGGACTCCTCGCCTGCCCCCATGATGCGGGCGGACGTCAGGCCTACGCAGCACGCCACGCAGTACGTATAGTCCAGAAGTTCGTCACGGGTGAGGGGCTGCTGCTGGTTGATGTCGGAACGGCAGCCTTCGATCAGGTGGAGCATGGGTGTGGTGTCCAGATCCAGGTCCTGGATCAGGGCCACGATGTCCTCTTCCAGTTCCGACAGTTCCAGCCCCTGCTCCCCGTTGATGACCTTGATCCAGCGGTTGAGGGCGTTGTGGCGTTCCTGGGGCGTCATTCCGGGCTCGTCCACAATGTCGTCCACGGTGCGGCAGAAGGCGTAGAATTCCGCCATATGACGGCGCTCTTCTTCTGGAAGGTCAATGAGAGCGAAGGCCAGGTTGGATTTGGCCTTGCTGGTGATGGTCTGGGCTTGGGTCATGTCTTGACGGGAAAAAACTGTCTGGCGGCGCATGGCGGGGATCAGGGAATGAGTCCCCAGTGAGAGGTAAAGGGCCACAGGCAGAAACTGGCGGGGCCTACGATGTTGTATTGATGCACGGGCCCCCAGTAGCGGGAGTCGAAGGAATTTTCACGGGTGGAATTGTCCCCCAGCGCCACGTATTCCCGCAGATAGGGGCGGTTCTTGTCCTTGGACAGGTGCACGGTGGTTCCTTCCGTAATATAGGCCCTGCCGTCCAGCAGGCTCAGCGGGGCGGGGAGCGCCACGTAGCCGCAGGGCTGGTAGGGAGGCTTGCCGGACGCCACCCGCTGAATGGTCCATTCCTTGGCGGGTTCTCCGTTCACGATCAATTGGGAGTCCTTGATGCTCAGGGAATCTCCCGGAACGCCGCACAGACGCTTCACGTAGTGGGTGCCTCCTTCCTGTCCGGTGCTGCTGCCCTTGTTGGCGATGCCCTCAATGCCGCGCGTGTCGAACACGAAGACCTCGCCGCGCTCCGGCTTGCGGAAATGGTAGGCCATCTTGTTCACCAGAATCAGGTCTCCGGCGTCAAACCGGGCGTTGACGATGGTGTCTCCCGGCAGGTAGGTTCTGAAGGGGGTGTTGCGTTCGGCCTCGAACCGGGGCTCCTGGTTGAGGAAGTAGCGGCGCGTTTCCGCCTCCGCCGCCGGGATTTCCAGCGTGGAGCCGTCGTCGAACTGCACGTTGGTGACGGTCAGCAAAAGATACTTGGTGCCGGGCACGAAGCGGACAATCTTCTTTTCCTTCTGGGCCGTTTCATGGACATAGGAGCCGCCGTAAAGAACCATGTCCCCTATTTTCTTCATCAGGGAGGGGGTACCCTCCTGAGGAATGGCGCGGATGCCGTTCAGGGAAGGTTGCATGGAGCCGGTCGGAATGCGGAAGGGCTGGACCACATAGCAGCGCAGCCCCAGGAAAATGGCCAGAATCACGAACAGGACTTCCACGTTCTCCGCCAGTCCGGAGGGCAGCGCGCCGGGAATGGACTCCAAGGTGGATTCCAGTTTGGCGGTGACGGACTCCGTTTGCGCCCTGTCTCCGCGCAACAGGGCGGTTTTCAGCAAATCCCGGTTTTCCTGGAATTCCGCCAGGCGTTCGGGCGGCAGGATGTCGCGGTTGTAGTTGATATAGCGGCGCACCGCTTTCAGGGCCATGCGGCCCTTCCTGCGCCACTTGGGCGTGAACCAGGCCAGGGGATGGTCCAGCATGAACACCAGGATGGCATCCGCTGCCGGAAAGTGATCGAAAAGGTAGGCTAGTATGGACTTGTGCGGACTGTTCATGAAGTGCTGGGGCCATGATGCCCCGTCCGGGGCCGTCATGGAAGAATAATTTACGCTACGGAAGTCCCATTTTTCCCGGATTGAGCAAATTTCCCGGGTCCAGGGCGGTTTTGACGAGTTCGTGCAGGTGGAAGGCGCCTTCCCCCACGGCTTCCCGGAACCATTTGGCTTTCGCCAGGCCGATGCCGTGTTCCCCGGTGATGGAGCCTCCGCAGGCCAGCACCCAGTGGAACAGCCTGTCCACGCAGGCGTCCGCCAGGGCCTTTTTTTCCGGGTCCGCGTAATCGTCCACCATGATATTGGTATGGATATTGCCGTCCCCGGAATGGCCGAAACAGGCGATGTCCAGCCCCGTTTCCCGGTGCATGGCCTCGCAGAACTCCACCAGCTCCACCAGGCGGGACCTGGGAATGACGATATCCTCGTTGAGCTTGGTCATGCCGGTGGCTTTCAGGCTGTAGGAAAATTCCCTGCGGAGCTGCCAGACGGCTTCCGCCTCCTCTTCCGTATCGGCCCTCAGAATATCCGTGGCGCCGCATTCTTCCAGCAGGGCGCACAGGGAATCCAGTTCTTCCTTCACGGCGGCCCGCCTGCCGTCCACTTCCACGATCAGGTGCCCGCGGCTGCCGGAGGGGAGGGAACTCTCCCCCAGATAGGCCCGCGCGGCCTGGAGGGTGAAGCTGTCCGTGATCTCCAGCGCGGAAGGGAGATGGCCGCCGGCCAGTATCCGCTGTACGGCGGCGGCGGCCAGCGGAAATTCGGGAAAGCTGACGCTCAGCGCGCCGAAGGCTTCCGGATGGGGAATGATTCTCAGGACGGCACGGGTGATGATGCCCAGCATCCCTTCCGAGCCGATGAAAAGGTCGCCGAGGTCGAAGCCCGTCTTGTTCTTATGGGTGCGTCCCCCGCATTCCACCACTTCCCCGCTGGCAAGCACTACGGTGAGCCCCAGCACGTAGGCTTTGGTGACTCCGTATTTCAGGCACCGGGGGCCTCCCGCGTTGGTGGCTATGTTGCCGCCGATGCTGCATTCCTTTCTGGAAGCCGGGTCCGGCGGGTAAAACCAGCCCAGGGCGCGGACTTCGCGCTGGAGGTCCGCCGTGACCACGCCGGGCTCCACCACGGCCACGCCGTCTTCCGGAGCTATTTCCAGAATGCGGTTCATCCGTTCCAGCGACAGGCTGATGCCGCCGCGCACGGGCACGCACCCGCCCACGTAGCCCACGCCCCCGCCGCGCGCCGTGACCGGAATGTTCATGGAGGAGGCATAGCGCATCAGCAGGCAGACGTCTTCCGTGCTTTCCGGGAAAACGACCAGTTCCGGCAGCACGGACGCGTACCATTTATCTCCGGCGTGAAGAGCCAGGACTTCCGGGTCCGCGGAGGTTTTTCCGCGGCCCAGAATGCGGGAAATGTCCTCTTCCAAAGACATGGACTATTTCAGAATGGGCGTGGAGAAGCAGTCCGGGCGGTGGAAATCAGGTTCTCCGGAAAGATCGTCCGCGGTGGTCAGGAAAATCTGGTCCGGGGTCTCCAGAATGAACGTAGCCGCCAGCTTGCAGTCCCGGATGTCCACGCCCCGCAATTCATTCAGCGGAATTCTCGCCATGGCGCACCAGCCTTCGTCCGTCAGAATGCATTCGGTATCCACGGCCAGCGGGGCGGGAATATCTTCATTCGCGCGGCGCACATCGGTAAAGGCGCAGGCCCACCACGCGCCGTTGGGGGCGAGGTTGAATTCCCAGTAATTAGTCCCCTCGCCGGAGGCAAGGAACCATTCGGCCAGGTCATACCGCCACAATTCCGGCTGAAACTGGCCGGGCCGGGCGTCCGGATGCACGGTGGCTTCCCTGTTGCGGGCGGCCAAAAACCAGATGTACTGGCCGTCCGTGGCAAAGGCGAATTCCGCGCTTGGCTCCACATCGTAGCCGAACCAGTCATTGACGAGTTCCTGCCGGGGCAGGGAGGCGAGCTGTTCAAAGCTCCCGTTGAAAGCCCATTGATGAATGATTGCTTGCATATCATCACCTTTGGACAGTTTGGCGATTTTATCAAGCCAGATCGTCTTATGGGCTTGGATATTGACGCGAATTCTTCATGATGGGGGCCGTCATGCATTTCCAAAGGACCTTGAACTTGGGTTCCGGCGGTCGGACGCCGGATTACCTGGCCGTATTCATCGGGGGATTCGGGGACGTGATGCTGGGCTGCCTGAGCCGGCTGGAGGCGGCCTTCCCCGGTTTTCTGCCCGGTGCGGCTCATGCCACGGCCTATTACCACTGGGACGGCGGCGGGTTGGGCGTATTTCGGGACAGGTGCGACCGGATTGCGGAAGACCTGGAACGGATGCGCCGGGAACTGCCGGACGTGCCCATGGTGCTGATAGGCCACAGTTACGGCGGCTCCTGCGCCGTGGAAGTCGCCAGGCGGCAGGCGCCGTGTCTCGCCCCTCTCTGCCTGCTGACCATTGACGCCGTAGCGCGGCGGCAGAAAAACAGCCGTCCGGAATCCGTGGACTGGTGGGGCAACTCCTATCTGGGTGAAGGCGGAGGCTTCATGGATGCCGTTCCCAGGATGGGAGGACGGTGGGGCCATTGCAGCGGGGCGGACGTGAATCTTTCCTTTTCAGGCTTTCGCGAGGATCGCGCAGGCCATCCCTACTGCCACCGCAGGCCGGGACCCATGCTGTACGAATCCCCGTCCGAAGAGGAGCTCAGCCTGTATGAAGAAGCCGCCTTCTGGCTGAGGGGCGCGCTGGGGCGCTGACCTTTCGGAACGCGGGTTCCTACCGGTTCAGTTCGTCCCACTGCACCAGTTTGGAAAGAAGCTGGCTGATCAGGCGTTCCGTCTGTTTCCGGGCATCCTCTTCCGGCAGGTTGACCAGGTCGCCGTAAGCGGTGGACACCTGGAAATAGGACCAGCGCTGGTCCATGCCATAAAGCACCCTGTCTTTCATGTCCGTCATGGTGCGTTTCAGGTGGTCTTCCGTCATGTGCCCGTGGCCGATGAAAACGTAATAATGCATGCTGTCCAGGATGGTGGGCTTCGCCTGGCCCGGCGTCACGTTCTGCTGGGACTTGAGCCTGGTCATGGCAATCATGCCGCGGCCTTCCACGGGAACCTGCACCGTGCTTCCCGTCAGGTTGAAATGACCCTGGGCCGGAAGGCAGCGTTCCGGGCGGTGGATGGAATTGTTCAGGTCATGCCCGGACTTGACGATGGAAACCCGGCACAGGGCCGGAGCCTTTTCCGGAGCCGCGACGCTGATGGGCAGCTGCTGGAGGTAGTCCGCCTTGGAAAACTCCGTATCCGCGGCAAGGATGCTGCGCTCCTCTTCCGACTCCTGGCGGCGCGTGCCGTGCCAGCCGTCCGGATTCAGTCCCGTGGGCAGTTCCATGCTGATGGAGGAGTCGAAAACCTCCCCCTTCCGGGGCATCAGGTAAATGCCGGCGAGCATGGCGGCCAGCAGAAGGGGAAGAAGCAGGATGTTGAGCGTTTGGTATTTCATGGCGCGGGGAAAACGCTTATTGAGCCTTGTTCATTTTGACGACTACCTTTTTGCGGCGGAATGGGTTCCAGATCATTTCCCCGGCCAGCAGGGAATGGACGCAGGCCAGCCCCAGCAGGCAGATGGGAAAAAAGAAAAGCAGGCCCGACCAGTCGTGCCAGGTTTTGGCCGCAAACCGGGCGTCTCCGTATTCCGCCATCACCACGATGCTGGCGATGCGCACGCCGTTGCCGATCACCGCCAGCGGAATGGCGCTGAGAAAAAGCACGCACTTTTTCCAGAACTTCAAATCTGAAAGATAGGCCCATGCGGCGGAAAGCATGATCAGGGCCATCAGGGAGCGCATGCCGCTGCATCCGCCGGCTATGTTGAACGCGTCCCAGTGCCCTTCCGTGGAACGGATGTTGGTGCCCTGGAGGTAGGTGTCCACTCTGAAAAGGCTGCCGCCCAGGTGGCCGAACTGCGTGGCGATGATTTGCAGCTCTACCGTGGCCTGCTGGAAGGAAGGCAGCGGAATGCACAGCCAGAAAAAGAGCAGCGGGAAGGCGCATATCCTGGCCGTCTGGGGGCCGGCTAGGTACCAGGCGCCTCCCAGCAGGATCAGGGGCAGGGCGCCCATGGCCACGCGGGGCTGGCCTACGCGGAAGGAAAGCATCAGCAGGATGCAGGCCGGGACAAACAGCAGCAGCCCGCGCCAGTCGATGCGTTTGGGCGCGCGGAGGATGCGGTGCCTGGCATGGTACAGCATGAAGGCGATGATGGGGATCACCAGCCAGCCGTGTTCATAATCCGTCTCCGGGTTCCATGCGGAAAAAAGCCACTGGAAGCCGTTCTGGCTGCCGCCGGGACCGAATTCGGTCATGGCCAGGTAAGGCCACGCAAGGAGCAGGACGCCGGAAACAAGGGCGGCGAGCATGGGGGCGGTCAGAAATTTCTCATGCGCGGCGGGGTTGGAGGAATCCATCATGCAGAAAAATCAAATTGTGAGAATTAAGTATTGCGATTATCCGGTCCTGTGTTCAGAATGCGTCCGCTTTTCAGTTTCCGGTATGAAGATTATCAGCGGTACAGCACACAGAGAACTTGCGGAGCGCATTGCGCAAAGCGTAGGCATTCAGTTGACGGACGTCACGGTGAACACTTTCCCCGATGGAGAAAGTTTTGTAAAGATAAATGAAAACATCCGCGGCAGGGATGTTTTTCTCATTCAGCCCACCTGCCCGCCTACCAACCATAATATCATGGAATTGTGCGTGATGGTGGATGCCGCCCGCCGCGCCAGCGCCGGACGCATCACGGCCGTGATCCCCTTCTTCGGGTATGCCCGCCAGGACCGCAAGGACCAGCCCCGCGTTCCCATCACCGCCAAGCTGGTGGCCAACCTGCTGACCGCCGCCGGAGTGGACCGCGTGCTGACCATGGACCTGCACGCCGCCCAGATCCAGGGCTTCTTCGACATTCCCGTGGACCATCTTTATGCCGCCCCCGTGCTGATCCGCCATTTGCGCGAACACTATGTAAAGGACCTCAACAATCTCGTCGTCGTTTCCCCGGACGTTGGCGGCGTGAAAATGGCCCGCGCGTATTCCGACGCCCTGGGCGCGGAACTGGCCATCGTCGCCAAGCACCGCTTCAACGCCACGCATGTGGAAGCCATGAACGTGATCGGCGAGGTGGAAGGGCGGGACGTCGTCCTGATTGACGACATGACGGAAACGGCCGGCACCCTGTGCGCCGCGGCCAACATCCTGAAGGAGCGCGGAGCCCAGCGCGTGTTTGCCTGCGTATCCCACGGCGTTCTGGGGGATATGGCCCGCGACCGCATTTCTGGCTCCTCCATCGAACGCGTACTCACCTCCGACACCGTTCCCATGGCCCACGGCCCCAAGGTGGACTGCGTGAGCGTGGGCGATCTGCTGGGCCACGCCGTGCAACGCATTCATGACGGAGAATCCGTATCATCATTGTTTGACATTTAGCAAATTTTAGTGCAGAGTCCTGCGCCCTGACCTGAGTATCGGTTTACACGGGTTCAGAAATCCCGGCGGGGCCTCTGCCTGAACCCGATTAGGAAACATCATCAATCAACACTCAATATTGCCTCTATAAGACATGGCTACATCCCATTCCCTCAAGGCCGAAGCGAGAGCCTGCGGCTCCGGTAATCTGAAGCAACTTCGCAGCCAGGGACTCGTTCCCGGCGTGGTGTACGGTCCCGGTTTTGACAATGTCAATATCCAGGTTGACGCCCGCGAATTTTCCCGCATGCTGGCTTCCGCCGTTTCCGAACATATTCTGGTCGCTCTGGACATCGACGGCAAGGTCGTGAAGGTTCTCCTCAAGGAAATCCAGCACAACCCCATCACGAATGCCTGCCTGCATGTTGACTTCCAGGCCGTGAAGGACACCACCGTCATCCACTCCATCGTTCCCGTGATTCTGGAAGGCGACCCTGCCGGCGTAGCCCTGGGCGGCGTGCTTGACCAGACCATTCATGAACTGTCTGTCACCTGCCAGGTCAAGGACTTGCCGGAATCCATCAAGGCTGACGTTTCCGGCCTGAAGATCGGGGAAAGCCTGAGCATCGCGGACCTCAAGCTGCCTGCCGGCGTGAACACGGAACTGGCTGGCGACGTGATCGTGGCCATCGTGGAAGCTCCGCGCGTTTCTTCTGAAGAAGCCGCTCCCGCCGCCGCGGAAGCCGCTGCTGAATAAGCGCTCATCAATTCTATTTCCGAGCTCGGAACCGTTTTTACGGCTCCGGGCTTTTTTTTGTCGCAAACACGGCTTCTTCTGGTAAAGTGCAAGATAAGTATCCGTTAAATCAATTTGAAAAAATCCTCAGATTTATGAACAAGTCTCTTTTACTGGTATTGTCGGCACTGGTTCCGTTGTCCGTGGCGGATGAAGTAAAGCTCAAAGATGGAACCGTTTACAAGGATTGTACAGTAGAGGTGGAAACTCCGGAATCCATCAGCGTCATGGTAGTGGTGTCCGGTGGCATCAAGGAATCCAAGACCATCAAGAGGGAACTGATTGAAACCATCACAAAGGCGTCCCCGGCTGAACTGGCCGCGGCCAAGATCGACAAGAACTATGCCAAGCCGGAAACCATGAACACCAAGGAGTTGGAGGCAGCCTTGGAAGAACTGGACGCCGTGATCAAGAAAAATCCCCAGGGAGAGGTCCACGACGCCGCCGTGAAGGCCCGGGCCACGATCGTGGTCCTGCTGGAGGAGAAAAAACTGGTGGAAGGAGCCAAGGCGGCCCAGGAAGCCAAGGAAGCGGCGGAAGTCACGGTCCGCACCAAATACGATCATGAGGCCGGCAAGCTCCTGAAACGGTTCAAGGCGCTGAATACCGCACGCAAGCCCTACCAGGCCATGGCCGTTTATGACCGCCTGCGGCAAAACTATCCGGGTTCCGCCGCCCTGGCGGAGGCCTACCCGGACGCCGTGAGAATTTCCGCGCAGGTCAACCGGACGCTGGATGTGCTGATTGCCGCCAAGGAAAAATCCCTGGAAAGGGAACGCCAGGTGCTGAGCCAGGAGGAGGAAAAGCGCCGTGGGAATGCCAAGCTCACGCAGGAGCAGCGCACCGCCCTGCTGGATGCCTTCCAGAAAAAGCAGGTTGCCCTCAGGGAACGCGAAAACCAGTTGACGGAAGTGCACCGCGCCCACCGCAAAAAGGTCAGGGAACGGGGGGACAGATGGTTTGAACCCACCGCCGGTTCCCTGGAAGCCATGCGCGACATCAAGCTGGTGGCCTCTACGGATGCGGAACGCCTGAAAAATCAGGAAAAGGAAACCGGAGCAGGCTCCGCCGCCCTGAAAAAAGCCTGGGAATTGTGTGACGAGAAAAAATTTGACGAGGCCGAAGAAGTTTTGGCGGACATCCGTTCCGCCCAGGTTCCCAGGGAATATTATGAGGAACTGCGGGAAACGGTGCGCGTGGGGCTCCAGGAGCAGCGGGCCCGTGAACGCGCGGAACGCGCGGAAGCCGCGAGAAAGATCCGTGAAGACCGGGACAAGAAGCGCCAGCAGGAGCGGGAAGCCGCCAAGGCCAAAAAGAAAAAATAATACGCCGCTTGCGGGAAATGCCCGCGGGCCTGTGAATGTGACGCCGCATGGTCTCCTCGCCGGGACCGTGCGGCTTTTTGCCGGAGGGGCGGGGCACAAATCTTTACGCATGCGGTATTTCCTGCTTTCTTCCGCCGCTTCTTCAGTATAGAAGAGGCACATGAGGAATGCTTCTTGCAAACGAGTCACGGGTGAAACGGACATCAGCATGGAACTGAATCTGGATGGCACGGGGTGCGCCGCCGTTGCCACGGGCCACGCGTTTTTTGACCACATGCTGGATTTGCTGGCACGCCATTCCCTGATGGACCTGACCCTGCAGGCCAGGGGAGACCTGGAGGTGGACGCCCATCACACGGTGGAGGACGTAGGCATCGTTTTGGGAGAATGCATCAAGAATGCCCTGGGGGACAAGAAGGGCATCGTGCGCTATGGCTGTTCCCATCTCCCCATGGACGAGACCCTCACGCGCGTGGTCATGGACCTGAGCAACCGTCCGTACGTGGTATTCCGCCTTCCGGAAGGCGGCCTTCCGGACGCGCCCAACTTTCCGCTGACCCTGTGCGAGGAATTCTGCCGCGCCCTGGCGAACAATCTGCGCTGCAACCTTCACGTGGAAGTGCTTTACGGCAGGGACGGCCACCACATTGCGGAATCGGTCTTCAAGGGAATCGCCCATACTCTGCGGCAGGCCGCCGCCATTGATCCCAGGGCCGCCGGAACCCTTCCGTCAACCAAGGGCATGCTGTAAGCCATGAAACTCGGTGTGATTGATTACGGGGCGGGCAATCTCCGCAGTGTGCTGAATACGTTTGAAGCCGCCGGAGTGCACGGCCATCTGGTCCGTACGCCGGAGGATGCGGAGGGCGTTACCCATCTGGTGCTGCCGGGCGTGGGTGCGTTCGGAGACTGCGCTGAAAAGCTCCGCGGCCAGGGGCTGGCCCCCTTGATCCGGGAATGGATTGAGGCGGACAGGCCTTTCCTGGGCATTTGCGTGGGTTACCAGGTTCTCTTTGAGAGCGGGGAGGAAGATGAAGGTGTGCCCGGACTGGGCCTCTTCAAGGGCCGCGTAGTGCGTTTCCCGGAATCCGAGCTCAAGGTGCCCCACATGGGGTGGAACCGCCTTTCCCTGTCCCATCCGGCGGACCCCGTCTGGCAGGGCATGGGGGAAGACCCCTATTTCTACTTTGTGCATTCCTACTATCCCGTTCCGGAAGACGGTTCCCTGGTTGCCGCTTCCTGTACCTACGGAGTGCGTTTTGCCGCCGCCATCAGGCGCGGAAACCTGGTAGCCACGCAATTCCACCCGGAAAAAAGCCAGAAACTGGGAGTGCAGCTGCTGAAAAATTTTGTTTCCCTGTAAGCCGTTTTTCCCGCCTTGGCGGGTGAAAATCCGTCCGTTGTGGGGGATATTCCCGCAGGGCCGCCGTTCCCGGATGAACGTAATGGAAGGAATCTGGTCTTATATGGAGGCGCCATGAATAATACTTCCTGTTTTGGATGGGGGCTCCTTGCCTGCGCGTGCATGGCAATGGGATACCCGGCCCTTGCGAATAACAATCCTGCGAATATGTCCCAAGATGATTCCGTTGCCGTGCAGCTCCCCTCCCGGGGACGCGGAAATTCCCGTGTGGCCTACCTGAACCGCTCCATTGACCAGTTGATCTACGATTTCATGGAGGAGGAGAAAATCCCCGGCATGACGCTCGCCATTGTCCAGGCTCCCTACATTCCCCGCGTGGTGGGTTACGGCCTGTCCGACGCGGAAACCGGACTGCTGGCCTCCACAAACACCCTGTGGCCCGCTGCGGAGATATCCCAGGCGTACGCCGCCATTGCCGCCTTCCAGCTGGTGGAGCAGGGCAGTATGGAAATCACGGACAAAGTGTCCCGTTTTGTCAAGGACCTTCCGGAAGCATGGAAAAATGTCACGGTTCTCCAGCTTTTGCAGCATTCCTCCGGAATTCCGGATTACAGGAAGTCCCCCCAGTATGATGCGGCGCGGGATTATGATCCGGCGGAGCTTCTGTCTCTGGTCAGGCTGGGGGACCTGGAATTCCCCTCTGGGACGGACGTGCGGCAGAGCGCCACCAATTTTCTTCTTCTTTCCATGGTTGTGGACGCTGTGGCCGGAATGCCTTATGAGGAGTTCGTCAGGCAGCGCCAGTTCCTGCCCCTGGGGTTGAACCATACCATGTTCGGCAAGGACCTGGGAGCCGTGGAGCAGGACAACGTGCGCGAACACGGCAACAGGCATACCCTGTTCAAATCGCGCGAAGCCTACGTAAACCCCGCGGAAACGGCCTCCGGATATGCCGTGAAGGACGGGAAGATCACGCCGGTTCCCGCGCCCGCCCGTTCCTCCCTGCGCGGTTTTGCGGACGTCTGGTCCACGCCGGAGGAAATCAGCTTCTGGGATGTCTGCCTGGCAGGCTCCATCCTGGTGAAGGATGAGAAGCACCGGGACATGATTTACAAGCCCGTCCGCCTGGACAATGGAAAAATAGTCCCGGCCATGGCCGGCTGGCAGTTCCCGCACCACAAGGGGCTGATGGACATCAAGGGCGGAATTCCGGGATTTTCCTCCTACATCTGCCGATTCACGGACCCGGCGGAGCTGGTGTGCGTGACACTGACCGCCAACAGGGAAGGAGTGGACATGACCAATCTGGCGCGCCGCATTGCCGGCGCCCTGGACCCCGGGCTCGGTTCCGGCCATCTGGATGACGACTCCCTGTATCTTTACGAAAGCACATTCGGAGTGGATGAGACGATGGACCGCATTGAAAAGATACTGTCCGCCCGGTCCATTCCCGTTTTTGCCAGGATTGACCACGGAAAAAATGCACGGGAAGCGGGGCTGGAAATGCCGCCCTCCCGGGTGGTCGTCTTCGGCTCCCCCAAGGTAGGGACCAACCTGATGCTGAGAAATCCCGGCATTGCCACGGAACTGCCTCTGCGCATCGCCGTATGGGAGGACGGCAGGGGAAGCACATGGATCAGCTTCCCCCATATGGAGAAAATAGCCAGAGCGTACGGCGTGGAAGACATGCCCGCCATTGCCGCCATTCGCAAGCTGCTCCGGGACATTGCCTCCCAGGCGGCCAATGTTTATTGAGAATCCGTCTTCCTTTCGTGAAGACAGCCATAAGAAAAGAACCGCCTCCTTTCGTGGAGGCGGTTCTTTTTGGAAAAAAAGCAAGGAGCGGATGCTTCGTCCGCATGGACCGGATTTAGCCGATCAGCTTGTAGTACTGAAGGTGAATCTGGGGATTCAGGCGAAGACGTTCGCGGATGGTCTTGATGGCGGAAGGTTCCGCCGTGAAGGTGTAGGTCACGTACTGGCCGGCGGCGAGATGGTGGGATTCATAGGCGAATTCACGGCGGCCTACGTTTTCGGTGGCGGTGATGTCGGCGCCTTCTTCCTTCATCGTGGCGGCTACGGAATTGATCAGTTCTTCAACTGTGGTTTCCGTACCCTTCATGTTGAATACGATAAGAGCTTCGTAATTTCTCATGGTCTTGTGATAATTAGAAATGTGTCGTGCGAACGGTACGCACCTTGCGGGCAAATAAGGTGCAATGATTGCCTTCAGAAAGCAAGCCTATTTTTTACCTTGTCTTCTGGAACAGGCCGTTTTCTGCATTTTGCCCCTGCGGGATGAAATGCCGCGGCGGCGCGCGGAAAGAGGAAATTGACTTTTCCCGCATGGCCGGACATGATTGTTTCATGATGAAATGGTTTCACATTCTTTTCCTGGGCGGCGCCTTTTGCTGGGGGAATGCGAACGCAGGCGTCCGGATGGCGGACGTCCTGACGGATGACCGGCCTGAGCGTCTTATGGAAATGGCGGCCGCGGAGATCGGAGATTCCGCCTCATGCAGAAAAGCCGCGGAACAGTTGAATGCGGAGGCCGGACGGCAGGAAAAATTGTGGAGGGAAGCTCTGATGTCCGGAAGTCCGACTCCGCAGGAATGGGTTCAAATATCGGAAGTGGAAGAGCGGAGATTCAAAAAAATGATGCTGGCCAAAAAGGCGGAACTCTGGAAATTGCCCCTGCGGCTGGATGCTTTGGAGGAGAACGGCAGCATTTCCCACGAAGACGCGGCCCTGGCACGCTCCGCCCTGGATAAACTGTTTTTGGCTCCCCAAACGGCTTTAAATTCACTGGAAAGCTTCATGGACCGGGCGGCTCTGCCGCTGCCGCCGTCTCCGGACGGGGATTCCCATGAAAAATTGCTGGCCTGGAAAGTATCTCCGGAAAATTCCCTGTTTCATGAAATGAACGCCGATCCCGTGGTCAACAGGAGCCTGGAGGATATGCTGAAAAGCTGCTGGGGAGACGGAGTCATGGAAATGCTGGAGGAGGCCTTGTACCGGACCGAAGAGGAAAGAATCAATCAATTGATCCGGCTTCATGCGGACCGCAAGGTGGAGGAGGCGCGCAGGCTCTCCAGGCTTCCGTCCCTGACGCCGGAACAATGGTGCTGGTTTTGGAAACAGGAGCAAAGTCATGAGATTCTGGCATCTTTTGACAGGGACGTTTCCCTGATCATGTGCCTGTGCCCCAGGGAAAAGGTGGGGGGAGAAGACGGGGACTTCCCTTTTTCCGAGGGCAGGGAAGCCGCTTTCCGGTACTGGCTGTCTGTTCCGGATAGAATCACCCGGGTATGGAGGGAAGCTGCAGCAGGAAAAAAGAATTGATGCCGCCGGCGGTTCCATTATTCTGTGCTGCCATGAATTTTTTACGGATTATTTTTCTATGCTGGGCAGTATGTGGAATTCATGCGGCGGCAGGTGTCCGGACGGTGGACGTGGTGACAAGCGACGCATTTTCCAAAGCCCTGGAGATGATCGGCACCCGGGTCAAGGATTCCGCATCCTGCAGGGAAGTCACGGAAGAGCTGAACAAGGAAGCTGACAAGCAGGAAAAGCTGTGGAGGGAGGCTATCATGTCCGGCGCGCCGACACCGCAGGAATGGTACCAAATGGCTGAGTTCGAAATGAAGAGTTTCAAAAAGGCGTTGATGGACAAGGGAAAGAATGGACAGGATAAGCTCGTCTCCCTCTCCAGGCTGGAAGAGGAAGGGGTTATTTCCCATCAGGAAGCGGAAAAGGCAATGGCTGCGCTGCGCAGGCTGTTGCTGGCATCCAAAGCGGCTGTGGATTCCCTGGATGACTTCATCGCCGGGGCTTCGCTGCCCCTGCCGTCTTCTCCGGACGGAGATTCCTATGAAAAGCTGGTGGCCTGGAAATTGGATCCCGGGAATTCCCTTTCCTACAACATGGATCATGATCCCATCTGCAACGGCTGTGTGGAAAAGGCGCTGGAATACTGCCTGAACGACCGGATCATGGAATTGCTGTACGGAGCATTGACGCGTGCCTGCCGGGAGAGACGTGTTCAATTAATCCGGGAACATGCAGACAAGAGAGTGGAAGAAGCGGAACGATTATCCAGGCTGCCTCCCCTGACACCGGAGCAATGGGCGTGGATCGTGAAGCAGGAGCACGGGCAGGAATTTCTGGAACGTACCCTGGCGGATATGATCGTCGCAGCCCTCTTCATGATGGACGAAAGAAGGGAGGAAGAGGACGGAACTCCCATTATCGATGAAACGAGCCGGTATTACTGGATAGAGACTCCGGAGAAAATCGCGCGGTTGTGGAGGGAAAAGGCGCTCCGGGAAAGCGGACGTTAGCGCGCCGAGGCCATCCGGACAGCCAGCTGGAAGGCGTGGATGGTGCTGGACGGGCTGGCCTTTCCGGTGCCCGCCAGGTTGAAGGCGGTGCCGTGGTCCGGGCTCAGGCGGGGACGCGGAAGGCCCAGCGTGACGTTGACGGCGGTGTGGAAGTCCACCAGCTTCAGGGGAATCAGTCCCTGGTCGTGGTAGGGGGCCAGCACGGCGTCATAAAGCCCTTCCGCCGCCTCCCGGTACACGCAGTCGGGAACGGAAGGGCCTTCAAACAGGGCTTCCGGGCATAATTCCTTCAGCCGTTCCACGGCCGGTAAGATGATGGATTCATCCTCGTTGCCGAAGGCGCCGTGCTCCCCCGCATGGGGGTTCAGTGCCGCCAGGGCGATGCGCGGCCTGGAAATGCCTTTGCGGCGGCAGAAATCTTTCAGCAGCATTCCGATGCGGACCAGCTCCTCCGTATTCAGCAGAGAGGGGACGCTTTGCAGGGAGGTGTGGATGGTCGCCAGGCCCACCGTCAACTTTTTCCCGGTCAGGCACATGGCATAATTCTCCGTTTCCAGGCGTTCTGCGAAAAATTCCGTCTGCCCCGGCCAGCGGAATCCCGCGCCGTGCAGCGTTTCCTTGCATACGGGGGCGGTCACGACGGCGTCGATGACTCCTTCCCGGAGCGCCTGAGCCGCCTGTTCCAGATGTTCAAAGGCATGGCGGGCGGATTCCGGATTCGGCCTGCCTACCGGGACGTTCTCCCGGCGTCCGATGAGCCGGTATTCCGCTTCCGCCGGAAGTTCTCCGGAGGACAAGGCGGCGGCGACCACTTCCGGGCCTATGCCCGCCTGGTCGCCCAGGGTATATCCGATGACCGGTTTCATGGGAGAATGGGGGGAGGAAAAAATTATTCGGGCACGGGAACCGCGTCCGGAATGAACTCATCCTCCGCCGGAGGAACGGACGGGGCCGGAGCGGCAGCCGGCTGGAGGACTGCGGCGCGTTTTCCCATGTTGATCACCTGGGTGGTCTTTTCCGGTTCGTCCGGATGGCGGAGTTCGAATTCCAGATGGGAGTTGGTGGACCAGTGATAGTAGATCGTGGCGCCCAGGGCGGCCAGGACCAGAATCAGAAGAATGGAACCGAAGAAGGAACGCATGGCATTACTGTGTGATGCGTGCAGGGGAAATTCAAGAAATTATCGAGACCGCGCATACGGGCTGGAAAAAGCCGCAGGCCGCAGCGCCCGTCGCCGTCGCAGGCCATTTCCAGGGGGCTTGCCGCCGCAGCGCATGGAAATCTGGGACCCGGAGTATGGGCCGCCGAGAAGGCGGCCCCGGCCGCGTTTATAGGAGCGCGGTGTCAGGAAAGGATTTTCACCGCCGTGAACAGGATGATGAGCAGAATGACGAATCCGATGATTTTTCCGGCCAGGCTGCCGGGCGTTTTTCCGTTTTCGCACCCGGGACATCCTTCCGCTCCGTGGCATCCGCCGCATTCCATGCCGCAGGAATCGCAAGAGCCGCAGGGAGAATTTCCGTCTTCATCCAGATGATCGGCAAGGAGCAGTTCCAGTTCACGGACGGTGGGTTCCACGCCGGAGACGACGATGCGGCCGTTGACGGCAAGAGCGGGCAGGGGCCCGCCGTCATGTTCCGGCCCGGCCTCCACCTGTTCCACCGGGATGTTCCGGTCCAGATTTTCCAAAGCCCGGAGGGTATTGGCGTGCAGGGTGTTTCCCGGACAGTCCCGGCTGTGGAATAATTGAATGCTGGTCATGGTTTCTGGGGCGGTGGTGGAGGAAAGCCGTTTTTTGAGGGAAGCGGCTTCCTCCAACAAATAGGATAGCCGTTGAAAGGTCAATGCGTTTTTCCGTGTCATGACATATAAGTGATGGACGGAAAATATTTTAGACTTTTCAAACGGGGGGGGAACGGGCACTATCCCGCCGGTCCTGCCATGAAAAAGTTATCTGCATTCCTTCTGACGCTGGCCTGCGCGTTCCAGTTTTCCGCCCAGGCGCAGGAAAAGCCCAGCTACATCGCCATTGAAGCCAATTCCGGCAAGCTTCTTTTCAGTTCCAACGCGGAAGCCAGAAGGCCCGTGGCCAGCCTCTCCCAGGTGGCTACCGCCATGGTGACCCTGGACTGGGTGACCCGCACGCGCCTTCCCCTGGATACGTTCATCACCGTTCCCCAGGAGGCGTTCGGCCTCCGGGCCGGGAACCCCATGGACCTTCAGCCCGGCGACCGCCTGACGCTGCGGGATGCCCTGTATTCCACCCTGCTGGGATCGGACAATGTCTCCGCCCTGACGATCGCCTCTTTTGTGGGCCGTGACCTGGTGTCCCGCCGGGGCAGCGGCACTCCCATTGCCGCCTTTGTGTCGGAAATGAACAATCTGGCCCGTTCCCTCAGAATGACCAAGACGCGCTTCACCGCTCCCCACGGCCTGGACGCCGGCAATGCCGTTTCCACATCCTGCGCCCTGGACATGGCCCTGCTGGGCATGTACAGCATGCAGAATCCCGCTTTCTGCTACATTGTCTCCCAGGCCAGCCGCCGCATCGGCGTCCAGTCCCAGACCAAGGGGACGACGATGTATGATATTTCCAACAACAACAAGATGATGAGCACTCCCGGCGTGGACGGCATCAAGGCGGGCTCCTCCCGCGCCGCCGGACAATGCCTGCTGCTCAGCGCCACGCGGAACGCCATCGCCCGCCGCAGTCCCCAGACCGGGACGGAAGTGATTTATCCCCAGCGCATGATCATCGCGGTGCTCGGTACCGGAGAACGCTATTCCCTGGCACGCCGGATGCTGAATACCGGCTGGCGCGTGTGGGAAAACTGGCAGGCCTCCGGGATGGACATGAAGGATCCCAAGGAGTTCGTCCAGCTTCCTGTGAAATCTGGGACAGAAAAGCGATAGGAAGTGGACGCCTCCGGAATTTTCTGCTATAAGGGGCACCGCATATGAATATTGGTGTTTTGAATAGCGGCGGGGACTGTCCCGGCCTGAACGCAGTCATTGAAGGCGTTGTCGGCGCGGCATCCCGCCGTGGATGGAACGTCGTGGGTTTTTACGATGGGTTTGAAGGGCTTCTCTCCGAAGAAGGAGATGACCGCTTTGAATGGCTGACCCCTGCCGGGTGCCGTGGTCTGCGCGCCAAGGGCGGTACCATTCTGGGGACCGTGAACAAGGGGAACTTCGCCATCAAAGTGGGCGTGGGCCAGAAGGGGGAAATCGAACCGGCCGTTCTGGAAAAGACGAAGGCCACCGTCAAGCGCCTGGGGCTGGACGCCCTGATCGTGGTAGGCGGTGACGGCTCCCAGTCCACAGCCCTTCTTCTCGCTGAAATCGGCCTGCCCGTCGTCGGCGTGCCGAAAACCATTGACAACGACTTGGGCGCCACGGACGTGACCTTCGGCTTCAACAGCGCCGTGGCTATCGTATCCGAATCCCTGGACCGTCTGGAAACCACCGCCAACGCGCACCAGCGCATGATGGTGGTAGAAGTGATGGGCCGCCATGCCGGATGGATTGCCCTGGAAGGGGGCATCGCGGGCAGCGCGGATGTGATTCTTTTGCCGGAAATCCCGTTCTCCCTGGAAAATGTGGTGGAATGCATCAAGGCCCGCAAGGCCGCGGGGCAACGCGAAATTCTTGTGGTAGTTTCCGAAGGCGCCCGCCTGGCGGACGAACTGGTGCTCCTGAACGAGAAAACCCAGGGGGAAGTTCGTCTGGGAGGCATTGGCAAGGTGATCTCCAAGAAACTGGAGGAAGCCACGGGCATTGAAACCCGCTCCTGTGTTCTGGGCCACATCCAGCGCGGCGGCTCTCCGTGCGCTTACGACCGCATTCTGGGCGTGCGCTTCGGCAGTTACGCCGTGGAGTTGGTGGAACGCAAAAAGTTCAGCTACATGGTAGCCCTCAGGGGAACCCAGATGGTTGCCGTTCCCATTGAAGAGGCCGTGAAGACCCTCAAGCTGGTGGACCCGGACTGCCAGATGGTGCGCACGGCCCGCGACCTGGGCGTCTGCTTCGGCGATTGACGCCGCATCTCCATGACCGTTTTTTCATTCTTCAGCCGTATCCTGGATTTCAGGATACGGTTATTTTTTGCGGAAGGGTGCCGTACCTGTTCGGTCCGGGTGTTCCCTTGATCAGCATCATGGCCAGGAACAGGATGGAAAGCTGGTCCATCAGGTTGGTGCACAGCGTCACGTAGGGCAGGTACGGGGCCATGTCCCCCGGAATCACGCGCAGCAGGATAATGAGCAGAACGGAAATGATGAAAATGCAGAAGGGGATGAGGATGAATTGGCCGCTCAGGTTGCCGTCGTGCAGGCGGCGCGTGGCCGCCGCGGCGTTGAACAGTATGTTGAATCCCGCCACGCCGATCAGCAGTTCCAGGGAAAGTGTGCTGAGGTCCCCGGACTGGTAAAAGAAGTAAAAAGTGGGGTTGAAGCAGGCATGGGCCAGCAGGATCAGGGCATCCTGCGGCTGGGTGATGTAAAGCAGGATTTCACGGGAAGGGGAAAAATACGGATGCAGGACCGTGCTGTCGTAGTCCACCATGTTGTACCCCAGCGGCAGGAACAGGAAGAGGGAGAGAAGAAAGAAGGACCAGAATTCCGCTCTGGAGGCCCGCCCCTCCGCCGTCGTCAGCTTCCGCAGGCTGATGAGCCAGTAAAGGTAAAAGGGCGTGAACGGCTGGGCGGCCTGTTCCTGTACCGGCTCCTGTTCCGGTGGGGCGGATGCCTGTACGGGAGTGTTCCCGCGGTATTTGTTGTTTTCCGTTTTGCTGTCGCTCAAAGTCAGATAGAAAAAGAGCAGGCGGCCGAAGCCGAAGGGAAGCAGGAGGACGAGGGCCCAGAATCCGCTTCTGCCCGTATCGTGCAGGCGTCTGAACGTGACGGCCAGGCAGGGAAGCACCAGCGCCGCCCACAGAAGGATGGTCAGGGCGTCTCCGTAAACGCTCACCCTCCTGTCCGGGATATGCAGCCAGTCCGTAATGATGTAGCCCGCCAGGGCCGGAACCAGGGCCAGAAGGGGGAGCGCCATGAACCACCAGAATTCCGGACGGGAGGCGCAGCCCCGGAATTCTGCGTAATGAAGGAATCCCTTTTTCCAGTATTCAAGGGGGGAGGCCGAAGCCTGCGCAGGGAGGGGTGCGGGTGTGGTGGCGGTGGAAATGGGGACGTCCGGCATGGATGACAGGGGGTACTGCCGTTTTTGACCGCCGGAAGCTCCTGAACGCTCAATGCCGGACTTGCCAAGACACGGAAAGGGCGGGAAAGCGCGCCGGATCAGACCAGGACGACGGCCATCAGCAGCATGCCGGCGATGATGCCTATGATGGACATGTGGTGGTGGCCCCAGCGTTCCGCCATGGGCAGCAGTTCGTCAAAGGAAATGAAGACCATGATTCCGGCCACGGAGGCAAACAGGACGGAGAGCACCGTGGGCGTCAGGAAGTGGAACAGGAAGATCATCGCAATCGCCGCGCCGACGGGTTCCGCCAAGCCTGACAGAAAGGAGTAGAATACGGCCTTTTTCCGGCTTCCCGTGCCGTAGTAAAGAGGAACGGCCACGGCGATTCCTTCCGGAATGTTGTGCACGGCCACGGCCAGGGCGATGGAGGTGCCCAGCGTCAGAGAGTCCAGACCCGCGGCAAAGGTGGCGATTCCTTCCGGAAAGTTGTGGATGCCGATGGCCAGGGCGAACAGGACGCCGGACCTTTTGATCTTGGCGGAGGAGAATTCTCCATTGCCGTTGCCGTGGATGTCTTCCGGTCCGCGCGCTTCGTGCGGGTTTTCGTCTTCCGGCACCAGGTAGTCGATCAGCGCCGCCACGGCGATTCCTCCGAAAAAGGCGGCGATCGCGATCCAGGAACCTGCCGTGTGGCCTTTGAACTCGATCAGGCGGTGCTGGGCCTCTCCCAGCAGTTCCACCAGGGAAATGTACACCATCACGCCGCCGGAGAAGCCCAGGGAGAAGGTGAGCGCCTTCGTGTCCGTCTTTTTCATGAAGAAGGCGATAAAGCCTCCTATGCCGGTGGCAAGCCCTGCCAGTGTCGTCAGCAGAAAGACGGTGAGAATGTGGTTGGCGGAAAGGTCCATGGAAGGAACTGCGGGAATGGAGGAACGGTCCGGCGCCCCCGCAGCGGGAATATTACTTCTTGGCGGCGGGCGGAACGATGCATTTGGCGGCCGGAATGGCTCCGGGCGGCAGGGGCGGCTGTTCTCCCGGCTTCAGGTTCTCGCGCTCCTTCCTGATGTTGGGGAGGTCGGCCAGAAGCCTGCTGCAAGCGCGGCCTTCGTCGCTGTCCGGAAGAAGGGCGATGGCGCTTTTCAGGATTTCTTCCACTTCATTCACCTCGTTCCGCTGGATGAGAAGGCGCGCCTTGGTCAGCAGAAGGGACTGCCTGATTTCCGGAAGAAGGCCCTCCTTTTTCAGGGAATTGTCCAGAATGGCGATGGCTTTGTCGGGCTCTTTGGCAGCCAATACGTAAAAGTTGTTTTCCCTGAGGTTTTGCACCATTTCCGCGGACTGGGTTTTGAGCAGCTCTTTCCGTTCCAGGGCGGCGCGGATGCCGGTGGTATCCTGCGGGTCCAGCGCGGTCAGTTCTTCGAAGGCCGGTTTGTAGAAAGTCCGGATGCTGGACTGCGGCACCGTATTTAAAAGCCGGGCAAGCGTGTCCCTGCGTTCCTGGTCGGAGAGCTTCCCTTTCAGTTTGTCCGTCAGCTCCTGCTGGGTTTTAAGGGCCTTTTCCGCCTGGGCCGTGTCGTTCATGACCTGTTCCGGACTGCCGTACCCCACGACGATGTGGACGGGCCTGCCCTGCGCGTCCGTGAAGATCAGGGACGGAAAGCCGGTGATATCGTAGGATTTTTTGTAGGAGTTAAAGGTTGCCCTGGTCTGTTCGTCCTGCTGTTTTTTACGCGGAAAGTCCAGTTCCACGGGAATAAAGGAACGGCCGATAGCCTCCTGCACTTTCGGAAGGGAGAAAGCCTGTGTCTTCTGGGAAATGCAGGCGCCGCACCAGTCTGATCCGGTGAATTCCAGCATGACTCCCTTCTTTTGGGCGGCGGCCTGCTGCATGGCTTCCGCAGGGTTGGTGCTCCACGTTCCGGAAGCTACGGCCGCACCGGCAATGAGTGCGGCTGCAATGGGCAATGCGAATATATTCATGATGTTGAAAGAGCGTTACATGGGGGGCAGCGGAGAATGGGCCGGAGGCACCCAGATGGCGCCGGAGGAGGAGGGTGTGTCGGATTCCCCCGTGTTGGTGGGCGTTTCAATCCGGGGAGGGCCCGCGGGCGGGTCCAGGTCCTTCACCACCACTTTCTTTTTCTCCGGAGCGGGCGCGGGGACGGGGGGAGCGGGGGAGGGAGAGGCATCCCTGCGGATGATGGGATTCTGGAGGGCGGCGTCCGACTGGTTCATGGCCGTGATGTTCAGCGGGTCCCCATAGGCCAGCAGTTCCCGGATGTCGTCGGGAAGGTCCCCGGCGGCGATGGACGTGGTGCCCTGTTCATGCAGGATGCGTACGAATTCGTTTTCCACCCGCGTGATTTCCACGTTCAGGTAAGTTTTTCCGGAGTGGGTGGTTTTCAGAATGTCGAATTTGCGGCCGCGTGCCTTGGCCCTGGTCGCCTGGCGGTAGCGGTCGTAATAGGAGCGGATTTCTCCGCGGATGCCGGCAACGCGCATTTTTTCCTTCTCGATGGACTTCAGGGTTTCTTCCAGATCGGTCGCGGTCTTTTCGGAAATATCCAGCAGACTGAGAAGCTGTTCCTTGGGAGCGGTCTTGTTCCGTATATCCTTGAGCTGTTCCTGTTTTTTCAGGAGCAGGGCGTGGCTGGCCTCCAGCTCTTCCCGCGTATCCTTCACCGGATCCGGAAGATGGGAGAATTTTTCATAAACAATGTAACCCGCGCCGATGACGATCAGGGCGAAGAGGCCCAGGCACAGGTTCCAGAACAGGGCGTCGCTCTTGGCCTTTTTGATCTCCTCTTCCTGCTGGGCCGTGTCTTCCTCCGCGGCGTGTTCGGAAACGACGTCCAGCGGGGTCTTCAAACGTTTTTTCGGAGTGCGGGGCGCATCCTTTTCCCTGGTTGTTTCATCCCGTTCCGGCTTGGGGGCGAAGCGGGCTTCGTCTTCCTGCGTGGCGGAAGGATCGGGGGAGGAAGGGTCGTGAGAGGAGGAATCGGTCATGGGGAGCGTAGGGGCTGGGGTTAGTCCACCGGGTGGGATTGCTTGAAGTCGGCCAGTTTGGCGGCGTAGGCGTTATACTGGTATTGCAGGGCGTGGAATTCCTGCTTGCGCTGCGCCAGGGTATTGCGCAGGTCTTCAATGTCGAAGCACAGGTGCTCGAAGTCGCGGCGCTTGGAAGGCAGGATGTCCATATCCTTCACCGTGAAGGGAGTCCGGATTTTTCCTGGATTGGAAAGCCGCTTCTGAAGATCGTAATTCACGCGTGCGTCGTGGGATTCCGCCTGCCTGATTTCCTGGTCCGTCTGGGCCAGGGCTTCCTTCATCTGCTGGAGTTGTGCGTGGAGCTGCTGGTGTTCCGTTGTGGATCCGCCCGTAATCAGGGAGGTCAGGGCCGTGTTCGTGCTGTTGTCGCACGCGGAGAGGGCCAGTACAAGCGCCAGTGCCGGAAAGGCTGGCCTGGTGAATCGCACGATATTGAACATGCCGGGGATTATGCCCTTGATCGGGGGGAAAAGTCAAACTGTTCATGCGCCTGCAAAACAATGATTTTGCTCGCATAAAACGCGCGTGCGGCTACAATGCCCCCGGCATGATGCAATTATCGGAGATAGGAGGCCATCTGACGGCCAGGACCGGGATTGACGATTTGATGGAGGATTTGTTCAAGGCCCTCCATTCCGGAGACCCCGGCCTGTGCCAGTTGAACGGGGGGAGCCCCGCCGTGATTCCGGAAGTGACGGAATTGTGGCGGCGCAGCATGACGGAACTGGTCCGGGACGGGCGGTTTGACGTGCTTGTGGGCCATTACGCCCATCCGGGCGGCGACCCCGCCTTTATCCGCGCCCTGGCCGGCTTCCTCAACGACCGCTGCGGCTGGAACCTGAAGCCGGAGAACATCGCCATCACCCAGGGCGGCCAGATGGCCTGCTTCACGCTTTTCAACATGCTCGCCGGCCCCTGTGCGGAAGGCGGCATCCGTGAAATTCTCTTTCCCCTTTGCCCCGATTATGTGGGCTACCAGTCCCAGTCTTTATGCGGCGGCGTGATGTTCCGCGGCATCCGCCCCGGAATCCGCATGCTGGACGAACATTTGTTCAAGTACGTGATCGACTTCGACCGCCTGGACATCCGCCCGGAAACGGCCGCCGTCTGCATGTCCCGCCCCACGAACCCGACGGGCAACGTGGTGACGAACGAGGAGCTGGACCGCCTACGGGCGTTGACTTCCCGCGCCGGAGTGCCGCTGATGATCGACAACGCGTACGGCGCGCCGCTGCCCAACATCTGTTTTGTCCCGGTCAAACCCGTTTGGGACGAGAACATGATCCTGACCATGAGCCTGTCCAAGATCGGCCTGCCCGGCACGCGCACCGGAATCGTGATCGCCCGGCCGGACATCATCCGCGCCGTGGTCAGCATGGTCACGACTTCCTCCCTGTGCCCCAACAATCTGGGGCAGGCGCTGGTGACTCCCTACTTGGAGGACGGCACGCTGGAGCGCGTTTGCCGTGAGACCCTGACGCCGTTTTACCGGAGCAGGGCGGAATGGGCCCTGTCCCTGCTGCCGGAACTCTTCGGGGAATCCATTCCGTGGCGCGTGCACAAGAGCGAAGGGGCCATGTTCCTGTGGCTGTGGTTCGAGGGGCTCCCCATCACCTGCCAGGAACTGTATGAACGCTGCAAGGCCCGCGGCTGCTTCGTGAATCCGGGCCATCATTTCTTCTTTGCCCTGCCGGAGGGCGGGGAACCGTGGCCCCACAGGCATGAGTGCATACGCATCAGCTTCACCCAGACGGAGGAACTGCTGCGCAAGGGGCTTTCCATCGTGGCTGACGAAGTGAAGCGCGCCTATACCCATTCTTCTTAACCCAATCCGAATTCGCAATCCATGAACAGCATGACCGGCTTCGGCAGAGCCGTTGCCCAGACAGACCGTTACAACATTCCGGTTGAAATATCCGGAGTCAACCGCAAGCAGACGGAAATAGCCGTCAACGTGCCGCGCAACTGCGCGGAATGGGACGCCCCCGTGCGCTCCATCGTGCAGGGGAGCGTTTCCCGCGGCCGCGTGGGCGTTTCCGTCTCCCTGGAACGGACGGAGGAAGCGGACGGCTCCCTCCAATTGGACGAAAGGAAGCTGGCCTCCCTCGTGGGGCTGCTGAACCGCGCCTCCGATCTGGCGGCCCGGCCCATGACGTTGCAGGCGTCCGACCTGCTGAGGCTGGACATCATCGCCTCCGAGGCGGAAGCCGCGCTTTCCCCGGAGGAAGCGTGGCCTGCGGTGGAAGAGGCCCTCAGGGCGGCCCTGAAAGATTTCCTAGCCATGCGCGCGGCGGAGGGCGCCAACCTGAAGGCGGATGTGCTCAGCAAGCTGGAAACCCTGGAAGAGTACCGGAACAGGATCGCGGAACACGCCCCTTCCGTTCCCGTCAGGCTGAGGGAAGCCATGCTCAAGCGTCTGGCGGAAGCGGACCTTTCCGTCTCCGCGGACGACGAGCGCATCATCCGGGAAGTGGCCCTGTTTGCGGACAAGTGCGACATTTCCGAGGAGATCACGCGCCTTTCCTCCCACTTTGACCAATTCCGCACCCTGTGCGATTCTTCCGCCCCCGCCGGAAGGCCGTTGGACTTCCTTTGCCAGGAGATTTTCCGGGAATTCAACACCATCGGTTCCAAGGCGAATGACTCCACGCTGTCCCATTTGGTAGTGGCCGCCAAGACGGAACTGGAAAAAATCAGGGAACAGGTTCAGAACATCGAATAACAGCCATGAAACAGCATTTGGGAACTTTGCTGGTGGTTTCCGGTCCCTCCGGTTCCGGGAAGACGACTTTATGCCGCCGGGCGACGGAAAACGGACTGTGCGTGTACAGCATTTCCTGCACGACCCGCCAGCCCAGGCCGGGAGAGGTGAACGGCGTGGACTACCACTTCCTGACTCCCTCCGAATTCGCCGCCAGGGTGGAGAAAGGGGATTTTCTGGAATATGCGGAGGTGCACGGCAACCGCTACGGCACGCTGAAGGCGGACATTCTGGACCTTCTGGAACAGGGGAAGACCGTGGTGATGGATATCGACGTGCAGGGGGCTGCCCAGGTCCGCGCGTGCCGGGACGGCATTCTTTCCCGGTGTTATGCGGACGTTTACATTCATGTGCCGCAGCAGGAGTTGAAAAACCGCCTCTGCGGGAGGCAGACGGATGGTGATGAAACCATCTCCCTGCGTCTGCGGAATGCCGCGCAGGAAGACGCCTGCCTGCCGCAGTACCAGTACTGCCTGGTTTCCTCCGACAGGGAGGCGGATTATGCCGCCTTTTCCGCCCTGATCAAGTGCCAGTCCATGCGCGTGGGACTGATGCGGGAGTAAACCCTCCGTTAAGGAAAGCTGGCGGAAACGGGCGGCTTTTTAGATCCAAAAGCCGGCATGATGCAAACGCATATCATATCCTTTTCTGGAAGGGGGTGCGGGGGCATGGAGCGTGTTTTTCCCTGACTTTGACCTTTCCTCAGCATGGACCCTGAGGAAGGCGTCTGAAAAAATAAAAGCCTTCAACGGATTGAAGGCTTGGATGCTTTTTTACCGGAATGGACCGTTCCCTATTTGAGCGGATACAGCCAGCCGATGGTGCAGGTGAAGATGGCCCAGAGCAGGAGGTTGAGAGGGAGGCCCACTTTCACGAAGTCCTTGAATTTGTAGCCGCCCGCGTTGTACACGTACGTGTTGGTCTGGTAGCCGATGGGGGTGGAGAAGCTGGCGCTGGCGCCGAACATGACGGCCAGGATGAAGGGGAGGGGGTTGGCGTCGAATTGCAGGGCCATTTCATAGGACAGCGGTCCCATGACGGCGGCCACGGCGTTGTTGGAGATCATTTCCGTCAGGATGGAACACAGCAGGTACAGGCCGGAGATGGCGAACAGGCAGCCCATCGGACCCATGGTGTCCACCACGCCGAAGGCGATGGCCTTGGCAAGTCCCGTCTTGCTCATGGCTTCCCCCACGCAGAGCATCCCCAGGATCAGGAAAATGATGCCCCAGTCCACGGACTGGTAGGCTTCCTTCGGCTTGATGCAGCCGGAGATGACGACGATCAGGGCGCCGATGAAGGCCAGGTAGAAGGGATTGAAGCGTGCGAAGAATTTGAAGAATTCCCCGTACTGCTCAAAGGAGCCGAGCAGGCCGATGAAGATGAAGATGCCCATGGCCAGAATGGCCCAGCCCTGCTTGCTGCGGTTGTGGGCGTCCGCCGAACGCTGGCTGAGGGGAATGATGCGCTGCTTGGTGAGGATGCGGTTCATGCCTTCCTGCGGGCCTTCCAGCAGCAGGGTGTCCCCGGCAATCAGCTTGGTGTCCGACCCCATGTCCGTGATGTTCCTGCCCTGCCTGTGGATGGCGAGCACGAAGATGTTGAACCGCTGGCGCAGTTTGAGTTCCGCCAGGGACTGCCCGGCGAATTCGGAGTTGTTGGCGATCATGCCTTCCACGATTTGAACGTCGCGCTGTTCCATGGCTTCCAGCCCGCGGCTGTCGTCCCAGCCCAGGTCCACGCCTTTGGCCTCCCGGACCTGGTTGACTTTTCTGGCGTTGCACAGGAACAGGACGCGGTCGCCTTCCTCCAGCGTGATGTGCTGCAGTTCCTCCTGCATGGAGAAGCCCCTGCGGCGCACTTCCACGATTTTCGTCCCCAGCAGTTCGGACTGCATCAGGTCCACGGCGGTGGTTCCGATGTGGGAGGAGCCGGCGGGAATCCGGACCTGGAGCAGGAAGTCGCGCTGGATGCCGCCGGGAAGCATGGTGGAGAGGGTGGGGCGGGAAGGCAGCCACTTGCGGCCTATCGTCCACAGGTAAAGCAGCCCGGCGGCCGCATAGATGAGGCCCATGGGAGCCACGGTGAACATCTGGATGCCTTCAAAACCCAGCTTTTGAACCTGCCCCAGCACGACCACGTTCGTGGACGTGCCCACGACAGAGCAGGTGCCGCCCAGGATGGTGGCGTAGGAGAGGGGGATGAGCAGCTTGGAAGCGGCGATGTTGTGGTCGCGGCAGAAGGCCAGGACGATGGGCATCAGGATGACGACCACCGGCGTGTTGTTGACGAAGGGGGATACCGCGAACGCGCCCAGCGTGATGACCAGCAGGGCGGCGAATTCCCTGCCTTTGGCCACTTTGTTGAATAGCTTGGAGAGGTCGCCGATAAGGCCCGTGCGTTCCAGGGAGGCGCTCAGGATGAACATGCATACGACCGTCAGGGGGCCGCTGTTGGCAAAGCTGGACAGCACGTCTCCCGTCGTCAGGATTCCCGTGAGCATCAGGACGGCGGTTCCGGCCAGGGCCGTGATTTCCACCGGGAGCCATTCCCTGATGAAGCTGATGAACAGGAGGATGAGAAGGATGCCTACAATCCATTGCTGGGTGGCGGCGGAGTCCAGCCAGCCTGTGATGGAGGCGAGGTCGATGTTGGAAAATGGCATGTCGTGACGGGTGGTTTGACGGATAGGGAGCGCAACTCTCCTACTTTCACGGGGCCGTTCTGTCAAGCCGCAATAATTTTCCGGAAAGGGTTTGAAATGGGCCTTGTCCTTCCTTATGGTGAGTGCGCCGCATGGATTCTCCCATAGTCACAAGGTTTGCTCCCAGCCCTACCGGATTCCTGCATTTGGGGCATGCGCTGGCCGCATGGGAGGCCCGTTCCCTGGCGGACCGCTTTTCCGGCAGGTGCGTGTTGAGGATGGAGGACATCGACCAGACCCGCAGCCGTCCGGAGTTTGTCCAGGCTATTCTGGAGGACCTGGACTGGCTGGGAATCCGTTTTGACGGGCCGATGATGGTCCAGTCCTCGCGTTTCGGTTCCTATGAACACGCATTGCAAGTGCTGAAGGACCGCGGGGTGCTGTACCCGTGCTTTTGCACCCGCAGGGAGATTGCCGGGGAGGTGGCCGCCATGGGCGCCGCTCCGCAGGAGGGCGGGACCGTGGATGTTTATCCCGGCACTTGCCTCAAACTGGACAAGGTGCGGAGAAAGGAACTGATGAAGTCCGGCAAGCCGTTTTCGTGGCGGCTGGACTGCCGCGCTGCGGCCCGGATTACCGGTCCGCTTGTCTGGCGGGACATGCGGTTCGGAGAGCAGGTGTGCCGCCCGGAGGAGCTCGGCGACGTGATTCTGGGGCGCAAGGATTGCCCGGCAAGCTACCATGTTGCCGTGGTGGTGGATGACGCGGCCCAGGGCGTGACCCATGTGAGCCGCGGGGAGGATTTGCTGCCTGTAACCGGAATTCACCGCACGCTCCAGGCGCTGCTGGGTCTTCCCGTGCCGCAGTGGTACCACCACCGGCTGGTGAGGGACGCTTCCGGCAGGAGGCTGGCCAAGAGGGACCGGAGCATGAGCCTGCGGGAGATGCGCGCCGCAGGCATGCGCCCGGAAGATATTTTCCGCATGATGCGGGAAAGGTAGGAACGTTTCAGGCGTTTTTCCCGCGTTTTCCCACGCAGAGCATGCAGGAATACGCCGCCGCCAGAGTCAGCAGGGCCAGGGAGGCCAGATGGACCAGCAGATTTCCCTGGATCAGGAAAACGAGGAAAGTGTGCGGAAGTTTTCCCATGGCCGCCAGCACCTCGGGAAGGAAGATGAAAAGATTCTGGGAGGCCAGGCAAGTTGCCGTGAAGGCCAGGGCCGCCCCCAGCGTGAAGCGGATGGGCGGAAGGAGGGGCTCCAGCATGCCGCGTGCGGAGCGTTTGCAGAACGGTGCGGCGCATGCCAGCAGTCCGATGACGGCCAGGGGCGCGAGCAGGGCGGCGGAGGGAAGAGTCTGCCATTTCATCCATGCCGCGAGGGGTGACACGGAGATGAGCATGCCCGCACTTTTCGTAAAAAGAGCGGGGAGGGCGGAGGAGGATGAAGGTGCGGGGTGCATGTCCGTCAGTCCGGCCAGACGTTGCCGGGGGTGCTGCCCTGGGTGATGACCACTTCCTGGCCGATTTTCAGCGTGAAATTGGGCGTGACTTCCTGCTGGACTTCCACCAGTTCATTCGTGTCTTTCAGCTTTACGCGCACGCGGATCATTTTGGTGGCTTCCACCCGGCCGTCCACGATGGAACCGGTGGCGGAGGCCAGCTTGGAGGTGCCCATGCCGATGATGCCGGGCGTGACGGCTTCCGCCGCGGTTCCCGCCATATTGGCGAAGGTGCCGTCATCCGTGGAGGTAAGCACGTTGATTTCCTTGATGCGGACGACGTTGCCCAGCTTGATCGTCGTCACCTTTCCGGTGGCGATTTCCAGGGTGCTTTTTTGTGTGCAGGAAAAGAGTGCGGGAAGAATGAGGAGAACGGGAGCGAGTTTGAGAGGATTCATGATACGTCTTTTACTACGTTGGGGCGGAGCGGCGTTTTTCAGAGTCCGGGTAAAATTGTGTAAGTGGCCAGGTACAGGATCAGATGGACGGAGGAGAGGGCCAGGAGCCTGTTCATGCTCTTGTCCGCCGGCGTTTTGCGGATGAGCAGCATCAGGTAGCCTCCCAGCAGGATGGCGGGGATCCACATCCACCACAGGCGGGACAGGTCCAGATGCAGGGCCCGGCAGGAAGTGGGCAGCGTGATGTAGGCAGCTACGATGAACGCCTGGGCCATGGCGCGCGCCTTTCCTTCCCCCAGGCGGACGGCCAGGGTGCGCTTTCCGGTGGTCTGGTCCTCCTTCCTGTCCCGGATGTTGTTGACGGAGATCATGACGGCGCAGAGCAGGCCGCACTGGATTCCCAGGACGATTCCGGCGTTGTACACCGCCAGGGAATCCACCAGCGTGCCTGGAACTACCGGGGCCGTGCCTATTTGCACCAGAATGGTGCCCAGGACGGCCACCAGCCCGAAGAAGAGGATGACGAACGCTTCCCCCAGTCCCTTGTACGCCAGCGGCCACGGGCCGCCCGTATAGCCATAGGAGAAGTAGAGGGAGGGAATGCCGATGGCGATGATGGGCCAGCCGCGCAGTTCAATGAGGGGAAGGGCCAGAAGGCACGCCGCCGCCAGGAACAAGCCGCCGAAGAGCATGACCGCCCGGTGGGACAGCGCCCCGCTGGCCGTCATGCGGACGGGCCCGGTACGGCGTTCCGTGTCTGCGTGTTTCGCGTGGTCGATGGCGTCGTTGAAGAAATTGCAGGCTATCTGGATGCACAGGCAGGAGGCGAAGGTCAGCAGCGCCAGCCGCACGTCCCAGTGGCCCGTCAGCTTCTGCACGACCATGCAGCCCGCCCATACCGGAATCAGGGAGGCGGTGAGCGTTTTTGGGCGTGCCGCCAGAAAAGCGGAAGTAATGATGTTCATGAAAGAGCGGGAAAGGAGTCTCCGGAATTATCTGAGAATGGGGCCGAGGTTGCGGAGGGTTTCCTTGATGAGGGAGACATGCCACTGGCCGGGGGCCGCCTCCCGGTCCCCCAGGTAGCCGTACACCAGGCAGGAGCCCAATTGGGAGTAAAGCAGACGGGAGACGGGGCCCATCGGGCCCATGCCCATCACGGCAATGGGGCCTTTCGGCTTCTTGAAGAGCTGGACTCCGGTCTGAATGTCGCCCGCGACGCAGGGGGTGAAAGCGAATTTGACGATGTCCGCCCTGTAGGCGCGGGCCTTCTTTTCCTGTTCCCGCAGGTAGTCCACGCCCGGCGTGATTTGAAAGTCATGGGTGGAGCCGATGACGAGGATGCCGCGGTCGGCGGCTTCCATGACCAGTTCTCTGCCGTGGCGCATGGACTTGATTTCAATGTCGATGGCCGTGGCGTAAGGCATGTACGCGCGGAGCAGGGAGAAGCGCTCCTCTTCCGGCATGCGGCGCAGACCGCCTTCCTCATGGCAGCGGACGGTGACCAGCAGAGGCATGTCCGGCCTGAATTCCATGACCTGTTCCGGCGTGAGCTCCGGAGGCAGCGCATCCACGCGCAGTTCCACCCAGTCGCACTGGTCTTTCAAATCCTTGCCTTTAAGCGTTTTCCAGACCTCCCAGGAGGTGATGGACGCCACTACTTTGGGCGGGTAGGTTTGATGTTCACGTAAAATCTGCTGCATGCTTTCTACTATCCCAACAAAGAAAGGAAGGTCAATCTTCTATTAGTGACATTCATCCATTTGAAGGGCCTGCCGGAAGCGTTGCCGGGAATGAAGGGAAACCCCTTCCGGACGGTGCGGCGGATTGTTGTTCTTATGGCCGGAATGAACGAGCCTGTCCAGAGGCGTTCCGGATGGCGTCCGGATTCATGAAGCGGTAGTGGCCGGTGTGGCGGGAGATGTTCTCAGGGATGTCTTGTCCGGGGACGGGAAGTCCGCCGGAACAGTCCCGTCCACCGGCTTTCCGGCCAGCCAGTCCAGGGCGCGGAAAAGCAGGGTCTGGAATCCGGCGCACTGCATGCCTTTCAGGGCGGGGTCTCCGGGCCAGACGTGCCCCAGCGTGGAGGTGTACACTCTTCCCTTGCCGTACCGTACCGCCCATTCGATCGGGAAATTGAGTCCCGTGGCGGGTTCCCGCGCGTAGGAGAGCACTTGCACCTGTTTGGCGGGGCCGCGCGTGTACCGGTACACTTCTATGTCCGCCGCCCTCCATTGGCGCGGCAGTCCCGCGTGCATGGGGTGGTCGCCCAGGCGCGTCACCAGCGCGTCAATCCGCGCTCCGTGGGAGGTAGGGCCTCCTTCACCCGGCGGCAGACGGAGCACGGAGCCGTCATCGGTGACGATCAGGGAGGTTCCGTAATCCCGGGGCCGCCATCCCAGCCCGATCATGCGGTTGTATTCCGTCCATTGGGGAAAGGCGTTGTTGGCGGAGTGGAAGGCCAGCATTCCCCCGCCTTCCTTCAGATACTGCTCCAGAGATTTTTTGGCTGTTGCCCCCCATTCGGGGCCCTGTGTTCCTCCGTTCGTGTTTTGGATTACTACGTCGTAATTCCTGAATTCCGGATTCCATGCTTCGCGTTCCTCCTGAGGAGCGCCTGCGGGGAAAGTGCTGACGTCCACGGAATAGCCCCCGTGCCTTGCCAGCAGTTCGGTCAGGCAGGCCGTCGTGCGTTTCCAGTCGTGGTTGGAGAAGCCGTCCACAATCAGCACGCGCGTCTGCTCCCCTCCTGCCGCGGCAAAAGCCGTCAGGGCCGTCATGAGGATGATCAGGGGAAGAAGTTTCCATTTCATCCGGGCAATCTATCCCGCGTGCGGCAAAAGTCAAATTCGCTTTCCTGCAGGGAATAAAAATGCCCCGGACCTTTCGGGAAGGTCCGGGGCGTGGTCCGCAAATGCCGCGGAGGCGGCTTGCGGGGGTGGATCAGTTTGCCCCTTCGTCGCAAAGAATCTTGACGAAGCCTTCTTCCTGGAGGCGCGTGGCGCCGCAGGCGAATTTGGCGCGGATCTGGAGCGCCTCTTCCATGTCGTCGCGCACGGAAAGCTTCACCTTGAAGTCGTTCCAGATGCCGAACTGGGCCTTGCTCTTGACCCAGGCCAGACAGGAGCGGGTGCCGTTCTCCGCCTTCGGCAGGCGCTGTGTGCGGATGAACTTGAATCCCATGAAGGAGTCTATCTTACCTTCCACCAGCGCCTTGACGTTGTTGAAGTCATAACTGCTGACCTCCGTTTCCCGCAGCAGGCTCATGATTTGGGAGCTGGTCACCGCGATGACCAGCTGGTCGCCGAATTGCGGGGCGTCCTGGTTCCATGCCTCGTTTTCCTCAAAGAGCTGGAGCGCGGCGCGCAGCTTGGCTACGGTGAGGTTGCTGCTGGCCTTGGAGCCGCTGTCCACATGGTCCACGGGAATCTGCTGGCTTTCCTTGAAGGGAACGGCGGTCATGCCGTCCTCGCCCACATAGTTCGTGTCCAGGAAGCCGGAGATCATCACGTCGTCCATGCGGCGTCCCGCGGCGGCCTGGAGGCCCTCAATGGTCTTGCTGACCGGAAGGTCCATGTCGCCCAGGCGCGTGGCGTCGAATTCATCGTAGCCGATGGCCTTGGTGAAGGTGCGCGGACGCATGGAGCGGCGCGTGGTGGGAGCCTCGTTCAGGACGGTCTGGCCTACGCGGGTCGTCTTTTCCGTGAAGTCCAGAACGCCGAACTGGTCCAGAAAGACCACCTTGCCGCTCAAGTCGCGCATGACGCTGACGTATTTGTCCAGCCGGGAGGCGTGCTGTTGAAGCAGGGTGCCCCATTTTTTGGTGTACTTGACCTGATAATTGTCTGTGATTGTTACTGCCATATTCGTAAATGAAATGATGTTTGAGTGCGGGAGCGGCATCATGGATTGGCGTGTCCGGTATGAGCGGAGCGGTCCTGCCGCGGAGGGGTGCGGCCTTGTCCCCGTGCGGGGATTGCGCGGCCGGTCCCATCCTGCGAAAACGGATATGGCCCATGTAAAAAAACGGCGCACCACGGCGGAACCGTGATGCGCTGAAAAAGGAAGCGGGAGTTTTCCGCTCCCTGCGTTTACATGATGATCTGGTGGGGGCGCGTGGCGTGGTCCGGTCCGAACAGCGCCAGCATGCGGCCCGTCTGCCCCTTTTCCACGCGGTAGGAGTAGAAGCGCCTGGTGTCCGCGGCGGTATCCAGCCCGGAGTCATGGATCTGTTCTTCCAGCACTCCTTCATTGAGAAGCTGGGCCTTGATGGCCGTGGGAATGTCCTCCTCGTAATGCGGAGGCCGTATGCAGGGGGAAATGACGGCGATCAGGTTCGCGGGATCGACGCCCAGGAATTTTTTCATGGACTTGATCGTATTGGAGATGATGTTGCCGGCGGTTCCCGCCTTGCCGGAGTGGATCAGGGCGCGGTGGCAGTTTTCCTTGTCGTACAGCCAGACGGCGGCGCAGTCCGCCACGTAGATGGCGAGCACGCAGTCGGAAACGCCGGAGCACAGGAGGCCGTCCACGCCTTCCACGGGATAGTTGGAGCCGATGTCTCCCACCAGCGCCACCCTGGTGCCGTGCACCTGCTCGGCGCGGCGCAGGTCCTTCCACCTCCATCCGAGAGCTTCCACCTCCGCTTTGTGGTACGGTTCCAGCCGTTCCAGGACGGTCTGGCGGTCTCCGGTGACATCCACCCCCGGTATTCTTTCAATAAACTGGACGATTTCTCCGGGGTAGGACTGGATGGGTTTGAGGAATGCGGGCGTTTCCATCATAGTGGTTGGTAAATGTCGTTGGGCACATCTTGTCTTTTTGTATAACCTAGTCGAGCAAAATCGGAGCAAAATGTCACGGAGGCCCTCCGGTGACTGAGAAAAGGTTTTTTTCCGCGTTTCCAGGATGGTATGAGCAATTCATGTTGAGAAAATACTCTTCACTTTCAGCTTTTTTTACGGGCATGGCCGTCATGGTGCTTTCCCTGGCGCCCGCGTGGGGGCAGGGGGCGGCTCCGGACGCCGGGCAGCTTTTGAAAAGGGTCCGCCAGGCGGCCACCCTCCAGGAAAACAAGGACGTCAAGGGCCAGATCCGCAAGCGCAGCGTGAAGGTGCCTTTTTCCATGAGCCTGCGCGGCAATTTGATTGCCTTTCAGTACCAGCAGGGCGGAGTAGCGAACAGGTTCGACCTGAAATTCAGGGACCGCGGCCAGGAAATCCTTTCCTGGAAGAACGGCCGGCCGGGAGTTCTGCCGGTGGCCCAGTATTCCGTGCCCATCGCGGGAACGGACGTGACGTATGAAGACCTTTCCATGCGCTACCTGTACTGGCCTGCCGCCAAGGTCGTGAGGGACGACGCTGCCAGTACGGTGAAGGGCAGGGATTGCTGGATTGTCCAGATCCCGAACCCCAATCCCAAGGTGGGGCAGTACGCCTGGGTGCGCGTCTGGATTGACAAGGAAAACGGGGCCATGTGGCAGATGGACGGCATCGACGGCCGCGGAGAGCTGGCCAAAAGGTTCATGATTGATTCCGTGATGAAGCTCAAGGACGGTTCCTGGTTCTTCAAGCGGATGAAGGTGGAAGTGCGCGATCCGTCCAATCCCAGGAAGACGGTTTCCGTCAGCTACATTGACATGGAGAATCCGTGACAGGCCGTCTGCGCCCTCTTTTCCCATTCGTTCTTTATTGGAGTTCATGCCGCATTCATGGATGATTTAGGACGTGACAAGAAGACCCGATCAGCGTACACCGTGCAAAAACCTGTTATGAAGAAACGTTTATTCCTTACATGCGCCGTGATTATCGGTCTTTCCGCCTGTTCCTCCCGTCAGGACCAGGATGGCCGGATGGCCGGAAATTCCGCTTCCGCCGGAACGGCGCTGGCTCCCGTCACCGCTCCGGGAAAGAAGCCGGACCGCCCTGTGGTGAAGCTGCCGGAAAAGTCCGTTCCCGTGCCGTCCGTGAGCCCGTCCTACAACGATGTTCCCCTGGCTCCGCGCATTCCGGGCGCCACGGTGAACCGCGTGGCCGTACCGGACAAGGTGGTTGCCCTCACTTTTGACGACGGCCCCCACGGAACGCTGACTCCCAAGGTGCTGGATATTCTGCGCAACAATAACGTAAAAGGTACTTTCTTCATGCAGGGCTGCAATGTGACGGCCCATCCCCAGGTGGTGCGCCGCATGGTCAATGAAGGCCATGAAGTGGGGAACCATACCTGGAACCATGCTTATCTGAGCAAGGTATCCCGCGAGAAGGCGGAAGACCAGCTTCAGCGGACCAATGAAGCCATCCGCAACGCCTGCGGCATAATCCCCGTGGTCATGCGCCCCCCCGGCGGTTATACGAATGCGGGGGTGGCTTCCTGGGCGCGGCAGCGCTTCGGGTTCACCACCATCATGTGGGACGTGGATACGAACGACTGGCGCAAGCCCGGCTCCGCCGTGGTGGCCGCCCGTGCCGTGAACGGGGCCAAACCCGGCTCCATTATCCTCGTGCATGACATCCATGCTTCTACCGTAGCGGCCGTTGACGCCATCGTGAAGGGACTGAAAAACCGCGGGTATGAGCTTGTGACCGTTTCCGAACTGCTGCGCCGCGGCCGCACCGCTTCCCGCCAGGCTTCCCCGGTGCAGCCTCTGTCTCCTGCCGTTCCTGCCGCTCCCGTTTCTCCTGTAACGCCGGGAATGGAGACCGTTCCCAGTCCCGTCCCTGCCGCTCCGGCTTCCGTTCCAGTGGAGACGATGGCCGGCATGTAAGGCTTGCCTGCCGCTTCCCTTTTCAACCCGGTCCCCTAAGGGAGACCGGGTTTTTTATTGCGGCGGCGCCGCGCTTTCCGGCATTTGGCGGGCGGAACCGGATCATCCGGCGGTACACGCACAGAAGGCTTGACCTGCCGGCGAAATTCTCCAAAATCCCTTGCCGTATTACTCACACCCAATCCGGATTGAAATGTCTATGAATCTCCTGGCATCTGCCGATACTCTCCCCGCGGCCGGCGGCATGTCCCCGTCTCTCGCGTTTATTTACGATCTCTTCAACAACCCTCTGTTCATTTTCGTAGGCGGCCTGGTTCTGCTGGGCGTGTTTTTTTGGTACCTGGGTTCCGACCAGGACAAGGTCAAGCGCAATGCCGGGACTTTCTTCATCATCGGCATCGCGTCCTTTTCCCTCTTTTCCCTTTTCCAGCAGGGACTGAAATACGGCATTGACATTGCCGGGGGCGTCTCCTTCACGCTGAGCGTGGAACCGAACATCGGGGACGACGGCAAGCCGATTCCGCTGACCAACGAGGCCATGGAACAGGCGTGCGCCATCCTGACGGACCGCCTGAACAGCACCGGAGCCAACGACGTCATCATCCGCCCCAAGAAGAAGGATGACCTGAACCTGATTGAAGTTCAAATTCCCGCCGCGGACCCCGCCAAGCGCGAGGAAACCAAGTCCATCCTGACCAAGGTGGCCAAGCTCCAGATTCTGCCCGTCCACCCCCGCAACTATGAACTGGTGGCGGAAGGCCGCGTGCGCGTTCCCGGCTACAGGCTGTATGAATACACGTTCAAGAACGGAAAGGGAGAGGATGTTACGGAAAAGCTTTTCCTGGAGAAACGTGAATCCCTGACGGGCAAGGACATCGTCCATGCGGGCGTGGACCTCTCCCGCCCCACGGAAGTGGCGGTCACCCTGAGCAACGACGGCGCGGACAAGATGTACAACCTGACTTCCCGCATGGAGCTCAACCGTGACCGCATGGCCGTCGTCCTGGATGACGTGGTCAAGAGCGCCCCCACCGTGCAGGCCGTTCTTTCCAAGAGCTTCGTGATTACCGGCCTGGACGGCCCCGGCGAGGCGGAAGCCCTGACGAAGGTCCTTTCCAACCCGCTGACCAACAAGCTCAACTTTGAATCCGCCAGCGAAATCTCCGCGTCCCTGGGCCATACGGCCCTGCTTCAGGGGGAATACGCCGGCATCACGGGCCTGATCCTGTGCTTCATCATGATGATCATCTACTACCGCTTTGCCGGTCTGGTGGCCATCGTGGGGCTGACGATTAACGCCCTGCTTCTGCTGGGCGCCATGTCCATCTTCGGCTTTGAACTGACGCTACCGGGCATTGCGGGTATCGTGCTCACCCTGGGCGTGGCGGTGGACGCCAACGTGCTTATTTACGAGCGTCTCCGGGAAGAAAAGGAAGCGGGCCGCCCCTTCCGCGTGGCTATCCGCAACTCCTTTGACAAGGCCTTTTCCGCCATTTTCGACTCCAACATCACCTCCCTCATTACGGCCGTCATCCTGTACTGGATGGCTACGGGCACCATCAAGGGATTTGCCGTTACCCTGACGGTGGGCGTCATCACCTCCATGATCGGGGCCATTCTCGTCACCCGCGTGCTGTTCTACTGGGCGGACACGATCGGCATCATGAAAGACGTCAAGTTCCTGAACCTCTTCAAGCGCAAGAGCAACATCAACTTCATGGGCCAGCGCGGCTGGTCCTGCTCCATTTCCGCCATTCTGCTGGTCATCTGCATCGTGGTGGGCGCCATGAAGGGCAAGGACTGCCTGGGCATGGACTTCACCGGCGGTTCCTCCATCTCCTACCTGGTCAACAAGGGGGACGTTTCCGTCAAGGAGGCGGAAAATGTGGTCAACAAGCTGGCCCTGACGCAGAAGGCTACCGTGCAGGAAGTGGCTGAATCCACGGACAGCAGCAAAGTGAATATCCTGGTCAACTTTTCCGACAACGCCCAGGATAAGGCGGAAATCACCTCCGCCCTGAAGAAATCCTTCCCGGTGCTGGACAACGCGCCGTTCAGTGAGGAAACCATCGGCCAGTCCATGGGGTACGACACGCTGATCACATCCGCATGGGCCCTGTTCTTCGGTATTCTGGGCATCATGATCTACCTGACGGTGCGGTTTGAATGGACCTTCGCCATCGGGGCCGTGATCGCCCTGACGCACGACGTCCTGCTGGTGCTGGGGCTGGTGATCATCAGCGGCACGGAATTGAACGTGATCCACATCGGCGCCCTGCTGACGGTGGCGGGCTATTCCATCAATGACAAGATCATCGTGTTCGACCGCATCCGCGAGTACATACGCTATGCGGACCCGAACGACAGTGCGGAGCAAATCATGAACGAGGCCATCAACCAGACGCTCTCCCGTACCTTGCTGACCTCTCTTTCCACGCTCGCCGTGCTGGTCTGCCTGTACTTCTTCGGCGGCCCTTCCATGGAAGACTTTGCCTGGACGATTTCCGCCGGTATCCTGATCGGTACGTATTCTTCCATCTTCATCGCTTCTCCGGCGGCGCTCCTCTTCTCCAAAAAGCATGGGCTGCATGCGGAAGTCAAGCAGGCCATGAAGGCCGGAGCCTGATTCGGTATTCTGATGGGTTGAATTTACGCCGGGGAAAGGCCATGCCTTCCCCGGCTTTTTAGTGTCCCGGAAGGGAAGAACCCGGCTTTCCATACAGCAGGGGAGAGATTGACAGCATGGAAGGAAATGGGCGGAGGATTCTTCCGACAGCTTCCCTGGCTCTGGCATCCCTCCTTTCCAATGGCACGCGGCAGGGCGTTTCCCCGTGTTTTTCCGGCTAAAAGAAACCCCGCCTGCCGTGAGGCAGACGGGGCCGTATCTCTGTTTTCTCTCTTTTGCTGTGCGGGTAGATTTATTCGCCTTCTTCAGCCGGGGCCGGTGCGGGCGGAGGCGCGTTATTGCCGCGGGCTGCCTTTCTGGCTTCCCTGCGTGCGGCGCGGCGTGCTTCCAGAGCCTTGTCGGCATCAGCCTTGAGCTGCGTCATTTCAGCTTCATTCAGCTTGCCGTCCTTGTCGGCATCGTACTTTTCTTCGATCAGCATCCAGCCGGCCATCATGATGGGGGCGCGGTTGGGATCAAGCTGGGGACGGGGACCGTCCGGGCGGTTGCCGCGGGGTCCGCGGTCACCGTCGCCGCGGCGGCCTTCACCTCCCTGGCGTCCTTCCGGCCCCCTGGGGGGACGGGGAGCTTCCGAGCGGGGGCCTCCCTGGCGGCGCGGGCCGTCCGCCATCGGGCCGCGGGGGCCGCGTCCGCGGTCGCCGGCTTCAGGACCTCTGGGGCCTCTGGGGCCGCGGTCCTTCATGTCTCCCATGCGTTTGGCGGCTTCCGGGTGTTCCTTGGCCCATTCCTCCCGCATGGCCTTCTTTTCCTCGTCGGAAAGCTTGCCGTCGCCGTCCTTGTCGAACTTCTTCAGAATTTCCGCTTTACGGGCTTCCTGGCGGGCCTTCATTTCCTCCATGCGCTTGGCGGCTTCCGGATTATCCTTGGCCCATTCTTCCCGCATGGCTTTTCTTTCCTCTGCGGAGAGCTTGCCATCGCCGTCCTTGTCAAATTTCTTCAGGATGGCGGCTTTCTTGGCTTCCTGGGCTTTTTGCAGGTCGGCCTGCAGAACGGCTATTTCCTCATCGGAGAGCTTGCCATCCTTATCGGTGTCATACTTGGCCATGACAAGTTCTTCCCCGATGATCATCATGCCGGGGTTGATTTGTCTGAGCTGGAGTTCCCTCTGGTCGGAGCGGGGACCCTGGCGGCGGGGGCCGTCGCCCCTGTGGCGCGGTCCCTGCCTCATTTCCGGGGCCGGCTGGCCGTCCGGAGCTCCGGGCATATCCGGGGCGGGCGGGGGCGCATCCTGGGCGAATGCCGAACATGCGGCGAAGGCCGCAGCTAATATCATTTGTTTGGTCATAATTTTTGAGTGGTGAGGTTAATGCGTTTGGAGAGGGCGTCCTTTCCGCACATCTTGCGGCGGTTCGGAAATACCTCCCTTTGTTATGATGAACACCCGAGCCCGGATTTGGTTTCAAAATAAAAATATGGATGTTCCGCGGACGACGGCGGAAACCCGGTGTGACGGACACCGTGCACCAGTCGGGGAATGGGTATGAAAAATGACTGGCTGTAAAAGAAAAACGGCAAAAAAAAGACCGCGCCGGCTGCGGGCGCGGTCCTGAATGTGTCATGAGGGGAAAATTTATTCTCCGGAAATGAACCTGATGTACAGGAACCACCACCGGTCGCCCCCCAGAAGCCAGATAAAGGCGGCGCTAAGCAGGGCGGGGCCGAAGGGGAGATTTTTACCGAAGCCCATGCGGGAGACGACCGCCTGGGCAATCCCCAGCAGAGAGCCGATGAAAAGGCAGAATACGGCCCCCTGCCAGCCTCCCACGCAGCCGGTCATCATCAATATCCAGGCGTCTCCGGAGCCCATGGCTTCCCGCCTTGCATGAATGTCCGTGAGGGTTCCTTCCACGCTTTCCACGTCTTCCAGCGGAAAAACATCCCCGTTTTCCAGTTCTATCCTGTCCCGGTACAGGGTAACGTCGCCGGGGGGCTGCTCCTCTCCGTCAATAACGGCGGAGCCGCCGGAGAGCACGGCCCTGTCCGCGGTCCGGTGGAAAAGCATGGACCAGTCGTGGAGCTGGCCGTTGATCACCAGCTGCAATTCCTCCCGGTCGGATTCCGGTTCTTTCAGGCTCCATGCGGCGGGGGTGTCGAAATGCTCCTTCCATGAACCGAAGAGCAGCTTGCCCAGTTCAATGACCAGCCTGATGATGGCATAGCCTGCGGCCCCGCCCAGAACGGCTCCCTGGAAGGCGTCCGTCCAGGTCATGATCTCCTTGTCCGGCAGCAGGAAGGGGAAGAAGCAGCAGGCTCCCACGCCCGCGGCGGCGGCGGCCAGCGCCTGGGAGCGGTAAACAATGAGATGTTCCGCGTCAATGAAGATGATGACGATGGCCAGGGCGCTCCACACGCAGAGCAGGACGGCGGCGGCCAGGGACGCGTCCGCGTATTTCCAGGCCATGGCCGCGAAGATCAGCGCCGTCAGCAGTTCCACCAGCCAGTAGCGGAAGCTGATGGGTGTTTGGCAGCATGCGGATTTCCCCCTCAGGAACAGCCAGCTGAAGACCGGAATGTTCAGGTACCAGGGAATGGGTTCATCGCATTCCGGGCAGAAAGAGCGCGCCGGATCATTGATGGAAATGCCCAGCGGAACGCGGTAAATGACCACGTTCAGGAAGGAACCTATGCAGGCCCCGACCATCCCGAAGACCAGGGGGATGAGCCATGCCGGAAACAGTTCAGGCATGGGGGGCGGGGGTGTAGGTCCTGCTGGGGGCCTCGTTGATGCGGTCGATCAGCAGGCGCAGCCTGCCGTAATTGCCGCGCCGGATGGGGAAGGCAATGCGCGGCAGTTTGTCCAGATGGGGTTCGTCCGCTTCATCCGGCAGGGGGCCGGTCTGGACCATGCGGCCTCCGGGCAGGATCAGGTCCGCAAAGTCCCGTTCCAGATGTTCCACCCACTGGGCCGGAATGAGGGTGTTCAGGCGGATGGCGATCGTGTCCCCGATAAAGCGGTAGGAATGGAAAATGCGGTAGAACCGGTCGATGTGGTCGATGGCTTCCGCCGGATTCTTGGTGACGTGGATCAGGTGCAGGTCGTCTTCCGAAATCAGTCCCGAGTCTACCAGCTCCACGCGGATGAAGGCCAGCCAGTTCAGCCAGAAGGTCTTGCCGGGGGAGTCCAGCAGGACGATGGGGTAAATGGTGGCTTTCCCGGTCTGGATCAGCGTGAGGGTCTCAAACACTTCATCCATGGTGCCGAAGCCGCCGGGGAACGCTACCATGGCGTCGCTTTCCGCCACGAAGTTCAGCTTTCTGACGAAGAAGTAGTAAAAGTTGATCAGCTTGTTGCTGTTGGCCACCACATGGTTGGAGGTCTGTTCATAGGGCAGCGTGATGTTCAGGCCGAAGGAGCGTTCCTCCCCGGCCCCTTCATTGGCCGCCTGCATGATGCCGGGACCGCCGCCCGTGATGACCATGTAGCCGTGTTCGTTGGCTTCCCGGGCGAATTCCCGCGCCGTTTCATAGGCCGGCTCATCGTGCCGGATGCGCGCGGAACCGAAGATGGATACCTTGCGGATGTGGCGGTACGGCGCGAACACGCAGTTGGCACGGTACATCTCCCGCCCGGCGCGGATCAGGACGGTGAAATCGTGGTCGGAAGCGTCCGACTGCGCCATGTTGATGCCCGTTTTGATATATTCCTGCAAATAGCGGGGGTCATGCCGGGTAGAGGCGGTTTCCGAAAGTCTTTTTACGTCCCCTTCCAGGGCCTTGTAGCTGGTGTCCATATGCAGGGTGGAGGGGCGCTTCTTGTCTTCCCCCGTGAAATCCCTGTTGTCCAGAAAATCAGGATGCTTCATTGGTTTGTGTGTGCGTTTGCCCTGTCACTATGCCAGATGACACACGGTAAGTCACAGAAAAATTGCCGGCATGCGTGAAAAGAGTTGATTGTTGGAAGCAGATCGTTAAATTGCTCCCCGCACGAGCGTTCCCAAAACATGCCGTTGGTCCTTCAGGCGGGTCGCCCCGCCGTGTTCGTGTTGAGGGGAAACCCGGTACATTACATTATATTATGTCGGAAAACGAAACCACTACTGCAGAAGAAACGGCCGTTACCACGCTGGCCCGCTTTGAAGTCCCCAGCCGCCTGGAAAAGATTGAGGATCCGAACGATCCGAACCATCTGACCTTTGTGGCGGAACCGTTTGAAAACGGTTACGGACACACGCTTGGCAACTCCCTGCGCCGCGTTCTTCTGGGCTCCCTTGAAGGGGCTGCCATCACCTCCGTCCGCATCGCTGGCGCCCAGCATGAATTCTCCTCCCTTCCCGGGGTGGTGGAAGATGTCACGGAAATCGTGCTGAACCTGAAAAAGGTCAAGTTCAAGCACCATGGCAAGGAACCGCGCCTGCTTTCCCTGCGCGTGCACAAGCAGGGCGTCGTGACCGCCGCCGATATTGCTGACGATACCACTTATCAGGTCGTCAACCCCGACCAGATCATCTGCACCCTGGACCAGGACACCATGTTTGAATGCGAGTTCCAGGTGCGCGTCGGCCGCGGCTTTGCCACCGGCGACGAAAACAAGGTGCCGGACATGCCCATCGGCGTGATTCCGATTGATTCCATTTTCTCCCCGGTCACCCGTGTGAAGTATTCCGTGCAGAATACCCGTGTGGGCCAGATGACCGACTACGACAAGCTGACCCTTGAAGTCTGGACGGACGGCCGCATCAGCCCGGCAGACGCCATGCTCCAGGCCTCCGCCATTCTGCGCCACCACCTGGACGTGTTCGTCAACTACGACGACAACCAGGTCAACTTCGAGGAGGCTCCCTCCGCCGTCCAGGACGAGGAAACGGCCCGCCTGCGCAAGCTGCTCAACATGAGCGTCAATGAAATCGAGCTTTCCGTACGCGCCGCCAACTGCCTCAACAACGCCAACATCACCACTGTTGGACAGCTTGCCATGAAGAGCGAAAGCGAAATGCTCAAGTACCGCAACTTCGGCAAGAAGTCCCTCAACGAGATCAAGGACAAGCTGCTGGAACTGGGCCTTTCCCTGGGCGTCCAGGTGGACCCCTCCCTGCTGACTGGCCCCGTGCCGCAGGCCAAGCCGCGCCTGGGCCTGGAAGAGGAAAGCCCCGTGGGCCTGGCGGACCTGATTGCCGCCAACATCGAAGACGACGACGACTAAATCTCACAAAACCAACACACATAGAAAAATATCATCATGAGACACGGTGTAAAAACCTCCAAGCTTCAGCGCAATGCCTCCCATCGCAGGGCTTTGCTCGCCAACCAGGCATGCAGCCTCATCCTCAATGGGCGGATCACCACCACCCTGGCCAAGGCCAAGGCTCTGCGCCCCTATGTGGAAAAGCTCATCACGCTTGCCAAGCGCGGTGACGTGCATTCCCGCCGCCAGGCTATCGCCACCATTCACAACACGACGGCCGTCAAGCGCCTGTTTGATGAAATCGCCCCCCTCTGCGCGGAACGCAAGGGCGGTTATACCCGCATCATCAAGCTTGGTCAGCGCATGACCGACTCCGCCCTCGTGGCCATGATCGAAATCATCGATCTGCCCCGCGAAACGGCTGAAACGGAAGAAGCTCCCGCGACGACGGAAGCCACTGCCTGAAGGTAGTTCTTTTGTTCCGCGTTTTAAAAAGCGTCATATCCGGGATTTGATATCCTGGTGATCCTTTCCCCCGCAAACTTTCATTTGCGGGGGAAAGCGTTTTCTTGGGAAGGAGTGTTTGCCTCCGTGATCCATTCCGGAATAGGGGAATTCTATGCAGGTGCGGGCTTTGGTGCCGACCCTGTTTATGGCTTATTATCCCGCCGTTTCTGCTCTTTTCCTGGACTTTGACCCAGTTGATAAACCTAGCACCGTTTCCGGGATGGCGGGAGCTGCCGTGAATGGAAGAGAGGGAAGAGAGGGAAGAGAGGGAAGAGAGGGAAGAGAGGGAAACCGCCCGTGCATTTTCCCGTCTTGAAGGGAGGAATGTCAGAGCAATGGACTGGGTTCCCAATGATGGGGTATTTTTCCGGTTTAGTTTCTACAAACATTGTTCAAGAGTAACCGGGAGCTCTTCCCATGTGGGTACTCATTCCCATGTTACCGGGAAAACCCATGGTTGCCGCGGCTGGAAAAAGGGGCATGCACGGTCGAATTCATCATCCGTTTGTGATGCCTTGATGGGAAATTTTATATGGAAACAAGATAGTGGAGAAGATGGAATATCTCTTTCATCTCTTTCCAGAAACCATTACTGACGGAATGTAGGAATTTTATGTTTCCCGGTAGAACATCTCTGCCAATGAAAAGGCTTGTTTTCCTACAGGTTCTTTCCCTTTAGAATGAATGCCTCCTGAAGAGTCAACCCTTGACTCCGGATTAGTAATGCGGTTAATTGTCTGCATGGCGGTAAATTGCCAATTCGTTTCATTTGTCATAAGAAATCACCCCTGGCTGGCAGCTTCCGTCTTACATGGACTGTTATTGCTTTTGGCCGTGGTTTTATTGCCCATAGGGTATGGAGTTTGTGATGATGTGATTATTGAATGGCTGATAGCCAATGATTTTTCAGGCTGGTGGTATACGGGGCAGCTTCATCCCTGTCTGTCGTTCGCATTGGGATGGGTTTGGGAAAAATTTCCCGGAATTGCATGGTATTCCCTCTTTGCCTACGGGATGACGTATGTGTCTTGGATCATGATCTGCGGAGGGATGTTCCGGGCCATCAACTCTTATGGAAACAATTCTCCATCAAACGCCACATTGCTGTATGCTATTGCAGGCGGAGGAAGTCTGTTTTTTGCCTGTGATGCCTATCTTTACATGCAGTATACTCAGCTGGCATTAACGCTTCTTCTGGCAGGCGTGACGTGTTTGGTTTTTCCTTTCTCTCAAAGAGCTTGGCTGTCCTATATATGTGGTATTTTGTTTGTCCTGCTGGGGCTGGCGTGGAGAGAGAAGAGTATTTATATATTATATCCGTTTTTAACGTTTCAACTGATTCGTTTTTTATACAAATGTTATCGTCGGCAGTGCCCTTGGAGGAGTATTGGCAAATGGGTGACGGTCTTTGTTGTTGTTACCTTGGCTTTTGGAAGTCTGCACATGTTGCAGGATAAGATTCTCCAGGAAAATGGAATGTTAAAACGATCCTATGAGAATATTGATTTGCAAAGCGTCTATATGGATTACCCTGATTTTTCCAATATGGAGAAAGATTGGAAAAAGCTAAATTTGAGCGAGGAAGAAATCCGGTTAATGAAAGCCAATATGTGGTTTCTTCACTCAATTCCTGCCGAGGTGAGACTGGAAAAAATGGCCCGGCTTCATCAGGAAGGCAATCATGCGATTCATGGAATAAAAGCATCGGCTGCTGTCAAGCTGCTACTGATCAGCAAATGGGCCGTTCCCGTCATCATGGCATTGGGCGTGATGCTGTTGACCACACGGAAATCAAATGTATGGAGTTCTCTGCTTCCCCTGGTATTGCTTCTTTTGTTATATGTTTACATAGGAAGGGTTGCCGGGCATGTACTTTATGGAACATATCTGACGGCATTTGTTTTTTTGATTATTTCTCCGGAGAAGTGTTCTTTTATTCCTGCGTTGCACTCACGTAAAAAGTGGTTGTGGATTTTGACCGGCCTGCTGGTTTTGGAAACAGTGGCAGGTTGGTTTCTTGCGCAAAGGTGGAACAGGTATTTGAATTTGGAAACAAGTGCGGGAGAATATCACCAACTCCTGTCTAAAAAGGATCGGTTTTATATTTCCAACGATATTCCGTGCTTGTATCCAAGGAATCCCTTTTTACATACGAAAGAGGTGTTTAGTTTTAATAACAGTCTTTCTCCCATTTCATGGTTGGTTTATTTACCCGTTTATGAGCAGTTCATGCTGGAACGGTTTGAGAAGGGGTGTTGGTTTGCGTTGTTGCATGATCCTTCCGTCTATTATCTTACGGAAAAGCGTGAGTCCAAACTATTTCCCATGCCGCATGTGCTGCAATACATAAGTAAGAAATATGCCGTTGATGTACAGGCTGTTTTGGTGGAAGAGACGGAAAGACATATGGTTTGGAAGCTGGAAACTGTTCCGGATGCGTGAATGGCGCATGGCCGGGGTCCTGTAGCGGATAAGGCTTTTTTGATCGCTCTTGCTTCTTTCCGGTACGGGCGGTATACTGCCGCCTCAACTATGGACGCAGTATTATTGTTTTCCGGACAGGGTGCCCAGAAAGTGGGCATGGGCAAAGATTTGTATGACAAGTATCCTACCGCCAAAGCCCTGATTGAGCAGGCCGACAAGGCTCTGGGGGAATCTCTCTCCTCCGTCATGTTTGAAGGCCCCGGCGAAGAACTGACCCGCACCTGCAATTGCCAGCCGGCCCTGTATGTGCATGGCTTGGCCTGTCTGGCCGTTCTCAAGGAACTGGCGCCTTCCCTGAATCCCGTAGCCGCCGCCGGCCTCTCCCTGGGGGAATTCACGGCCCATGCCGCCGCCGGTACCTATTCCTTTGAAGAAGGGCTGCGCCTGGTTCAGAAACGCGGAGCTTTCATGGAGGAAGCCTGCAACGCCACCAAGGGCACCATGGCCGCCATGATCGGCGGTTCCGATGAGAACGTCATCAAACTGGCGCAGGAATGCGATGTGGACGTAGCCAACTTCAACTGTCCCGGCCAGACCGTCGTTTCCGGTACGGAAGAAGGCGTGGACAAGGCCATTGCCGGAGCCAAGGGCGCCGGATGCAAGATCGCTAAAAAGCTCAACGTGGCGGGCGCCTATCACTCCCGCCTGATGCACAGCGCCATGGTGAAGCTGGCGGAAGAGCTCAAGAATGTTTCCTTCGGTACTCCGTCAATGCCCGTGTACTGCAATTATGAAGCGCGCGTGGTGGAGGGTCCCGACGATATCCGCAGCATGCTGGAACACCAGGTGTGCGGTTCCGTGCGTTGGACGGCCTCCATGCAGAAGCTTGTGGACCAGGGTCACCGCCTCTTCATTGAGCTGGGGCCGGGCAAGACCCTGGCCGGCATGATGGGCCGCATCTGCAAGGATGCCACGGTTATTTCCATTGAAGACGTGCCCAGTCTGGAAGCCGCCGTTGCGGAACTGGGCAAGTAATGGCCGGATTGTTGTTTTTAAACCGCCGGAGCCGTTGGAGGTTCCGGCGGTTTTTCTGTTTCAGGTTCCCTTCCTATTTCCTGCAACGGGGAGGGCCGTTGCCGGAGAATGGGTTTTTGACGAGAGGCCGGGTTTGTTATTGCTGTTTGCATGGAACATCCGGACGCCCACATCAACTAGAAGACGGATGGAGGACGGGACGTTCTTCCCCTGAAAGGACTTGATTTTTATCCGGCTTTGCTGGACGGCGCATGGAGGTATTCTCCGTGGGGAGCCCTCCTTGCGGTTATGGCTGTGAAAAACGGAATGCCGCAGGTCCTTCCGTGTCCAGGAACATATCCATGCGGACGGGTTGCGCTATTTCTCCATGGCCCGGTAACAGTTCAGTGATACTCTGCGGGGTATAGTACGCAATGTATTCGGTTTCAGCAGAAAAGAACGTGTGGGATATGAAAATGCCGGGGTGTTTTCAGCGGTCCGGGGTGTCCATGGGAATTTTTCTGATTCCTCCGGTGAGCAGGTGCATGTACGCCAGCATTTTGCCCATGAAAAACGCTATGGAAGGCAGGAACACCACTTCCATGTACTGGAAGTAGTTCTCCATCACGGAGTGAACAATACCACAGGCCATGCTGAACAGGGCAATGGCGTAGAACAGGAAACTGCTTTTCGGAGGACGGCAGGCCAGCAGGGCGGCCGACGTCCGGGGGCGGGCCAGGCGCTCCTGGCGGCGGAATTCCGCCGTGAGGGGCATCCATGTCTGGCAATGTTCTTCACGGATCATGGTGTCCGGAGGAATTTTTTTGGAAGTGAGCAGAACATGAAGGTCGGCCAGGCTGATGGGGCCGACGACCTTGTCCTTGACGCGATAGTGATATAATGGGCAATGTTGGGAGGGCATTCTCCCTACATAAGGCATGAAAGGAATTCCGTCAAGAAACAAGAGCGGGAGAAATCCTGCGGGAAAGAGTTTTCATTTTTGAACGTCTCTGTTGACCGAACGGATATTTTCTGCATGATACAGAAAGCTATCCTGTTATGAAATTGTTTTTCTGTTTGTTCGGTTTGCTTGTAGGGGCGTCTGTATGTAGCATTTCTGCGGCGGCTGATAGCGGGGACCGGAAGGCTGTTCCGCCCGAATGGGTGCAGATGCGGACCCAGGAACATGTTTTGGCGGAAATCAACCAGGTCATGGGTGCGGCTATTCCCATGCACGTGTTCTTTCTGAAGTGTGATGCAGTGGAAATGCCTGATCTGAAGCCTTTCGTACCGGGGAAAGAGATGAATGTCCGCTGCGTCATTTGGATTCAACTGGATGGCCGGTGGAGCAGGCTTGGTTCCATTTTTCTGATTTGCCCCCAGGAGGAGTTGTATTATGAAGCCTCCTGTGTTGATGGAATCCTGTGTGTCGAGGCGGAGGGAATTGGTTGGGAAAATGGCGAGGATATTGCAAGCTGGAAGACGAAAGCAGGGTTCTCCTTCTTAGTGCCTAATTATTGCCGCGATCTTCCGTAAAAAAGATAGAGTAATGCTTTGTTTGGTGCAGAAGGATGCGTGGTTGCGGTAATATCCGCAGGTGTAAAAATACGCCATGGGCCGCAACCTGTCAAAGGAGTTCCTGTAGAGAACCGATTTTGACGCTTGCATGGGAAAAATCCGCCTGGGCCGTCACCCGGTTCGGGATGGAAATGACGGGCATGCCCGCACGGAATGCCGCCGTGGTGCCGTTCTGGGAGTCTTCCAATACCAGGCACTGGGAGGGTTGTATCTCCAGATTTTCCGCCGCTCTGAGGAACAGGGCGGGATCCGGCTTGACGGGCAGATTGTCGTCCCGGCAGACAACGGTTCTGAAATAGGGCATGATGTCCAGCTTGTTCAGCCAGCCGTCCACCCAGCGATGGGAGGAGCTGGAAGCCACGGCCATGGGAATTCCTTTTTCCGCCAGGCTGCGGATGAGTTCGCCGGCTCCGGGCAGCAGCCCGGCATGTTCCAGATCACGTACGATTTCCTTCTGGCGGAGCGCATTGATTTCGTCCCAGTCGAATGTCCTCCCCGTCAGTTTTTCCAGATGGTCGCCGGGGTTCCAGTGCGTGTAGCCGCTGCCCAGGCACTGGTTGAAGAGGTCCAGGGGCAGGGGATGGCCGCAGGAGTCAAATACCCGCAGCCATGAAGCGTAAATAGCGTATTCCGTGTCCACCAGCAGGCCGTCGAAGTCGAAGATTACGGCACTTGCCCAGTGCAGCAGGTTCCGCGCCTTTTCAACATTTGCACGGTCTTCAGGAATTGAGTCAGGGGTGGTCATGGGCGGGCGTTTTTTCCAGGCCTTTCAGCATTTCCAGGAAGCTTCTGTGCGCCAGCCTGGTCTGGAACAGGCGGATGGCAATGATGGTGTAAATGATATTGGGCATCCAGGCGCCCAGCCAGGTGGGCAGGTACCCGGCGGATGCCAGGGTGGGGAAGAATTCATACAGGAACAGCATGGCCGCCGCCAGGAACAGCGCAATGCCTATGCCGGACATCGTGGAGCGCCTCTGGAACGTGATGGCGGAGGGAATGGCGATGAACGTCAGGATGATGCAGGAAAACATGCGCGCAATTCTTACGTGCCACTCCGTTTCCAGGCTTCTGAGCTGCTTGGCATTGGTGGATCCGGCCTTGATGATTTCCTGCAGGGCCGGCGTTCCCTGGGTATCTACCCGGACATTGGGGGAGATGAGCTGCCACGGAGTTTCGGAATAAGGTTTTTTCCGCGTTTGATACCCGTCTCCGGAGAATAGGGGAACTTCGTTCGATTCCCGGGGCTGCTGCTGGGGATAGGCACGTTCGATGGCATGGAGGAAGGTCCACGTTCTGGAATGCGGGTCCCAGGAGGCTTCGTCCGCAAACAGTTCGTATTCCATTTTTCCCGGAGCGCCGAATTGTTCTACGCGCACCTGCCTGAAAGGTTCGCCCGGGGAGTCTATGCCGGGAGGATCACCGATGTACCAGATTCGGGATTCGGCGTCATTCTTGTAAATAATGCTCCGGGAGTCGTCATTGTTGTTCTGGCTCAGGGAGGAGAACATGAGCCTTCTGTACAGCGTGGAATTCGGCGCCCAGTGAAATCCGAAGATGCCGAAGTAAACGGCAGCGAAGACGGCCCCGATGATGACCGGGGAGTTGATCCGGAGGAGGGACCTGCCGGATTGCAGCATTCCGGTGATTTCCGAGGAGGAGGAAAGCTTGGTGAGCGCCCACAGCGTGCCCAGCAGCAGCGTGTAGGGCAGGATGAGGTTCAGGATCATGGGGAGCTGGCTCAGGTAAAAGCGGAAAGTTCCTTCCAGAGGGGATTCCAGATTCATCAGGTTCCCCACATTGTCCGAGAAGTCTCCGATGATGTAAATCAGGGTCAGGATGGCCGTGCACATCATGAATGCGGTGAACCAGGTGCGCGCCACATACCTGTCCATGATGCCGGAGCAGTTGTAGAGGAACATGCCCGCGGCGGGGAGAAAGCAGCCGAGGAGGATCAGCCAGGGGCGCAGAAGCTGTGCAAGAGGATATTCGGAAGGCGTGCCGGGGATTTCCCACTGCATCTGGGACCATTCCCGCGGCATCAGGAACCAGGCCGCCACGCCTCCCAGCACAAGCAGGGCAAGGAATGTGAACCATTGGCGGAGATGTTGTGCCGGGTTTGCCATGAAAAAAGGTGTGTGCCAAGAATGCCAGATCACGGAAGGGAAATAAAGCGTTATTTCCCTTCCGGAAGTTGCGGAAAGGGGCTCAATCCCCTGTGGCGGCAGGAGAAGCGGTGCCTGCCAGTGCGTTCATAGGGGCGGACGCACGCCTCCGGAAATGCCGGAGATGCCGCATTTTGCGGGTTCCCGGGAATCTCCTGATAGAAGTTGGTGGTTGTCAACGTAGTCTGGATGGGATAAAAGTTTTCCCGTCAACAATTTTCCGGGTGCTTCCTTTTTCATGTTCAAGCGTCTTGTTCAACTATTCTTCCTGCTCGTGCTTGTTGCGGTAGCCGGGCTGGTGTGGTTTTCCTGGTACGCCTCCACGCCGCTGCTGGTTCCGGTAGGGGCGGCGGAAAGTTCTGTTCCCGCTTCCGGAGAGTCCATGATTATGGAGCCTGTGGAAGCCGTTTCCGCCGACGGTACGGCGATTTCCGGCTATCTGGTGCGCCCCCGCCTGTCTGGCGCGCTGACGCCGCGCCAGAACCGCGTGAGGGACGCCCTGAAGCTGCGGGGCAACATGCCGCATCTGGATGAAAAGCCGGAACTGGTGGTGATTTGCACTTCCTGGGACAACGGCGTGCAGGGTTCCCTTCCCCTGGCGGAAGGCCTGACCGGAGCCGGATATTCCTGCCTGGTCTGGAATCCCCGCGGTAGGGACAATGCGCGGCCATACTGCACGTACGGATTGAAGGAGTATGCCGACGTTACCGCCCTGCTTGACGCCGTGGGGGAGAAAACAGGAGGTTTGCCGCCCGTGGCCGCCGTGGGGCAGGGGTTCGGGGCGGCCGTGCTGTTGAAGGCCGCTTCCGAAGACCCCCGCATCCGCTGCATGGTGTCCATGGACTGCTTCCCCTCCTTGAAGACGGTGGCGATGCGGGAGATGGAGCAGGAGTGGGGGAAACCGCTGTGCTATCCCGCTTTCTGGCTCATGGATGCCGGGGTGGCGTGGCGCGCGGATTTCAGCACGTTTGACGTGGCTCCGGTGGATTATGCCCTGAAGCTGGATTATCCGGCCATGGTCGTCTGCACCAACCAGTATTTTTTTTCCACTCTGGAGGATTCGCTGAGCATTTACGATTCCCTGAAGAACGACAAGAAGCAGCTTTATGAATCCATCCGGGAAGGGGAGCCCTACGGAACGAAGGAACGGACCTTCCTCCATGTCATTGAAGGAAAGAAGGGTGAGAAATTTGAGAAAACCTATAAAGTCAACGTGTATGATGGGGATGACGAGCTGCAGGCTGGCATTGCGGAGTGGATTCATGACAATACCCGCATGCCCATGCCCAGGGTGCTGATGAATGAATCCTACCGTTTTCCCGTGACGGTTGCGGCGCCGTCCGGCAGATGAGCCGTGCTCCCCGTTTTGTTTCATGGTGCAGCATAGTGAATATCCCGTGAGTGAATATCAGGACAACAGCGGAGAACTCCGCGAAAACCGCCGCAGGCGCAGCCGTTTCATTCTGCCTGCGCCGCGCCATTTGGCGGCTGTGGCCGTGGGAGGCGTTCTGGCGGCGCTGCTGGTGCATTATCTCGGATTTATTGTTCTGAGCTGGTTCGACCTGGGGATTCATGTCCACAAGACTGTCGCGGAGGAGCCGGCTTCAAAGCCGCTTCCTGAGAAAATCGTTCTGAAGGCGGACGACCGTCCGGCTCCGGACGTGACGGAAATTCCTGAAATGCCGGTGGTTGAGCAGATCAAGGAACTGCCCCCTCCGGAACTGCCCGATCTGGAGGACATGCTTCCGGAACAGGTGGTGATTGCACCGGGAGAAACCAGTTTTTCCGCTGATCCCGTTTCTCCCTCCCCTCCGGAATCCCTCTCTCCCCAAATGCCCCTGGTGGACATGAAATCCATTGCCCAGGGGCTTCCGGAGCTTTCCCCTCCGGAAGCGCTGAAGCCTTCCGCCAGTCCGGCGACCGTCAAGACGGCGGAGCCGGAGATGGTCAATCCGGATGAATGGTACAATAACAAGCTGAAGGGCGCAGGCGGCCAGGACGATTCCCATTTGCCGGACGGCAGCAAGTCCCTGGCCCAGCTGATGGCCCAGTCCAATCTGGGGAAGGACAGCGGGTACAGCAGGCTGGGGGCGGATCTCCTGTTTGAGTACAACAAGGCGGTGATGAAGAATTCCGCCCGTCTCAGCATGCTCCAGCTTGCGGGGCTGATGATGAAGAATCCGGACACGATTTTCATTGTGGAGGGGCACACGGACAGTTTCGGCTCTGAGGAATATAACGCCGTGCTTTCCCTCATGCGGGCGAACGCGGTGCGCCAGTGGCTGCTGGATAACGGCATTTCACTGACGCGGCCCAACGGGGAATGCAGGCTGTACATCAGGGCTTGCGGGGCTTCCCGCCCCGTAGTGTCCACCAAGGGGGACCAGAATGCGCAGGCCGCCAACCGGCGCGTGGAAATCCACATGCGCAAGCCGGGAGAGGAGATTCCCGTCGGCAGTCTTCCCGTCACCCATGCCGTGGACATGAACACGCCCATTGCCCGCCAGGTGCGCGCGGGCGTGGGGGCCAAAGTGAAGATTCCCGCTGCGGCGGAAGGCCGTCCCGCCGTTTCCTCTCCGCCCTCCCGTCCTGCCGCTCCTGCTGTGAAACCTCCGGCAAGCCCTCAGCCGCAGAAGGAAGGGATTCCCGTGGCAGAGCCCGTGCCTGAAACCATCCCGTCCGCGGAACCGGTGGAGGAGGATATTCCCAATGCCGAACCGGTGGAAGACGACATTCCGCTGGCGGAACCCGTGGTGGAAGCGAGCGGCGCTGTGGGAATGAAGGGAGGACTGGCCTGAGATGGAATTGATGCGTTTTCTTCCGGTCCGGGCACTTCCGCTGCCCGGAGAGGCCCGGTACCTTTTTTCGTTCGATTTTGACGATACCCTGTTCACCCTGGGCGGTACTGCCGGGGAGCGCCGCAGTTTTTTCCGCCTCATGCGTGCGCTCCGGGCACGCTATGGCGTGCTTTGGGGCATCAATACGGGGCGTGACCCGGTTTACCTGAGGGAGGGCCTGATGGACATGTTTCAGGATGATCCGGAAGCGTTTGCCCCGGATTTTACCGTGACCATGGAACGCAACGTCCATCTGGCGGATGCGGAAGGCCGCCTGATGCCCGGCGTGTGCTGGAACGATGCATGTGCGGTTGCCCATGATTCCCTGTTTAGCCGGTATGGCCGCATGCTGGAGGAGCTGATGGAGCATCTGGAAAAGCAGTTTTCCGGGCTGGAGCTCCAGAGGCAGCAGCATGACGCCTTTTCCCTGGTGGTGAACGATGCGCGGGGGCTGGATGCCGTGTCCGGCGTGATTCATGGAACGGTGGCTCCTTACGAGGAAATCGTCACGCAGAGGGCGGGGCCTTACCTGCGTTTCAGCCACCGGGATTACAACAAGGGAACGGCTCTGGCTTTTGTAGCGTCCCGGTTCGGCATCCCTCATGCTCATGCGGCCATTTTCGGCGACGGGCACAATGACCTGGACGCCATGAGGAATTTGCCGGAAGCATTCCGTTGCTGTCCGTCCAATGCGGCGGATGAAGTGAAGGCCATGGTCGCTTCCGGCCCCGGCTACATCAGTCCACAAGCGCGAACCATGGGAGTTCTGGACGGCCTGGTGAACGGGGCTCTTCCGCATTTCGGCATGCGGACGGATGTCTTGAAGGCAGCGGAACGGAAACGGGGTGCGGATGAACCGCTTACTGAATGAGCTTCTTTGCCGGGGATTGGGAAGCGGCGCATTATATTGTGCAAGGGACGGAAAGAATCCTGTTGACAACGTCCTTTTCCCATGCAGGAATAATGTAAATCTTTATTTCTAATTCCATGCATGTTTCTTCGTTGTCCCGCAAGGCAGGCAGGGGCTCTGCCGTAGGATGGTTCCTGGTGTTGCTGTTGATTTGCGGCGCCGGCGCCGGATATTATTTGTATCAGGACAACCAGGAAAAGAAAAGGGTGGCGCAGGAGTTGACCGCTGAACGCCAGGCAAAGGAGAAAGCCATGAAGGCCGCCGCTGAAAAACAGAGAAAGCAGCGGGAAAAGGAAATAAGGGAACGCCGGGAGAAGGAGCGTGAAGCCGCCGAACTGGCCAGGGAAGAAGCGAAGAAGAAGAAGGAGGTCCTGGAACGGGAGGCGGCGCAAAAGCTTCAGGAGCAGGCCAAGCGGGAGGAAGAGGAAAAGAGGAGGAGGGAAGAGCTGGAACGCCGTGAGCGGGAGGAACAGGAGCGCCGGCAGGAAGAACCCGCCGAGGAGGAAGAGCCGGAACCCGAGGGGCGCTTTCCGCAGCCCGTCAAGAATCCCATGCCGGATCTTTCCGTGTACGCCACCGTCTGCAAGGATGAAATACCGATGGATGCCGACAAGCCCCTGGAAACATGGTCATGGGACAAGGCTGAAAAATTGGCGGGCATGGAGGAATTCCCTTCCGGCAGTACACCGTGGAAAAGAGGGACGGATGACAAGCGCATGGATGGCCTGCTGGAAAGGTGCCGTTCCTGGAAGGGCGACAAGCCTTCCACCCTGAAGGCCTGCCCGGCGGCAAAGGATTTTCCCGGAGCTCCGGAGGATGGCGCTCCGCTCGTGAGGCGCACGGTGGAGATAGATTCCAACATTACGGGCTGGCACAGCACGGGTCTGTATGCCCCGCCGGGATCGGAAATTTCATGTTCCCTCTCCGGGGCGCCCAAGGAGAGTTCTCTCGGAATCCGCATCGGGTGCCATACGGACAGCCTGCACAAGCTGGATGCCTGGAGAAGGGTTCCGGAAATAACGGTGCAGGTTCCGGCGGACCGGGGACGCGTGAAGCTGGTGAATCCGATGGGCGGCCTGGTGTATGTGAACGTGGGCAAGCGTTCCAAGAGGGGCCGGACCTTCAAGGTGCAGATTTCCGGAGCCACTCCGGCGCCTCTCTTCATTTTGGGGGTGACCACTCCGGAACAGTGGGCGGCTCAGTTGGAAAATTGCAAGGCCCCGTGGGGGGAAATTCGCATGCCGCGCCTGGTGATGACCATGCCGGTGGAGCAGTTGAAACGCTGCCCCGACGTTCAGAAGGTGGCGGAATTCCTGCAAAAGAACATGGCGCTCCAGGATTGGATCATGGGATGGGATACCAAGCCGGACCGCCTTCATCATCCCATGCGCTTTGTCGTGGACAGGCAGATTTCCGCGGGGGCCGGGCACTCCGGCTATCCCGCCATGGCGACGACCGACTGGACGAATTCGATCGCCAGCGGCGCCATCGTCAATTCCGGAAGCTGGGGGCTTTGGCATGAACTGGGGCACAACCATCAGGCGCCTCCGTTCACGATGGAGGGGCAGACGGAAGTTTCCGTCAACATTTTCTCCATGCTCTGTGAAGTCATGGGGACGGGCAAGAATTACGAGTCCTGCTGGGGCGGGGGCATGGGGCCGTACGGCATGAGCTCCGAACTAAAGAAATATTTTACCGGAAGCCAGACTTACAAGGACGCGCCCAACAAGGTGCAGCTCTTCTTCTGGGTGGAGCTGATGTACCATCTGGGGTTTGACGCCTTCCGGCAAGTGGCCCTGCAATACCATGACAAGCCTTACGACAACGGCAAGTTGAGCGATGAAAAGAAATGGGAATGGGTGATGTCCGCCTTTTCCAAGGTGACGGGGAAGAACATGGGACCCTTCTTTGAAATCTGGCGCATGCCCGTTTCCGAACACGCCAGGGCCAAAATGAAAAACCTGCCTGTCTGGCTGCCTTCCGGCGATTATCCCGCCTGTTATACGCGGGATGAATAGAAGAGGGGAAATGGCCTGGAAACGGGCTTCTCCCCGGTGCCATACTCGCGTCTGGACGGTTCCGGCGGCGCGGATTAGGATGCCGGGGTTGAATGAAATTGCTGAATGACTGGCTGGGCTTTTTCAAGCCTCTTCAGGTGAAGAACCTGCAAATTTTCTGGTCCGGGCAGGCGTGCGCCCTGATCGGAATGTGGCTGCAGGTTACAGCCATGGGGATTCTGGTTTACAGCATTTCCGGCGGTTCCGCCACGGCGGTGGGTTTGCTGGCCGCCCTGAATGCGCTGCCCTTCTTTTTAGGGGGCATGCTGCTGGCCGGACTGGGCGACCGCTTTGACCGCCGCAAGCTGCTGATTATCGTGCAATCCGTGCAATGGCTGGTGGCGGCGGTCCTGTTTCTTCTGACTTTTGTGGATGCCCTGCAATTGTGGCATTTGTATGCGGCGGGGCTGGTCATGGGCATCAACCAGACGGTGGGCTTTCCCACGCAACAGGCGTTTGTGGGGGACCTGATTCCCCGGAAGCAGCTCCAGGAGGCGGTGGGGATGTATTCCCTGGTATTCAATACATGCAGGGCGGTGGGCCCGGCTTTGGCTGGCTATATCATTGCGGAATGGGGGGCGGCCACCGCTTTCGGCGGCAATGTCCTGGCCAGTCTTCCGCTGATCGGCTGCCTGGTTTCCCTGAAAGGCCGCATTTCCGAAGCCGCCGCGCCGAAAAAGCAGCGCGGTTCCGGCAGAAAGGTTTCCGGTCTCAAGGCGGTATTGTCCACCCGCAGCCTGCTGTTCATCATGCTCAGCGCCCTGATCCAGAATATTTGCGGGCAGTCCCTCTACCAGATCGTTCCGGCCCTGATGCACGGGAATCCCCGCAATACCGGACTGATACTGGGAGCGGTGGGGGCCGGGGCCATGGTCAGCATCCTGCTGGTAATGCCCTTTGCGCGCAAGAGCGACAGGGTGGGGGCCAAGCTTTCTTCCGGCACCCTGTGGATGGGGAGCGCCCTTTGCGTAGCCGGCATTGTCAACGTGGTGGAGGTGCAGGCCCTGTGCTTCTTTTTTGCGGGGCTGGCTACCTCCACGCTGTTTGTTACCTCCTCTTCCGCCGTTCAGCTTCTGGCGCCTCCGGAAAGGAAATCCGCCATTCTGGGGCTTTTCAGCATCGTCACGATCGGCGTGCAGCCGTTGGCCGCCATGGGCTGGGGGGCCGTGGTGGATTCCCTGGGAGTCCAGGCGACGATCATCATGGCCGGAGGGCTGGAAGCCCTGTTCTCCATCTGGATGCTCAGCGTGCCTTTCTGGCGCAATTTCAGGTTTACCCCGGATGACTGCCCGGAAGGAGCATGAAGGATTATGGGTTATCCATTGTCATTGAAAAATGAATTGCCAGCATTTTTCCGTTTTGTTAGATGTTGATAATGGAAGTTTGTTTCATGAAGTTCCTTGCTGCCGGCATTGCCTGCTGCAGGTTGTCCGGTGCAGAGTTGCCCCTTCCGGAACCTGCGCCGCTGCAGGGGCGGCAGGTGTGTTCCATTTCTGTGGGAAAACAGGGAGCGGGAAGTGCCATTTTTTCCCCTGATGGGAGCCGCCTGCTGGTTTGCGGAAAGGGCGTGCCTTCCCTGTGGGCTATTCCTTCGGGAAAGAAAGTCGCGGATTTGGTTCGCCCCCCTTTATGGGACGAGCCTTCCTTATGGAACAGTTTTTCTTTTTCCGGCGATGGATCACGCATTCTGGCGGAAACGGGCAGGGGGCAGAATGGTTATTTTTATACCGTGTGGGATGCCGTGGCGGGAACTCTTCTTGGAAAGACGCAGGGGCCTTATAAAAGGCAAGCGGTTTTCCAGGGTTTGCTGAGTCCGGATGGCTCCCTGTTTTTAGGGAGGGGAAGTGTAAAAGGCTGGACGGTACATGAAGTGACGGAGGAAGGCATCAGTCCGTCATTTCGTCCCGTATCGGAGAAGGGGAAGTTTTTCACGTATTCCCCGGACGGAGGCAAGGCAGCGTTTTTTGATCAGGACGGGTATGTAGCCGTTTGGGATTTGTTGCAGGGAAAGGAACTCTGGAAGAAACCGGGAAGAAGAAAAGGCGCTTCCGTAGACGTCGTCCGGTTCAGTAAAGACGGTTCGGCAGTGTTTGTAGCAGACAGGATGGGAGAATGTGCGGAAATATATGATCTGGAGCATCATCGGATTCTGGAGAAAACCGGGGTGGCTGACCGGCAGACGATTTCTCCCTGGGGCTCCATGTTCGGCATCGTCAAACCATTTTCCAGAATATGCTTTGATCCCGAAAACAAGGTAATGCGGAAGGTGGATTTGCCCGTTTCCACCATGCGCAGCCAATTGAGGGAAACTTCAGGCAAATTGGAAAATCCTTTTAGGGCGAAGAGGAGTGCGGACTTTGAATCAAATAATCCGCCGGATATTTTTTATGTGACCCGGGACGGGCGTTATGCTGTGATGGCGCAGTTTTCCGGATGCTCCATGTATAATTACAAACCGGCAGTGTTGATCTGGGATATTGAGAAAAAGAGGGCCTCCGGGGATGTCGTGTACTGGTTTCCCTTCATTTTCTACATGGAGATTTCTCCGGGGGAAAAATATTTGCATTTCCATGGTGGAAACAGGGCGCCTGAAGGAGTTGTCTCTTTCGCCTCGGGGACGCCCATGAAAGCTCCGGGAAAAATCCTGGCTTTTTCCGCGGACGATTCCATGATCGCCTGGCTGGACGGCGAGAATGTGAGGGTTTGGAAAATATCCGGAAACGGAGAGTCCGGCAATTAATGCCCGGTTTCTTCCTCATGCTCGGAATAGCTGATGCCCAGCATGCAGATGTCGTCCGCCTGGTTGGTGCAGCCCGTGAATTTGGCTACGCAGGTAAGGGCCTGATGCACGAAGTCCTTGGTGGTCTTGGCCGTGGAATTGTTGAAGTAATCAATCAGGCGTTCCACTCCCATTTCCTCTCCTTCCGCGTTGGCGGCTTCCGTCAGGCCGTCCGTGTACATCAGGATGCGTGAACCCGGAAGGAGGGGAAACTGGGCATTCTGGTAGGCGGCGTCATCCAGCAGGCCCATGGCGATGCCGCGGGGCAGGGGCATCTTGCGTGCGATTCCGTCCGGCCCCAGCACGATGGGATGCGGGTGGCCCGCCGTGGAGGCGGTCATGACGCCCGTTTCCAGGTCCAGGTAAATATAAACGGCGGAGGCGAACATGGTGGTGTTGGCCCTTTGCAGTATTTTGGAAAGCTGGTGGTTGAGGGAAGTGAGGAATGCGGCGGGATTGTCCGCCAGGTGGGAAAGCTGTTCCATCAGGCCCCGGAGCATGGAGGCGATCAAGGCGGCCCGGATGCCGTGCCCCATCACGTCGCAGACGATGGCCCCTACGCCGGAGTCGCCTACGGGGAAGGCGTCGAACCAGTCGCCCGCCACCCCTTCGGAAGGGGTGAAAATGTGGTGGAAATCCGCCTTCCGGGTCACTCCGTGTTCCGTGCGGGAACGGGAGGGGAGCTCGTAGGGGAGCAGGGCGAACTGGATTTCACGGGCCAGGTCGATTTCCTTTTCCAGGGACTTGTTCCGTTCTTCCAGAATGCGGGCCGTTTCCCTCGCCTTGATCTCCGTCTTGACCAGTTTGGTGACGTCGCTGGAAATGCCCACGATTCCCTTGAGGTCCCCGTTGCGGCCATACCACGGGAATTTGCTGATCTGGCTCCAGGTATCGTCCCTGTGCAGCCATGTCTCATGATGGAGCCGGGCGCGGATGGGGCGGCCGGTCTTCATGATGTCCAGTTCCTCGTTCCGGGAAATGTCGGACATGGTTTTGTCAAAGAAATAGGCGTCCGTCCGTCCGGTCAGGTCCGCCGGAGTGGGGACGCCCAGCTTGTTGGCCGTGGCCGAGTTGGCCAGAACGAAGCGCGATTCCCGGTTCTTGAAATAAATGCTGTCCGGAATGTGTTCAATCAGGGTATGGAACAGGTCCCGGTCCTCCGCAGCGCGCAGTTCCGCCGTCTTGCGCCTGGTGATGTTGACCCAGACGCCTATGAGCATGACGGGACGGCGCTGCTTGTCCCGGCGAGCGATGCCGTTGACCCGGACCCAGCTCCAGCTTTTAGAGTTGAGCTTCTTCATCCGGATTTCGATGCGCATGGGCATGTGGGAATGCCCGTCTAGGTACCGGCGCACCTCCTGGGAGAAAAAGGCCTGGTCCTCCTCATGGATGGTGAGTTCCGGCTGGGTGAAAATATTGGGGGCCTTTTCCTTGCGGCTGGCCCCCATCATGGTCAGGCAGCGGTCCGTGTAGTGGATGACGCCCGTCTTGATATTCCAGATGTAGAATCCCTCTTCCGCCGCTGACAGGGCCATCTTGATCTTGTCCCAGGTGAACACCTTCTGGGCGGAATGTCTGTTGCGTGAGGGCGGCATATGCAGTTGCCGCTAATCTAACGACAAAACAGCACCCTTGGCAAGAGACAAAATAAGGGAATCTTATCCCGGCCGGAAGGAGGGCCCGGAAAAGACATGCCGGGAGGTTTCCGAACGGCTTTCCTGAAATCTTCCGGGATCGTAAAACGTTGAACGTTGCGGAAAATGCTATTTCCGGTGTTCTTCCTCCTGGGACTGGAGGAATTGCAGCTCCTTTTTCAGAACACTGCCCACGCGGTGCTTGGCAAGGTACACCTGGGCGATGGTGACGCCAAGCTGCCTGCGGACCTTGGCCGCATCCCATTCCCTCAGCACGTAGTAGTCGAAAATCTGGAACTGCTTGGGGGACACCTTGGCCTTGACGCGTTCCAGCGCGGCCTGCAGAAGGTTGTTCTGCCATTCCCGCTCCCATACCTGGTCGAAGTTGTTCTTGCCTTCGTCCGGAATTTTGTCGATGGGGTGTTCCTGGGATTCGCCGGCGTCAGGATTCATCAGCATGGCCGTGTCCTTTTTCCGTTTGCGGAACTGGTCGTTGATGCGCCAGCGGGTCATGTTCCAGAGCCAGAGCTTGAAAGAGCCCTGTTCCGGGTTGTAGATGTTCTTCTTGCTCTGCTTGGCGATGGAAAGAATGGTCTCCTGCACGACGTCCCAGGCTTCGTCCTCCCTTAATCCGGCCTTCAGCGCCACGGAGTAAATGAGCCGCCAGTATGTGCGGTAAAACTCATCCCAGGTGCGCTGGTCTTCCCAATTTTCCAGACGTGCAATCAGGCTTTTCCTGGTATGCTCCGCATACTGGGAAAGCGTATTCTCATCAGGCTGGGACTCGTTCTTGGGTTGCAATGGAGGCACATTCATGTTTTATCATGAATTACGGATGAAAGTGAAGTGAAAGCCGAGTAATGGGAGCGGAATTTTCACGGCGGTGTTATTCATTCACTACGCTTTTGCGGGAAAAATTCTTTCAGGGAAACGGATATGATCAGGAAAACGTCCAGGAGCAGGGGATCTTCGGTAATCGCGGCCCTGATTGTGCTGTGCGCGCTGATAGGCTACGGTCTGTCGGAATGGAAACTGCTTCCGGACACGATGGAGGCCGTACCCGCATCCCGGCAGGCGGCGGAGCAGGGAATGGCGCCGGAAAAGATCACCCTTCCGGAGAAGGGGGAGCCCGTCAGGATGCTGACCATGAATGCGGGCAACTATTTTGTGCCGGAAGACCCGCGGAGAAGCAATTTTCAAGTGAAGTACAAGCCCGTGGAAGCGCGGGAGGCCATAGCGGAGCTCGTCAGGCAATCCGGCGCGGAAATCGTGGGCCTGTCCGAGATGGGCGGGGAAGCCGCCGTGAACGACCTGCAAATGCGGTTGAAAAGAAAGGGTGTGCAGCTGCCGCACAAGGTGCTGGTCATGCGGGACGGTGAAGACCGGGGACTCGCCCTGTTGTCGAAGTACCCCATTGTCAGCAACCGATCCGTGACGGATATGCCCGTACCGGGAGAAGCCAAACGGCGTAAAACGATGCTCCGCGGCATTCTGGACGCCACCGTAAAAACGCCGGATTCCCGCCAGTTCCGCCTCATAGGCGTTCATTTGAAATCCCGGCTGAGCCGCGACGGCTCCGCGGAGGAAACCCGCAGAAGGGAAGCCTATGCCCTGCGCGACTACCTGAACGGCGTCATGGCCTCCCAGGACGGCATGCCCCTGTTGTTATACGGAGATTTCAATGACGGCCCCGTGGACAGTTCCGTGCAGGTCATCCAGGGACCGGCGAAAACGGATTCCCGCCTGAACCGTCTGAAACCCCGGGATTCCCGTGGAGAAACGTGGACCATCTATTACGAAGACGGCGACACCTACCATTCCTTTGACCATATCTTCATCAACAACACCCTGAAAAAACGCCTCGGCCGCAAGCCCCCCATGGGCGTCCTCGACACTCCCCCCTCCCGCCAAGCCAGCGACCACCGCGGCATATGGGTGGAGTTGAGATAGATATATTCCATTATACTCATTTGCATTGAGTTATTCAGGATACTTCATAATATGTTAGATTGTGAATAATGTTGAATATGGGGGAATTATTGATATATTGAATTAATTGTAGGTAAACGGTTATACTACTGTCGAACAACTGATAACTAAATATTATGGAGGAAATGACTATTG